>JBKEAN010000074.1:0-5262 GCA_047972415.1 Mangrovibacterium sp.
AACAGCAAATTGCATGTATTCTTCCCATCGCAAAACAGCTTCATCTACAAATCAGTCATTTGGTTGCTGGCGGCATCATTGTTGTTTTCGCTCATCATTTTGCTCACCTTCACCCTCAGCATCCTGTTTATACTGAGGCAGAAAAAGGTTTCGGAGATGAAAACCGATTTCATTAACAACATGACCCACGAATTTAAAACCCCGATTGCAACCATTTCGGTAGCGGCCGATTCAATTTTAAATGAAAAAGTAATGCACGATCCGCTGCAGTTGGGCTATTTTGTGGAGATGATAAAAAAAGAAAATACCCGCATGAACCGGCAGGTAGAAGATATTTTAACCATTGCCCGGCTTGATAAAAAAGAATTTGAATTCTGCTGGGAACCGCTCGATTTGAATGAACTGGTGAACGAGGTGACCGAAAGCATTCGGTTACAGGTTGAAAAGCGGGGCGGCCGTTTGAAAATAAACCTGGACCCTACAAACCCGATTGTAACTTCTGACAGGGTGCACTGTGCCAACCTGATATATAATTTGCTGGACAACGCAAATAAATACTCACCCGACAAACCCCAAATCGAGCTTTCGACCCGGAGCACGCCCAAAGGGGTGGTGCTTACCGTGACCGATAAAGGCATTGGTATGAGCCGGGCAGTACAATCGAAAATATTTGAGTGTTTTTACAGGAAAACAAGCGGTAATATACACAATGTAAAGGGGTTTGGCTTAGGACTAAGTTATGTAAAAGCCGTACTCGAAGCCAATAAAGGTTCAGTTACGGTTGAAAGTGAACCAGGCAAAGGCAGCCGGTTCGAGGTGTTTTTGCCTTTTGTTCGCGAATAACATTAGAAAAGTTTAGTGGCCGCCGACAAAGAAATAAACGCGAAGCCACAAAGACACGAAGGACTAGTTTCAAAAATGAATATTTATGGCTATTCCATGCGTTGGGCACTTACTTGAAATACAATCGTTGATACGAAAATTGCACAATCGATTTTGAAAAAATATACAAATGAAAAAAACACGATCATCCATTTTTTTGCTCGAAGACGATTTGAGCTTCGGGGCGGTCCTGAAATCGTACCTCGAACTGAACGACTACGAGGTGACCTGGGTTGACGATGGCAAACATGCCGTTGACCGCTTCCGGGTGGGAAACTTCGAGCTTTGCCTGCTCGATGTAATGTTGCCAAATGTGGATGGTTTTGCTGTTGGTACCGAAATCCGCAAGCAAAACGCCGATATTCCCTTCATTTTTCTAACTGCAAAAGCCTTGAAACAAGATGTATTGATGGGCTACGAAGTTGGTGCCGACGACTACGTTACTAAACCTTTCGATACCGAAGTGCTTTTGTGTAAAATCCGCGCCATCCTGAACCGTGGGCGGGTACCGGAGAAGCCCCTTGCAGAAGTGCTCGAAATTGGGAGCTACCGGTTTTACACGCAAAAGCGCTGCATCAGCCGAAACGGGGTTGAACAACAATTGTCGCCCAAAGAAGCCGGGTTACTGGAACTGCTGGTTGAATACAAAAACGACTTGTTGCCACGCGAAACGGCACTCAAAAAAATTTGGGGCGACGATGGCTATTTTACAGCCCGCAGCATGGATGTTTACCTGACCAAGTTACGCAAATACCTGTCGGACGACCCGAATATTGAAATTAAGAACATTCACAGCAGTGGGTTTATTTTGAAAACCACCGTCCAAACATTTTCTTAACAAGCATTTAATCTGGCATATAACAAGTAATTTTTTGTGCGAACAACCAAACAACCGAATGTTGTATATTTGTTAAACATACAGGTTCGCGGCACCTTATTGTCCGGTTTCAACCCTATCGGAACGGGCAAATTTCATAGCTTTGACCGTCAATTTAAATACGACCAGTCAACTTTCTGCTATGTTTTTAAGAATTCGAGTCATCGTGATTCTCTTTTTTATTTTCAATTTACAACCCGAAGCTTCTGCCACCGAACTTCTAAAGTCCTTGTTCAAACCCGATACGACCAAGACAGAACTGCGTAATTACAGCTTCTTGTCAACCCGTTACCATGCGGGTTGGGTGCTCGAAACCAACGACTTTTTAAGGGGAGAAAACCAAAAAGGCAGCCCTATCAATTCGTTCCAATCGCTGGCATTTAGTTATGGCGTACAAACCAGCGGACAAAAAGAATGGCATCATATTCTGAACTTCCCCTATTACGGCGTATCGTTTTACAACGCCAACTTTTTTAACTCGAAGGAACTGGGCTACCCGGCCGCCTTGTACGGTTTTTTAGGAATGCCTCTGAAACGGTGGCCGCGTTCGGCATTTGGTTACGAGCTTGGTTTTGGCATGGCTTACAATTGGAGGCCCTACGATTCGGACACCAATCCGTTCAACCTGGCTATTGGTTCGCGTAAAACGGTTTATATTGATGCTTCGCTGGTATACAGCTACAACCTGACCCCGCGCTGGCAATTGAAAACCGGTTTCGGCTTTACGCATTTTTCCAATGGGGCGATGAAAAAGCCCAATGCAGGTATCAACCTGGTTTCGCCTTTTGTTGAACTGAATTACAGTTTACGCGATAAACCGATGTTTGTACGCCAGCCCCAGCCCGCTTACCCGAAACATTACGAAGTGGCGCTCCAACTGGGAGCCGGGGTGAAAGAGGAGATGTATAAAAATCCGACAAATGGCGATCTGCGCGCAGTAGGTTCATTTACAGTAGTAAACTTTTCGGCCGCCTGGCTGAAACAGGTAACCTGGAAAAACAAATGGGGAGCTGGTTTCGACCTGACTTACGACAACCAGGGCAACCTGAAGGTGAACAACAATACCCCCGACGGCATTCCCGAGCTCATGCGCTCAACCTACTGGCCCGACCACATGAAACTGGGCATTTACGGAACCTACGAGTTTTGTATCGATCGTTTGTCCATTGCCTCGCACCTCGGATTTTACGCATTGCGCAAACACTTCGACACCGAACAGCCGCTTATTTACCAAAAAGTTGGGTTGAAATACCATTTTAAAAACGATGTTTACCTGGGTCTGCTGGTTCGCGCTTACCGCCTCACCGTGGCCGATGTAATTGAATGGAACGTTGGCTACCGCATTAAGTGGGATTAAGCTTTTTTTGGGAGAACCACATAGACACACTGGGCAGATCGGCGAAGAGTAAGTTTTCCTTTTAATCTTTGTTGGTTTATTTCTTTTGCGACTTTGCCTTTTGCTCCCCGAAACATCGGGTAACGGCTCACTGCTACTGACCATTGATCACTTCTTCTATTCTGGTTGGTAGCCCGAACTGTTCAGTATTTTTTTCGTGTCCTTATCATCAAGCAACTGCGGGATAGTAACCTCGGGTTGCCTTTTCATATACGTTTTTACAATTTGCCAGCCCAACCAAGCCCCGGTGCGCCCCGGCGATTGGTCGGTAAAACTTGATGTGTAAGGCGAATCGTCAACGTAGCGTTTAATGTCCATTCGCTCGGTTGAGAATAGCAGTTTGTGCTGAGCCAGGTAAGTCCACATAGCCGCTTCTTTTTCGCGACAAAAATCGAGTTGGGTTTGGGTGAAGCCAATTTTAAGGCTGTCGGGAGTTTCGGGCAAAAGAGCATCAAGCAAGTAAAGCAGCTTCCCCTCGTAAATCATCCGATCGGCCAGGTGAGGGCCGTAACCTTGGAACGGAAACTCGGTCGAAGTCCAGGCATACATGGCATCGGGTACAATTTTGTTCGGGTGCATATTCATTCGCTGGTACCTGGGAATAGCCAACCGCGGGTAATAATCGCAATCGCGCCCCAGGTATTTGTCCAATCCAATACCCATTAAACTATCCGTCATAATCACCGATTGGTTAAACCCGCTCACACAGCCAAAAACCGTGGGTACTACGCGATTAGGAAAATAATAGTGGTAATAACGAAAAGCCTGCTCCAAGTCGGTTTTCAGTTTGTCCTGATCAATCTTTTCGTCCACTTGTTCCTTCACCGAGTTCATCAGTGTATCTTGTACAAAACTTTGCAGCAGCTCGGTAAAAGCCGAGTCACCGGGCAGGCCAATGGTAATAACACTTCCTGCAAACAGGGGCAAAATTTCGGGATATCGCGTTTCGAGAGCCGGCAAACCGCCAGGTACATCGTTCCGGATGGCAAATAAATCGTCGGCAAAATGCTCGTAGCTAAAACTGATGTTGGAGCCCGACAAATCGACTTTAAATGGGTTGCGGTTACAGGCAAAAAGTACCAATGCCGTACAGGCAAATACAAAAATCTTTTTCATCAGATATAATTTGTTCTTTAACTGTCTGATGAAACTCACATGTTGCTGGAAATTGTTTTCGCTTCGTGTTTGTGTTCGGAGTAACATGTTCGTTTCATTGCAGCACAAATTGTGTTTCTCTGGCTTGTCATCATATGCGGGTACACCATTTCTTCAACTTAAAATTGTCAAAAATATTTTGGCGGTGATAATTAAAATCGTGCATTTGCCTCCAGAAAAAATGGATGCCACCCGATTAAACGCGCTAAAACAAACCGATTAAATTGCGCCCACACTATTCCTGAACATACACCCGGCGAACGCGCTGCGAAATGCCGGTGAGTACTTCGTACGGAATGGTTCCCATCCACCCAGCCAAGTCAGTCAGGCGAATATGCTCACCCATCAGTTCAACCGGGTCGCCGGCCCGAACCTCTGCCCCTGTTACATCAATCATACTCATGTCCATGCAAACGTTGCCAATAATCGGGCACTGCTTTCCACCGGCCCACACGTTACCGGCACCGTTACTCAAGCGGCGGTCGTAGCCATCGGCATAGCCAACCGGAATAATCGCCACTTGCTTTGTTTTAGGTACTTTGCCTTTGCGCCCATAGCCCACGGTTTCGCCTTCAACCACTGTTTTCACCTGCGAAACAACCGTTGTCCAGCGTGCAACCGTTTCGGCCTGCACAGCATCGGATTGCGACACACCATACAAACCAATCCCCAGCCGGACCATCTCCAACTGGTAATCAGCAAAGCGCTCAATGCCAGCGGAATTTAATAGATGCCGAATGACTTTGTTCGGTTGGTTGGCAATGACCGGCGTACTCAATGCTATAAACCGGTGGCATTGCTGACGGGTAAAGTCGTCGTGTTCGGGGCTGTCGCTGCCAGCCAAATGCGAAAAAACCGTTTGGATGCGCAGCCTCCCTTCTTTCGGAACACGTAGCGCGATGTGTTCCAATTCGGACGGCGACAAAAATCCCAGGCGGTGCATTCCTGTCTC
>JBKEAN010000075.1:0-11184 GCA_047972415.1 Mangrovibacterium sp.
CTGTTACCGATTTCCGGGTTATTAACATCGGGCTCGTTGATAACTTTTCTATCAGCAACATTTTCAATCAATTATAAGAACTGCAAGTACGGACAATAATCGGGACTGCAAAAGTATTTCTTTTTTTTGAAATTGCAAGTGGCTTTGTCTTAGGATAAAAAAATTAACACAAAGATTTACAAGAAATAATGGCAAAGACAGCAGAAAGCGGCGAAAAATCACGACAATTCCCTAAAATCCCTACCAACGAATGACATTGCGGGGATTTATTTCTTCGAAACCGACTAGCAAAATAAAGCAAATCAGCAGATAACTGGTAACAACTGACAAAAAGCGCAAACAGCCGGATTAAAAACCAAGCTTTTTTCTATTTTTGCGCCACATTTGGTTCCATAGTTCAACGGATAGAACGACAGTTTCCTAAACTGTAAATCGAAAAAGAAGAGGTATCCAGTCTATGCAATACAAAGCGAAGTTGATATGCAGATTTATATTGGTTTTTCTTCAACCTTGGAAAGAAGAATAAAAGAGCATAACTCCGGAAAAACACCGTCAACCAAAGGTTATTGCCCGTGGAATCTGATATTTGCAGAACAATGTAGCACTCGGATAGAGGCAGAAGAACGAGAGAAATTTTATAAATCCGGTAAAGGGAAAGAAATACTAAAGAAAATGGTTCCATAGTTCAACGGATAGAACGACAGTTTCCTAAACTGTAAATCCGGGTTCGATTCCCGGTGGGACTACGAAAAAGAGCGTTGTAAATTAGTTTTGCAAGGCTCTTTTCATTCTTGCTTATATCGCCTAAGCTCTTTTTGAATAGCGGTTTGGACATCCAAACCAATCCTTTTATATTCCTCTATATAACTCATTTAAGTTTCCCTTCTTTTTTAAGGGTGCCTCAACGCTTTGCATGGGCGTAACTGGCTTTGGCGAGAATAGTTAAATGCTTTTTGCGGTTGCTTTAGCTGCCGGTGACTTATTTTTTGTTTCAGGTAAACCCTGCTTTTTGCCTGGTGGTAGTAAACCGGACTTCGGTATACATTAAACCAACTTCGGTATAACAAAAACCTCTATCGGTTAGCTCAATTTTGCCTTTGGTAAGCAAATTCCAGAAGTAAATGTGCTTACCAGATTAAAAAATAAGCTTACCATACTGATTTATAAGCTTACCAATGAAGAATAAATACCTACCAATGCACCAACTACCCGAAACAAGGGTTTCGCCTATTCAACAACATACCGCAAATAACAAAACAAAAGGGAGCCGCAGCCCCCTTACGCATCATCCGAGCCAAGCAGATGATAACAAATTCAGTATAAATCACTTTCGGACTTGGCTATACCCGTTAATGCTTGCTTACAATTCAACCTCAACCGCAGCACCGTTGTAGGAGACTTCTTTCACTTCAACTTTATCGCTCAGGAATGGGACGGCTTTGTCGCGCGAGACCACAATCACCCGGAAAACGCGATCGGTTACCATACCGGGGAATTCTCCCTTTCGGGCGCCGATGCTCAGCTTCTTACCAGCTTCGTTGTAACTGAAACCAATGAGGCTGTACGCGCCTTTTTCGTAATTGTAGTTGGTGCTTTCATCTTCATATAAGACGAAAGTAGCATCCTTGCCCGCATAAACATACAGATCGATGGGCGCATCGTCGTTTTGTCCGGTATACTCAATTTCGGGACCAACCGGAACAATAGAACCTTCGCGAACGAACACCGGCATTTGTCCGTAAGGAGCGTCAACAGCTTGCTTTTGCCCGCCAGCCAGGTACCCGCCGGTGTACAGGTTGTACCAACCGCCATTATTCGGGAAATAGACCTCGCGCTGGCGTTCCTTGTACCGGTAAACCGGGCAAACCATCAGCGAGGGACCAAACAGGTACTGGTCGTTGATGTTATACACCTGTTTATCATCGACAAAATCCATCGCCAAACCGCGCATCAGGGTATAATCGTTCAGATAGACAGCGCCAGTCATACTATAAATGTAAGGCATCAGCCGGTAACGCAGTTTGTTGTAGTACAGCATCGACTGGTACGCCGGGTGCGACTCGGGCGCTAGATTATAAACCTCGCGGTAAGGGAACTGACCGTGCACGCGGAACAGCGGAACAAACGCGCCAAACTGGTACCAACGGGTATTCAACTCCCGCCACTCGTCCATTTCGGGCGAGCCTTCGCGGGCTCGTTCAAATTTCTTTTGCACACTGAAGCCGCCAATGTCCATGGTCCAATACGGCAACCCCGACAGGCTGAAGTTGATACCGGCCGGAATCTGCGCCTTCAGGTCTTCCCAGCAGGTACCAATGTCGCCGCTCCAGGTGGTGGTGCCGTAGCGCTGCATACCCGCAAAACCCGAGCGAGTGAGGATAAACACGCGGCTATCGGGGTTGGTAACGCGCTGCCCCTCGTAAATTCCCTTGGCATTCATCAGCGCAAAGGCGTTAAAGTATTGGGCTGAAGGGCCCAGCGCCGTAGGGTTCATCAGTTTTTTGCGGTAGTCCATGCTCGCGTTCGACTCAATGTCGGGTTCGGTAGCATCGAGCCACCAGGCGTCAATGCCCTTCGAATACAGCTTTTCGTTAATCTGTTTCCAGAATAACTGGCGGGCGCCATCGGCATAGGCATCGTAAAACGAGCCCATGTGCCCCGGCGGAATCCAGTCCAGAATGCTGTCTTTGATGGCTTGCCGGTATATCCAGCCATTTTTATCAAATTCGTTGTAATACTCGGTAGTGGGGTAGAACTTTGGCCACACCGAAATCATAATCCGGGCGTGGTTATCGTGCACGGTTTTAATCATCGCATCCGCATCCCGGAAGCGGGCCGGGTCGAAGTCGTGGCTACCCCATTGGTCAACCGGCCAATACGACCAGTCCATCACAATATTATCGATAGGAATATGGCGTTTGCGGAATTCCTTCAAGGTATTTTCCAGTTCGTCCTGAGTTTTGTAGCGTTCGCGGCTTTGCCAGAAACCCATCGCCCATTTTGGCATCACCTGGGCTTTACCGGTGAGGGTGCGGTAGCGGCTAATCACCTCGTCCATCGAGTTTCCTTTCATAAAATAGTAGTCAATCTGGTCGCCCATTTCGGAGTAAAACGAAATGTTTTTTTGCTCTTCGGGGGCAACCGGCGAAAGCGCTTTCAAGCCAATGTACGACACGCCGCCATCGGGAATCCAGTCTAATTTAATGTGGTAGCGCTGGCCTTCTTTCATATCAACCGGGAATTTGGCTACTGAAGGGTTCCAGGCCGTACGCCACTTGTCCACCAGCAATTGGCCGTCAACCCAAAGTTTGGTATAACCGGCATAGTAAAGCAAAAAGTTGAAAACACCCGATTGTTTCGGTGCAATATCGCCTTCCCAGGTAATTTGTGCGTGGTTGAAGCTAAAACCTTCAGGGAAATTTTTGATGGTTTCCAGGTTTTCGTAATCAATGGTTGGCTCCAAACGCTGGGCAAACAAGTGGCCTTTTTGCGTATCGTCAATATAAGTTGCCGTCAAGCCACCCTCCTTCCCATCGGTGCCAAACTGGGCGAACTGGGTCATTTGTCCGTAGGGCCTCGGGTCACCAAAGCGCGAAAACGAATAGTTGTCCCACAGCAAACCGTAGTTTTGGGTTGAAACCACAAAGGGCACCGACACCTTGGTGTTGTACTGAAACAGCTCTTCGTTTTTACCTTTGTAATTCATCTCGTCGGCCTGGTGCTGTCCTAGTCCATAGAGGGCTTCCCCTTCGGGTGAGGTAAATACCTGGCGCAACTCGTAGCCTTGCACACTGTCTGCCATCATCGGTTTCAGCATCCGGCTGCCTGCCTTTTCGGCCAAAAGCACATGGCCATTGGCATCAAGAAACCGGACCTCACCGCTGGACTTCAGTACTTCAACTTTTGTTTTAGCGGTTGAAACCGTTACGGCCTCGGGGGTTTCGCTTACAGTAAATTCAACCTGTTTATCGGATGGCAATGCCACCAGCCGCGTTTGTTTGTCAAATTGCCCGTCGGCCGAAGCAGAAACACGAATAATTTCGTCGGCAACCGGGGTGATGCGCACTGCCATTGCCCCGTTCTTAGGTAGTTTAAGGGGGAACACGGTTACCCCTTTAGGGTCGGTCTGGTAGCCTTTGGGGTTGCACGCAGCCAATGCCAGGCAGAGTAGGGAAATTGTCAGAATTCTTTTCATTTTTGTTGGGTTTTTCTTCAACCTGATGAAGTGGTTTATTTTTGCTGAAATTACTATTAAAGTTTAAAAAATCATATCTGATCTGCTATTCTGTTATTTACAAAACCAAGCCCCATAATAAACCCACACACAATCCGAAAATGGCTGGGTGACGAAAAGTAACCGGAACAATTTCTTCCGTGTGACAATAATTGGTCAATATTGCTATTTTTGCCCCATGTATTATTCGTACGTCATTTACAATTTAGAACATCACCGGTTTTATTTCGGAATCACGGTTGATTTAAAACAAACCGAAAAAGCACATAACGACGGTTTGATTGAGGAAACGCGGAACATTACGCCGTGGAACCTGGTTTATCAGGAAGAATGGAAAAGCAAAAACGACGCTATCCGCCGTATCCGGTTTTACCGCACCATTGGAGGCCAGCGCCATTTGAAACGCGTTCTAAACTTCTAGATTTCAACAATCGGCGGTTAATAACCTAGCCCCGACAAGATGATGGGCTGAATTGCTTTTTCGTAGATTTGCAAATTGAAACTTAAAAAGACTAGAAATGAGAAGAATTATCTTAGGAGCATTCGTATTCACAATTCTGTTGTCGGGCTGTAAATCGATGCAGAAAATGAAAAATCAAGAGGCCGCCGAACCTGTTTACCAAGAACAATCGGACACAAAAGTTTTTAGTGCCAGCGAGCCGCAACCTGCTGCCAACAACCAGACACAAGCTTCGGGCTACCAGGCTCCGGCCAAACCGGTTCGTACACAATCCGAGAACTTCACTTTTGACCAAAAAGATGATGCCGCCAAATACCAAGGCAGTTCATTTTTTGTGATTATCGGGAGTTTCAGTTCGTTGGACAATGCCAACCGATACAAACAGGAGCTAATTCCGCAAGGGTTCAACCCCATTGTGCTGCGCAGCGAAACCGGATACTTCCGGGTTTGTGTGAACTCGTATGCCGATGAGGCCGCTGCCCGTCAACGCGTAAACCAAATTCGTACCGATTTCCCGAAATACGCTGATACCTGGTTGCTCATCCGAAAATAAGCTCAAAAACAAAGCACTAAAAAAGCTTATCGCCCAAAGGTGATAAGCTTTTTTTATGAATTAATCCGTATTGAACGGGCTTGAAATCAAATTTCGCCCACCACAGTGGAGGGGATTTTCAGCAACAGGTCGGCTGCTTTTTCGAGCGTACTATTTTCTTTGGCAAAACACAACCGAAACTGCCGGGCACGCGATTTTTCGTGATAAAAAGCCGATACAGGTAGCACCGCCAGCCCAAAATCACGCGCTAATCGATCGGTGAATACAACATCTGTTTCGTCCGACACGCGCGAATAATCAATCAACTGAAAGT
This sequence comes from Mangrovibacterium sp., assembly GCA_047972415.1. Taxonomy (GTDB): domain Bacteria; phylum Bacteroidota; class Bacteroidia; order Bacteroidales; family Prolixibacteraceae; genus Mangrovibacterium. Next base: position 5,561 of record JBKEAN010000075.1, read on the forward strand.
AGCTTCCCTGCGAAGGGATTACGGTATACAGACTGTTTTCAATTAACCGAAGGAAATAATTCCGTTTTCCCTGGTACATGGCCGAAACCTCGTCGAAGCAATGGTTTTCGGGTAAATAATCGGCTAAAGCATGTTGCAAAGGCGCATTCACACTATAAAGCTGAAACTGTTGCATTTTGCGGAACTCCACCATCAGTTTCTCCGGGGCCAGGCAATACGAAATACCCCACCCGTTGATATTGTACACCGGCCCGAATGAAGACACAATAAAAGACCGATCGAGCAATTTGGGGTAGCGGGCAATGCTTTGGTGCTTTACATGGTCGAATACGATCGACTCGAACGACTCGTCGCTCAGAATAACAATATTAGTTCCGTTGGTCAGGCGTTGCAGCTGTGCCATATCGGCTTCGGAAAGCACACTGCCGGTTGGGTTATTGGGCGAGTTAATAATGATCATTTTGGTTTTGGTGGTGATCATCTTACGCAATTCTTCCCAGTCAATCCGAAAACCGGGTGCCTTTAATTCCAGGTAAACAGGTTTTCCGCCATTGAGCACAATTGACGGAACATACGATTCAAAAGTTGGTTCAAATACAATCACCTCGTCATCATCGCGGACAACTGTGCTGATGGCGGCATGAATGGCTTGAATGGTCCCGGCTGTTACGGTTACCTCGCTAATCGGGTTGTAACGGTGTTTGTAGTTTTCTTCAACCAAATCGGAAATGCCGCTCCTCAACTTCAGTACACCTTCCAGTGGTGCGTAATTGTTGTAACCCGCCTTCAGGTAATGTGTTGCCAGCTCCACCAACCGGGCAGGCGGGGCAAAGTCGGTTTTACCAATAGCCATATCCAACGCCTGCGTTTCATCCAGAAGGCCGTGTACTGTTGAAAATATACTTTTATTTGTATTCGGGAGTTTCGACTGCACCATAACTTAATTTAGGCCGGAAAGATACAAAATTAGCTTGTTTGGCATTGCTGCTCCAACAAATTTAATCAATTATCCGATATCTGTTAAGATAAAACTTCCTTTAAAACAGCCAGCGATTTAAGACTGATCCCCATGTCCAGATGAATGGAATAATAATCGAGTAAGTGTTCGACCAGTGCTCCCCGGTGCCTGTTGTTCCAGCTTAGGTTGCACAGTTCGCTAAAATCGGTTCGGAACAGCTCGGCAAATTTCAGGCTTAGTTCGGCATCCATAAAGCGGTGATGAACCGGTTCGTGCTGTTTAAATGCGGCTGCCATTAAATCGAAAAAGCGAAAGCCTGTGGCCGGCGGCGCTTGCGGTTCGACCCCAAAAAAGCGGGTCAGCCGAAACAAAAAGCTGACTAAAAAGTTGTTTGTACCTTCGTCGGCCAAGTCAAGCAGACAGGCTGCATGAAACAAAAAATCAAACAATTCGGGATTTGCCTCTTCTTCTTTCAAACATTTCATTAGCAACTCCGATATAAAAATAGCTTGCGAACTTTTCCGTATATCAAAAGGAATTTGGCTGAACGGAAATGCCAATCGAGCACTTTTCAGGCGCTGAACCCCACGGCTTTCCTTATGATAAACCTCCAAATCGAGCAGGTAAAGCGGTTGAAACAAATTGATGCGAGCCCCCGATTTTTTGGAATGTGTGCCACTGACGATATACGACTGTTGCCCAAATTTTTCGGTATAAATGCGTGCAATTACCGCCGAATCGGAATAATTGATGTTGTGTAAAAATATGCCGCGGGTTTTTTCGAGCACTTTCGGTTATTTATATTGAATAATCCAAGCTACAAATCATCGGTTTAGAAAAGCCACCAGCTTTTCGACAGCCCTAGCCCGGTGACTAATCTTGCTTTTTTCGTCCAGGTTCATTTCGGCAAAGCTTTGAGTGTAACCGTCGGGCAAAAAAATGGGATCGTATCCAAAGCCGCCGGTACCGCGTTTTTGAGTCAGTATCACCCCCTGAACTTCGCCTTCCATCAGCGTTTTTTTTCCACCTATAACTACTGCAATCACGGTTTTAAAACAGGCTTCGCGATTGGTTTTTCCTGTCATTTTTTCGAGTACCTTATCCATATTAGCCTGGGCATCTTTAGCTTCGCCGGCATAGCGGGCCGAGTATACGCCGGGCTCGCCGCCAAGCGCTTCAATTTCCAGCCCGGTATCATCGGCAAAACAGTCGTAACCGTAGTTTTTGTACACGTACATGGCTTTCAGCAGGGCATTCCCTTCCAATGTAGCTTCGGTTTCGGCAATATCTTCGGTACAACCAATATCCTCCAGACTAAGCAATTCAATTTCGTTACCCAAAATATGTTGAATCTCCCGTAACTTGTTCGGATTATTTGTTGCAAATACCAGTTTCATCGATTTTCAGAATCAGTTTGTATTATTTGTTGAATAGCTTGTTTCCTTCAGTCCTGATTTGAATAATGTGAACCGTCCTATAACCAACTCACTATCTATCGGTTTTAGTGTACGTACAATTTCTGTCTTAATCGTTTAAATTGGGCTGAAAGTAAAGCTGTTTCTGTGGCCCAAATTAACAAAAATAGGCAAACGGCTTCCATTCTTCTTTCGTATTGAAGCAAAAGAACTCAGCTCGTCGGCCAGGCAGCAGCAACTTCGGCCTTCCGGCAATTGCCCGCCCGAGAGCTGTACAGCGAACAAATCTTTTTTGCCAACCATGCTAAAACGGTCGGGCAAATCGGCCACGATAGTCTTTCGCTCGCTGCTTTTCACCCCTTTATATTACAAGTCCAATCCACTGCGCAACGGACTGCTTTTTTCGAGGAAGGGCAACGGGCATTTCAATAACAACCGGTGTCTGGTAATTGGGAAGCACATGTCCGCAATCGCAGCAATAGTTGGCACGCGTTGAGTTCTCGGCGCCGCAGTTGGTGCATTTAATTTGTTCCATCGGGCTAAAATTTGGGGCGCCGTTGTTTCGAAGGGTTCCAATGCTCAATATACCAAATTGTCCAGTTGCCGTTCTTCTCAATATACCGCTGTTTATCGGTCCCCTGTAGTCCATATTCTTCGGCCGACTGGCTAAGTTCCAGAAAACGCCGGGCTTCCCGTTTAATACGCACCAGCTGTTCGGGGCTAATGTATTCGTCCATCAGCCGGGGTGCCGTAATAGTATCACTTTGTTCCATCAAGTTAACTAGTGTGTCCGCGGTTTGTGTTTGTTGCCGCTGGTAGTAAACACTCAGCTTCGAAATATTGGTCTGGTAGGTTTCAATTTCTTCGGGCGATAGGGTAAGCCGGGCTTCGTTTGCATCCTTGCTAACTTTAAGCAGGTAATTTTCCGGGGTTTCATAAATCACTGCAAGTCCGAATAGCGAATCCGGTACACTTTCGAACAACAAATACGTTTGTTTTTCCTCCAGGTTAATGGTATCGCCAACCAACGGGTGAAGCAGGTACACCAGTTCCTGCGCGTTTGCCATTAGAGCAGCTACAAATAACAACGCAGCTGTAAAAAAAGTCTTTATCGTCATACCGGGCCGAATTAATTCTAGTTTAGTTCGAATTGAGGCCACTTGCCGGGCTTACTTCCAAAGTTAATCGTTCTTCCGACAAGTTTACAACATAATTCGACTAAAATTTTGCCGCTTTAGGCTCTATTTTTAACACCCGGAATACCTGCTCGGCCGTATCGGCTAATAATTTGGGGGCATTGGCCAAACATTCGCTAAGCGTAGCGGGGCCCTGGGGCAGCGCAAAGACCGATGTAAAGCCATTGGCATATAACTGGTGGTACCCATTGCCCAATGAACCCGCAAACGCCAGCACTGGTTTACCATGTTTTTGGGCCAATTGAGCTACGCCCCACGGTACTTTTCCCCGGGAGGTCTGTGCGTCGAGCTTACCTTCGCCGGTAACAACAATATTGGCTTGTTGCACTGCTGCTTCTAAACCGGTTTGTTCTTTTACCAGGTCGAAGCCAGATTGAAGCTGCCCTTTGCAAAAGGCTACCAGTCCGGCACCCAAGCCGCCGGCCGCCCCGGCACCGGGCAAATGCAGCACATTAGCACCCAGTTGCTTTTGAAGCAGTTCTGCCAGATATGCCAGGTTGGCATCCAGTTTTAAAACCGCTTCGGGCGAGGCTCCTTTTTGCGGCCCGTAAACTACCGAAGCTCCGTGTTTGCCACACAGCGGATTAGTTACATCGCAAGCCGCCCAAACAGTTGTTTGCCCAAGCAGCGGGCTTACTGCCGAACCATCAATTCGTGACAGTTTATGCAGGTTTCCGCCGCCGGGTGGCAGTTCGGCCCCTGTTTTATCTAAAAAGCGGTAACCCAGCGCCTGCGCCATTCCTGTTCCCCCATCGTTGGTGGCGCTTCCGCCAATGCCTACAATCAGTTTGCGGCAACCGCGCTCCATAGCATCCAGCATGAGCTGTCCGGTACCATAAGTTGATGTCGTTAGGGGGTTACGCTCGTCGCGGGTAAGCAATTCGATACCCGAAGCAGCTGCCATTTCAATAATTGCCGTTCCATCGGGGAGAATACCATAACCGGCGCTTGCCGTTCGGCCTGTAATGCGCATTAAAGGGTCGAAAACTGGTACTGAAATGCCCCTTCCGCCCATAGCTGCCAGCATCGTTTCAACAAAACCTTCTCCGCCGTCGGACAACGGGATGCTAACAATTGCCGCACTAGGATAAACCCGCCTGATTCCCTCGGACAAGAAGCGGGCTACACCGGCAGCCGGTAAGCAATCCTTAAACGAGTCGGGTGCAATTAAAATGTTCATGGTTTAATTTGACCTGTAAAATAACCTTTAATCAATTATAAAACTTCAGAAAAAACGATTGGGGCAGTTTCCTGATTGCTCTTTTTTTATTCGTCACCTATTCCTTCATTTTAAATACAGAAACTACTGAAAAATGCTGAACGAGAACCTCAATACCTCTTTCGACCTACCTGTTTTTGCATTTTATCTCTTTGCCTTTTATACCTTGGTTATAACAGCTCCAGCAATTGCCGCAAATCGGTAATTACCATATCTGGTTTTAGCTTCGATGCCTGCGGGTGGTCGGCCCGAAGGCGGTAGGCCCGCTGGTCGCCTGCAAAAAAACAGGTTTTAAAGCCCAGTTGCTGTGCCGGGTAAATATCTTTCAGCATATCGTTACCCACAAACAGCACCTGTTCGGGTTGAAGCCCGCGCCGGCGAAGCGGATCGAGCAGGGTTTCGAAGATGGCCGGGTCGGGTTTGCCTTTTAGTAGCTTGTAGCTGAATGTGGTCAGGTCGGGTTCGAAACCAGGTACCTGTTCGTCACACCGAAGGCTGCCGTGCACAAAATAATTCAGAATAACCGGGGTGTAAAACTGCGCGTTCGATACTAAACCCAGCGGATAGCCCCGCCGGGCAAGGCCCGAAACGGTTTCGCGCAAGCCCGGCATTGGCCAAAGCTGGTTGCTACAAAGCTCAAACACAAAACTAAACAAGTGCATATCGGCCCGGTCAGTTCCGGCAACCAAGCCTTGCTTTTCGGCTTGCTTCAAGGTCTTTCGCCATACCTCGACTACATCTAAATCGGGAAACGGAATGCCCCCGGCACGCGCCATGCCTTTTCCTTCATTCACTATTACCGAAAAAATAGTTTGCAATTGGGCCAACCCGGCTTC
>JBKEAN010000076.1:0-54430 GCA_047972415.1 Mangrovibacterium sp.
CATCAATGAGCATGTGTACTTTCAGTCCCCCTTTCTTTTTGCCATCGTTCTTCGGGTTACGTCCCACTCCCTTTAACAAATCACTGAACAGCCTGATGGTTGTCGAGTCTATCAATAATACCTCCTTAAAAGTGAGCCCGAAGGTTCGGCTGTCCGACAAAAAACTTTGATAATGGCGTACCAAACTAAAATAGACATCTTCAAAGAACTTACTGTCGCGGTTGCGCATCCCGTCGCAGGCGGTGCTTTTGGCCGGGGCTTTCTCAAGTCCCAACAGGTTCAGTTTCCCGCTCATCGCCCGCAGCCCCTCGCAAATCTCGGTCATCGAGTCGCAGCGGCTAAAGATGCCAAACAGAACCGTGAGCAAATGCGTTTTTGCCTTAAAGGCTTTATAATAATAGTCGGCATTGTGCTTCTTGGCCAGCCCCGTTAAATTAATCCCTTCAAGTAAATTTATGACCTGTTTGAAAATCGGCTATCCGACAAATTTTATTTCTGTATTTTTACCCATGTTGTGGTTTTTTCGCAAAACAAACTTACAACATGGGGCCAAACCTTCGGGGACTAACCCCATCTTTTATTTTATTCCCCGTTCAGTAGTGATACTATTTTTTCTTTCTTGTATTCTGGCATTGCCCCATGTTGGGTGCAAACGAATGCTGAAAGGGCGACGGCCATTTGATGTGCTTCTTTCAAGGGTTTGCCGGCAAGTAGCCCAACGACCATTGCTGCAGTAAACGAATCGCCCGCGCCAACCGTGTCGGCCACTTGCACTTTCGGTGTTTCCATATAACTGGTTTCCTTGGGGCTAATCAAATAACTGCCATTGGTACCGCAGGTTAGTGCCACCATTTTTAGGTTGAATTGCTGAAGTAGTGTTTTGCAGTTCTGCTCATCATTTCCTTTCAACTCAAACATGTTGGCAACAATTTTTATTTCGTCATCGTTTATTTTTAAAACATTACACAAGTTTAGCGATTCTTCAATCAAGGTTTTGGAATAGAATTGCTGCCGTAGGTTAATGTCGAATATTTTCAGTGCGGTAGCGGGAACCAGTGCCGAAAATTGGCGAATGGTAGCCCGCGAAACTTCGCTGCGTTGGGCCAGCGAGCCAAAACAAATGGCTTTCGCAGCTTTGGCAAGTTCGGTATATTCAGGCTTCATCCCGATAAAATCCCAGGCTACAGGTTGACAGATTTCGTATTGCGGAATGCCGTCACCGCTGAGTGTAACTTGCACAATACCAGTGTTGTGTTTGAGCTGTTGGATGTCGTAATGCAAACCAGCAGCATTGAGTTTACGAATGATTTCGTCGCCTAACTCGTCGTGCCCGATAGCACTGATAGCCAAACTGTCGGTTCCCAAGCGGGAAACATGGTAGGCAAAGTTGCAGGGTGCACCACCCATTTGTTTGTGGTCGGGAAAAACGTCCCACAGCAATTCGCCGATTCCGATAACCATCGATTTTTGATTCATGTTTAATTGGTTCTGTTAGATTAATCCCAATTCTTTTTCAATTTGTTCCAGCGACTTTCCTTTGGTTTCGGGTATCCATATTTTTACAAATACGAAAGCGATAACCGAGAATACCCCGAAAATACCAAATAAGTAGCTCAGTCCCAAAGTTCCCTGGATTATTGGTGCAAAATAAACCGTGAGGAAGGTACATAACCAGCTTATTGCTGTTGAAAACGACATGGCTACGCCTTTTATGCGGTTGGGATAAATTTCGGAAATAATGACCCACATAACCGGGGCAAACGAGGCTGCAAAAAATGAAATATAGACAAGCAGTGCAACCAACACCCCAACACCATATTGGCTGGGCTTGGCAAACTCGAAGGTAAGATAAGCCAATGATACAATCATGCCTACAGCACCCCAAAGCAACAAGGTTTTACGGCCTTTTTTATCAACCAGCCAAAGGGCAACAATGGTCATCAGAAAGTTAACCAGTCCCACAATCATGGCCTGCATCATTGAGTCGCCTTTGGCAGAGCCGGCAGCCTGAAATATCTCGGGCGAAAACATAATAACGGCGTTAATACCGGTAATTTGCTGCAAAGCGGCAATCAAGGTTCCTATCAACACAATTTTGCCGGTTTTGCCATGAAACAGTTCGGAGAGCTTCATCTTTTCGTTTCTATGTTCTTCGGATAGTCCGCGTTCCATTTGGGCCAATTCGCTTTTTACCAAAGCCGGCCCTCCAATTTTTAGCATCACGGCTTCAGCCTCGGCCTGCCGGTTTTTTGATACCAACCAACGCGGGCTTTCGGGGAAAGAGAGCAAAATAAAAACCAGGTAGAAGGCGCCAAACAACGCAGGCACGGCCAGCATGTAGCGCCAGCTGTCGTTACCCATGCCAATAAGCAGGTAGTCGAAAATATAGGCTAGCACAATACCGATGGTAATGGCAAACTGGTTCATCGATACCAAACGGCCTCGGCTGTGGGCCGGCGATATTTCTGAAATGTACATGGGCCCAACAACCGAAGTTGCACCAACGGCAAGGCCCGAAAGCACCCGAAAAATGATAAGTACCGCTGCCGATTCGGTAAAGGCACAACCCAAGGCCGAGATAATGTATAAGATAGCTGTTACCAACATCACCTTTTTGCGCCCGTATTTTTCGGTAAAGTTGCCGGTAAAAAGAGCGCCAATAAGGCAGCCGATGGTGAGCAAGGCAGCTACCGTACCCAAGCCGGAATCAGTCAGTTCAAATTCAGCTTTCAGCATATCCACTGCGCCCGAAATTCCAGCCATATTCAAGCCAAACAGCAGTCCGCCATTGATGGCTACGAAGGTTATCCAGTAGAGATAACTGTTGCTAACGCGATTGTTGTTACTCATTGATTTAATTTTATTTCAGGTGTTTTACTTTTCATTGGCTTGCTTAGGAGTGAAAGTACATTTTTTAAAAATACGCAAATTTTAAGGAAACATTAATTCCGCATTCTGTCGTAAAAATGATAGGATTTTTTCTGATGGGTTAATCAATTTAAAGTTTATTTTTGATGATTGAATATTCATTCATTAATAAAATTTAAACGAAAAATGGCACGTCCAACCGACGAAACAAAGTTACAAGCAATCAAGAAGGCCGCGATGCAAATTGTGGTAGAACAAGGCCTGTCGGGAGCCTCAATTTCGCAAATAGCGAAAAAAGCGGGTGTTTCCGATGGTTATTTGTACCGGTTTTATGCAGGTAAGCGCGAGTTGCTCGAATCGTTGTTCAGGGAGCGCTTTCAGGTAACATACGAAATACTGCGATTGCAGATGGCCAGTCACAATACCGTGACCGAGCTGGTTCAGTCCTTTATCCACAAAGTATATGTCAGCGCGGTTGAAGCTCCGGAAACGATTGGATTTTATCATAAAATGCTGAGCGATTTTTCGTTTGAAATACCCGAAATTAATCGGGTCGAAATTGTTGAACTTTGCGACGAAATATTACAAATGGGTAAGCAAAACGGCGAGATTGCCCCAACAGTAACCGCCGAACAGTTTTTTGCCATCGTAATTGGTGGCACCCTTCAATTTATAAATATTCGTTTGCGGACTATTTTTAGTTCGAAAAGTTTTACATCGGAAGATGTGGAGCTGAATATTGAATTCATTTTAAAAACATTACAATAAAATTAGAAATGCGATGAAGTATTTTTTAACGCTCGTTCTTCAGTTGTTTTTTGTGTTGTCCGGGGGGCTTGCATTCGGGCAGCAGCTCAGCTACCAGCAGGCAAAATCCTTGATGGTAGAAAATAACAAGAAGTTGCAATCACTTTCTAAACAATTAGAAATGGACGAATACGCCCGCAAACAAGCCAACGCCCTGCGAATGCCTGAACTGAAAGTTACCGGAATGGCCGTTCAGCTGGACGAAGATTTGGGTTTAAACCTGAATGATAAACGAGACCAGTTTGCACAGCTGTTGCAATTGCCATCGGGCGAAATGCTGGGCAGCTGGAACTTTGTGTTGCAGGAAAAAAGTTTCTGGATGGTGGGCCTGGATATGAAATACCCGGTGTTTACCGGAGGGAAAATAAATGCCGCAGTAAAATCGTCCGAATTGAAAAGCCAACTGAAGGAACAGGAAGTGACCAAGGAACAAAATGCATTGTTGAGCGAACTCACAACCCGCTATTTTCAGTTGCAGTTGGCCCGCGAGGCGGTAAAGGTACGTGAGCAAGCGCTTAATGCCAACAAACAACACTTGGATAATGCCCGCAAGTTGGAAGCCAACGGCATGAAAGCAAGTGTGGAAACGATGCAGGCCGAAGCCGCCTATGCCGAAGCCGATCGTGAATTGCTGGCTGCGCAAAATGACGTGGCCCTGGCGCAAACCGCCTTAGCCGGTACTATGGGTGTCGATTCGGCTCCAGGGAACTTGGCAACCCCGCTTTTCCTGTCCGAAACCTTACAACCTTTGGAGTTTTACGAGGAGCAAGCCGTAAACTATTACCCCGACATCAACAAACTTTTCCTGATGCAAGAATTGTCGGAGCAGGGACTGAAAGCAAAGAAAGCAGGCTATATTCCGGATGTGGCATTAATGGGTAATTACCGTCTGGCCGAGGGTAACCTGGCATCGGTAGTCCCCAATTGGTACCTGGGTGTCGGTTTGTCGTTCACCCTGTTCGATGGGTTAAAACGGAGAAACGAAGTACGCGAATACAGCACCATGAAAGAAAGCATTGAACTGATGAGGGATCAAGCCACGCAAGATATCCGGGTTCTGGTTCGCAAACATTATCAGGAGCTTGAAAAATATGCCGGGCAAGTTGCTGCCCTGGCAAAGGATGCGGCTTTTGCCGAAGAGCTGTTGAGGGTTCGCGAGAAAGCTTTTGTGGAAGGGTTCAGTACCTCGGTTGATGTGGTTGATGCCAACCTGTACTTGGCAGCTATCCGGCTGAAACGGTTGAAATCGCTTTGCGAGTACGATTTAACCCTGGCCTCATTGCTCGAAGTTTGCGGCGACAGCTACCGCTTCGAAACTTATATTACTCAGTAAGTAAAACAATTCGAATAAAAAGAAACACAATATGAAGAAGAATCAAAAATCGAAATGGCTGGTAGCCGTTTTGCTGGTGTCAGTTGTCGTGGCGTTGGCTTTGTGGTTTATGTTCAAACCTAAGGTGTATTATATTCAGGGTCAGGTTGAAGCGGCTCAAATCCGGGTGTCGCCCGAAATCCCGGGAAAAGTGCTTCAACTGCTGGTTAAGGAAGGGGATACGGTTGTTCCCGGGCAGGTGTTGGCGCTAATGAAAACCAGTACCATCGATGCCAAACTGCAACAGGCACAGGCGGCTCACGCGGCAGCTTCGGCCCAGCTCGAAAAGGCCGATGCAGGTGCCCGTGTTGAACAAATTACGGCGGCCTATAACCTGTGGCAACAAGCCGAAGCGGCATCCGAGCTAGCCGATAAAACGTACGAACGGGTCAATAACCTGTATGCCGAAAAAGTACTTCCGGCTCAAAAACGCGACGAAGCCTACACCCAAAAAGTAGCCATGCGCAAACAGGCCGATGCCGCCAAAGCCAACTACGAAATGGCCAAATCGGGCACACGAACCGAAGATAAAAAAGCAGCAGCAGCTTTGGTGCAGCAAGCGCAAGGCGCTGTAAACGAAGTTGAAAGCTATTTGAGCGAAGCACGCGTAGTGGCCCCTTCGGCAGGCGAGGTTCAGGAAGTGATTCCTGCCGAAGGCGAATTGGTGAATGCCGGTTATCCCATTGTCAACCTGGTTGATTTAACCGATACCTGGGTGATTATCAATATCCGGGAAGACATGATGAACCATTTTCGCAAAGGCTTTCAATTCGAAGCAATGGTTCCGGCGCTTGGCAATCAGAAAATTCAGCTTGAAGTAAGGAATATTGCACCACTGGCCGATTTTGCAACCTGGACAGCAACGCGGGCACAAGGCGATTTTGACCGGCGTACCTTTCAAGTTAAAGCCTACCCCACAGCCAACGTTGATGGCTTGCGACCAGGCATGAGTGTGTTAATCGATCAATCCATTGCAGAATAAAACCGAATTGATGGGAAACGGGTTTCGAAAGGTTTTTTATACCGAGTGGAGGAAGTTTTTCCGCAGTCCCCGGCTCATGGTTTGGGTGCTGGTAGTGCCGTTGGCGCTGTTCTTCTTCTTTGGCGCTTTGTTCCAAAACGGTGTGCCCCGCGACTTGCCGGTCAATGTGGTCGATTACGACAACACTGTTTTGTCGCGGAAATTGCTTCGTTTCGTCGATGCTTCGCCGGTTATGGCTATTGCAGCCCAAAGCCCCAACGAGGCCAATGCTGAAATAGCGCTTCGCCGGGGCGATGTGTTTGCCACGATAGTCATTCCGACAGGTTTTGGCGAAATGATTTACCAGGGAAAAAGCCCGCAGGCTCTGTGTTATGTGAACAACCAGTTTATTTTGCCCGCAGGCTTAATTCAGAGTGCTTTTTTAACGGCAACCGGAACCTTTTCTGCGGGTGTAAAACTCGACAAAAACCAGAAGAAGGGACAAAGTTATGCGCAAGCCCTAAGTGCAATGAGCGCCGTAAAAACCGACAAGCACATGCTGTACAATCCCTACATGAACTACAATTATTACCTAAACCTTGGTTTGTTGCCCATGATGTTCCAGATTGTGGTGATGGTCGTTTCGGCTTATGTACTAGGTTTGGTCATGAAGCGGCGCAAAGCAGCGAAATTGCTCCGTTTGGCTGGCGGAAACGTTTGGGCGGTATTAGCCGGAAAATTGCTGCCCTATACGCTGTTGTTTTTATTGATGGGCTGGTTTATGAATCAATTCTTGTTTGTAAACCTGGGAATTCCAACACGGGCTTCGTTTTTCGGGCTGATGCTTGTTACCGGGTTAATGATATTGGCTTACCAGGCGATGGCTGTATTTTTTGTTTCTTTTTCGAAGGATTTGCGTTCGGCGCTTACGTTTGGCGGCGGATTTTCAGCGCTGGCCTTTTCATTTTCAGCCTACACTTTTCCGATGGAAGGAATTCCGGTACCGATGCAGGTTTTGGCACAGGTTTTCCCCTTCACCCATTTTCTGAAAGCTTATGTAAATACAGCAGTGCGGGGACTGTCCGTGCTGGAGTCGTTCCCCCAGTTATTGGCGCTTCTTGCTTTTGTACTTGTGGGCGTTGTTTCCGCTTTTAAATTCCATAAACTATTAAAAAACAACGGGTATGAACCGGAGAGGTAATCAGACGGAGAGCGGGATTTTTGCAAAATTTACCTATGCTTTTCGCAACGAGTTTCATTTCATTTTTAGCGATGTGGCTGTTGTTTTTTCGATGTTGCTCATTCCGGTGGTGATTTCGTTTGCGTACACCTACATTTATTCAAAGCAGGTAATCAATGCCTTACCAGTTGTTGTGGTGGACCAGGATAATACTACCGAGAGCCGCCAGTTTGGCCGGATGCTGGATGCCACGCCGCAGGTTGATGTGGCTTACCGGACTGGCGACTTTGGCGAAGCACAAGCTTTGCTCGATCGGGGAAATGCACGCGGGATTATTGTTGTTCCGCATTTCTTTGGCCGCGACCTGAACCGGCAGTCGCAGCCATCGGTGTCGGTTTACGCCGACGCATCGTATATTTTGTATTACAAACAAGTGTACAAAGCGGTGTCGCTCACTGTGAATTACCTGAATGCCGGGATTGAATTGAAACAATTGAAAGCCAAAGGAAACAGCCCTGCCGAAGCTACGGCTAACCTAAGCCCGGTACAGGCGAAAGTGATTGGCCTCTACAATCCCGATTCGGGCTATGCTATATTTATTATGCCGGCGGTTTTTCTGGTTATCATTCAAACCACGATGCTCACAGGTATTGGGCTGCTGGGCGGTACTTTTCGCGAGCAAAAACGCTTTGCCAATGCCCATACCCAAGTCCGGAACCTTTTTGATGCCATTGCAATTGTTGGTGGAAAGGCAATGGCCTATTCGTCGGTTGGCCTGTTTGTTTTTACACTAATTCCGGGTTTTGTGCTGCCTGCTTTTGGGTTGCCACAGCGCGGCAATGTAGTAGATTTGTACCTGTTTATGTTGCCGTTTATTTTATCGGTTTCATTTTTGGGGATTACCCTGAACCGTTTTTTTCGCCATCGCGAAGATGCGGTGATGAGCGTTATTTTCACCTCGTTGCCGGCTGTGCTGCTGTGTGGGGTGTCGTGGCCGGTCAGCGAAATCCCGTCGTTTCTGGCTGCTTTGTCACAACTTTTCCCGTCGAGCATCGCAATAAAGGGCTTTGTGGCTATTAGCCAAGCTGGTAGCCGATTGGGCGAGGTGAATGATAGTTGGCTCTGGCTCTGGCTCCAGTGTGCGTTCTATTTTGTTTTAGCGATACTAACCATGCGGCGCTTGCTGGCCGAACAAACCGAATTGCAATCCGGCGAAAGTTACAGGCAGGGAGCTTTATAAAGCCTCGTGCGATGTGTTCTTTAAGTTCGGCAGCTAAAAGCGGATTTCGGTGTTGAGTATTTTTTCGGAAGGTTTTTGTTTCATCCGGCTCGGGATACTTTCGAGCAGCACGTCAACAAAAATACGGGCTGTTTTTTTGTATCCGGTCGTTTTCAGGTAGCAAGCACTGATTTCACGAATGGGGACAGGTGCTTCAATTTTTTTCACCATCGGTTCGTATTCGGCCGGGATATTGCTGCTGGCCAGTTCTGGAATGAAGGTCAGTCCGCCTTGGTTTTCAACAATCCGTTTCAGCGACTCAATACTGTTGGAAAGGTAACGAAACGACAATTCCGACTCGGACAATCCGGACATTTGACAAACTGAATTGACCTGGTTCTGAAAGCAATTACCTTCGTACAGGTACAGCAGCTCGGTTTCGTTTATTTGTTTCAAATCAACGCTTTCGGTCGTGCCCAGCGGGTGCTTAGGCGAAATGTACAGGTAAAATTGTTCGTAAAACAAAGGTACAATCCCAATTTTAGGTGCTTTTACAGGGGTGGAAATGATGCCCAGATCCAGGTCGTTATGAGCGAGCATAGACAGGATTTCTTCAGTTTTCAGCTCCATGATATTCACTTTTAATGCCGGAAAGCGGTGGTTCAGCTCGTCAAAAAACAACGGAACCAGGTAGGGCGAAAGGGTGGGGATGATGCCCACCCGGAGTTTTCCTTCAACCTGGTTCTCCATATCCAGGCTAAGCTGATCCAAATCGCCAACTAACTGCACTATTTCCAATGCTTTTTCATAAAAAAGTTCACCTTCAGCGGTTAATGCCAATGGTTTTTTTGTTCGGTCAATAAGCTGAAATTCATACTCTTCTTCTAATTTCTGAATTTGTAAACTAAGTGCTGGTTGTGTGATACCCAGCGTTTTGGCCGCTTCGGAAAAGCTTTTGTACCGTTCCAGTTCAATAAAATATTTAAGTTGATTGAAATTCATATATAAGTTGCATTTATGTATTCATAAAATTAATAAATATCGACTATAATATCTTTGAACTATCAAAAAAAAACAGAATTATTAATTTTTAAATCAAACGAATATGAAAACTTTAGTTAAAACAAAACAAGTAAATGAACCCTTAGTCAACGAACTCAATCAATTTTTGGCCGACCTTCAGGTTCACTACCAAAATTTGCGTGCCTTTCACTGGAATGTTAAAGGAACTTTGTTTTTCGTGCTTCACGGAAAATTTGAAGAATACTATACAGAGGCAGCCGAGTTGGTTGACGAAGTTGCTGAACGAATTCTAATGCTTGGCGGACAACCTTTACATACGTTTTCCGACTATCTGGCAACGGCTAGCCTGAAGCAAATCAAAGGCGAAACCGATGGTATTGTCATGGTAAAACAGGTTGTGGAACAAACCGAAAGCTTGTATGTACAAATGGTTAAAATACAGAATGAGGCCGCTGCGCATGGAGATGAAGGGACCAATGCCTTGTTTAGCGGGCAAATAGCTGCTACCGAAAAGAAATTGTGGATGTTGCGTACATTTTTAGCCTAGTTGCTATCGTTGGATTGAAAAGGGGAGCCCTGAAGGCTCCCTTTTTTGTTCAATGCAGGTACTCGAAAATCTCTTCGTCGTCGGTTAATTCGCTGTTCGAGATGGTCATGGCAGTTTCAATCAGGGCCAGGTGCGAGTAGGCTTGCGGAAAATTGCCCAGCATCCGTTTGGTTTCAAAATCCAAATCTTCGCTGAATAGTCCCAGGTGATTGGAGTAACCCAATAAAGTCCGGAATTTTTGAATCGCTTCCTTTTTACGGCCAATTTTGTACAGGCTGTTAATGAGCCAGAACGAACAAATGGTGAAAGCGGATTTGGGTGTTCCAAAATCGTCGCGGTTGCGGTACCGGAACATCAGCCCCTGGTGTTCCAAATCGCGCTGAATTGCCAGTACGGTGGAAACAAAACGTTGGTCCGAGGCTTCTATGAAACCATACGATTCCATTAATAGCACCGAAGCATCCAGATCGTCGGAGCCGTAGGCCTGTGCAAAGGCGCTCTTTTGTTCCGACCAGGCAAAGCGGTAAATGTCGTCTCTAATTTTGTCGCGCAGTACCGACCAGTTGTCCACATTGTGTTGGCGTTTCAGCAGCGAGGCAATTTTTACAGCGCGGTCAACAGCAACCCAGCAAAGTACTTTGCTGAAAGTGAAGTGTTTGTTTTCGCTGCGGATTTCCCAGATACCGCGGTCGGGTTTCATCCAGTTTTCCTTCACCACGTTTATAACATTCCGTACAATGGTCCATAATTCTTCGCTGTGTTCCAGGCTCACCGAGTACAGTTCGAAATGCTGGTAAATCACGTCGAGCAGGATGCCGTAAATGTCGTTTTGCTTTTGTTTATAGGCGGCGTTGCCAACGCGTACCGGGTACGAATTTTCGTAGCCCGATAAATGCTCCAGCGTTTTTTCGGTCAGTTTCTTTTCTCCCCTTATCCCGTACATAATTTGCATTTTTTCATCTTTTTCAGGAAGAATATCAATGATGAAATTCAGGTAACGGCGAGCCAGGCTGAAATGGCCAAGCGAGGTCATTATTTTTACCACCATCGACGCATCGCGAATCCAGCAAAAGCGGTAGTCCCAGTTGCGCTCTTCGCCAATTGTTTCGGGAAGCGAGGTGGTGAGGGCGGCTAAAATGGCCCCGCTTTTATCAAAGCTGAGCATCTTTAGGGTGAGGGCGCTCCGAATAATTTCTTCGGTGAAGTATTTGTACGATTTGGTGCGTTCCGACCAATTGAGCCAGTACACTTTGGTGCGTTCCAACTTCAGTTTTTCGCGGCGTGTATCTTGTTGTAACAATTTCTGGTGATAGCTCAGTAAGCAAAACCCATCCTCTTTTAGTTCAAAAAAATCAGCATTTTTCAACGTATTCAGGTCGAAGTTGGAATACAAATAAAGCGAGTCATAAGGGCTCTGTTGGGTCGACGATTTGATGTAATCGTCTTTAACGGTTGTTTTGGTTCCGGGAATGGCATATTCGAGTTTTGGCTGGTAGTGAACAGCGATTTCAGGTACGCCCGCCACCAGTTTGAAATAGCGGATCAAATCGGGTGGTGCGTATAAACTATTGTTTTCGCTATTCCGGTAGCGCGGCATAAAATCGTGAAGTTCAAAAACCCCGTCGGTGCAATCGAACCGGGTGACCAAAATATTGGTACGGGCCAGATATTGCTGGCTCACTTTTTCGGGGTACCGGGGTTTTACAGCAAAAAAACCGCCTTTTTCGCGGTCGAGCAACGAGGCAAAAACCGATGACGAATTGAATTGCGGCAAGCATAGCCATTCGATGGTTCCCTCTTCCGAAATTAAGGCGGCGCTCCGGCAATTGCCGACGATACCGTAATTTAAGTTTTCCATAGTCATTTATTGAATTTGGATTAAGATACAAACAATACTGAAAATATTCTGTTAATTATTTTAAAAGCCTTATATTTATTGGTGTGTTTTGACAAATCGGACATTTCGAACTCAGCTTTAGGGGTAATTGCAATAGCAACACGTCTTAAAAACAGCTCATTCTGCACATTTCTTTTTTTAGCCCTTTTCAAGCCAAGTTGGGTACCCAAAAACACGCCGGGCATAGCGCCCTTTTGTGTGCAGACAAGCAAAAAAAATGATTCTTACCATGGGAAAAATTCATGTGATTTCGAACCGCTTGCCACTCAGTATTTTCAAGCAAGGCGAAACTTTTCAGTTTCGCTCCAGCATTGGAGGGTTGGCTACCGGGATGCGATCGATTTATAAAGACTTTGGAGGCCAGTGGATTGGATGGATCGGGATTCCGACTGACGAGCTGGAGCCGCATGAGCTAGCAGAAATTGAAGAGAAGCTGGAACAGGAAAATTGCCATAGTGTTAACCTGCGGAAGGAGGATATTAATTTGTATTACGAAGGTTTTAGTAACAACGTTATTTGGCCATTGTTTCATTATTTTACACAGCTTGTTGAGTTTCGACCGGAATATTGGGAAGCCTATTGCAACGTTAACCAGCTGTTTGCTGACAGGGCGCTCGAAGTGGCCGAAAAAGGCGATACAATTTGGGTACACGACTACCAGTTGATGCTTGTTCCCCAACTTATCAGGGAGAAAAACCCGGATGTTACCATCGGTTTTTTTCTGCATATTCCTTTTCCTTCGTTCGAGGTTTTTCGAACTCTTCCCTGGCGCAAGGAGTTAATTCAAGGTATCCTGGGAGCCGATTTGATTGGCTTTCACACCTACGATTACCAACGGCATTTTTTTAGTTCTGTCCGCCGTTTGCTTGGCTACGAAGTTTCCTTCAACCGTATTTTTAACGAAGAACGGATTGTGTTGGTCGATGCTTTCCCGATGGGTATTGATTACGCGAAATTCAGCTCGAAAGCGACCGAAGTGGTCGAAAAAGCACAGCATGAAAAGTCGGAGTTGCAGCGCGATATCGAACAGTATTTTCAGCAAGGGGTCAATCGCAAATTCATATTGTCAATCGACAGGCTCGACTATACCAAGGGAATTCCCAACCGCTTGAGGGCTTTCGAACTTTTTTTGGAACAGCATCCCGATTTTCATTACCGGGTAACCCTGATTTTGCTGGTGGTTCCATCGCGCGCGACGGTGGAGCATTATAAGCACCTGAAAAGCGAAGTCGACGAGTTGGTGGGGCGCATTAACGGACGCTTTGGAGGTATTAATTATAACCCCATTTGGTATTTCTACCGTTCGCTGCCATTCGAAAAGCTAGTTGAGTTGTACAGCTATTGTAATGTGGCACTGGTAACCCCGGTGCGCGATGGCATGAACCTGGTTGCAAAAGAATACATTGCCTCGCGCGTTCATCAGGATGGTGTCATTATTTTGAGCGAAATGGCTGGGGCAGCGCAGGAACTTGGCGAAGCCATTATGATTAACCCGAACAACGAAAACGAAATTGCAACAGCAATTTTTACCGCCTTAACGATGTCGCCCGACGAGCAACACAAACGCATGAGGGTATTGCAACAACGTATTAGCCGCTACGATGTGTTTAAATGGGCTGCCGAGTTTGTAGAGTCGTTGCAAAAAGCGCAACAAATTCAGGCTAAATTTTTGTCTAAAAAAATAACACCCGCCATCCAGACCGACTTGGTTGACCGCTTCCGAAAAGCTGTGCAGCGGGCCATTTTTCTGGATTACGACGGAACTCTGGTGGGATTCAAAAACGACCCGCAGGCTGCTTGCCCCGACGAGGAACTGCACCGATTGCTGCAAGGGTTGGAAAGCGATCCGCGAAACAGGGTGACCATCATCAGCGGGCGCGACCGCGAAACCCTGGAACAGTGGCTTGGGCGGCACTGGGTGAACCTGATTGCCGAACACGGGGTTTGGTTGAAACGGCTGGGTGAAAACTGGGAAACTATTGATGACCTGAATGCCAACTGGAAACCCGAAATCCGCCCGTTTCTCGAAAGTTTTGTCGATCGTACGCCGGGAACGTTCATCGAAGAAAAAAACTTTTCGCTGGTGTGGCATTATCGTAAAGCCGAGCCCGAGCAAGGCGAATTGCGGGCAAACGAATTAAAAGAAGGCTTGCACAACTTGCTGGCCAATCACAACCTCGAAATGATGGAGGGCAACAAGGTCATTGAAGTCAAATCAGGTGGCATCAACAAAGGCATTGCTGCCACACGTTTTCTACGGAACGAAACGCCCGACTGCATTGTTGCTATTGGCGACGACTGGACAGATGAATACATGTTCCGCGAGTTGCCCACATGGGCCATTACCATTAAAGTGGGGCTAAAAAACACGGCTGCCTCGTATAACCTCGAATCGGTTACCACCGTTCGGACTCTTTTAAAAGCGTTGGCCGGTTAAACGGATGCCTGTTCCTGATTGTTGGCGGAGTAGTTTGCACTCCGCTTTTTTCATTAGTTTTGGTTGATTTTTCACCCCAAACAAAATGGAATAATCATGTTGAAACAGATTGTTTTCACACTGCTGATGTTAGTGGTGTTTGGTTTCGCAGCCAATGCTCAGAGCCCAATAAACCAGACCGATACCTTCGGTCGCAAGCAGGGGTTGTGGCAAAAAAACCAAGCGAGCGGCCAACTACTTTACTCCGGTAGTTTTAAGGACGATAAGCCGGTGGGTGAGTGGAAACGCTACCACGCAAACGGTATGGTAAAGGCCATTTTGGTATATGCCGAAGGTTCCGGCCCGGCCGGGGCAACCCTGTTTGACGAACTCGGACAGAAAGTAGCAACTGGCTTTTACCTGGAGCAGGAGAAAAACGGGCATTGGGTTTATTTTGATAAAAACCAGAGGGTGCAGGAAGAAGAATATGCCCGGGGAATAAAGAATGGGAAATCGAAAACATACTATCCCAGCGGTGAACTGTTTGTTGAAACGACTTATGCCGACGGGCTGCAGGAAGGTGTGTACCGGGCTTTCTTCAAAAACGGAACGCCTTATTTCGAGTGCCGGATGAAAGATGACAAACGCGATGGGATTTGCCATGTTTTTCACGAAAACGGTGAGTTGGAAACCGAGGCAAATTACGTGGACGGACTTCGCGACGGCCTCTGGAAATACTACTCGGAGCAAGGAACTTATCAATATACACTGATTTATGACCGAGGAATTCTTCAGAACAAGTCGGTATTAGATAGCCTGGAGCAAATCCGCTACAATCAGATGGATGGGAACCGCAATAAAATTGTCGATCCCGAGCGGTTTATGAGCGATCCATCGGAGTACATGATGCAAAAAGGTATCCGGTAATTCAGGTAAATTGGTCAACCCGACACTGCAAATGTCAACAAAAACAGGGATACAAAAATGACAAACGAAACACAATTATCGCTGCTCGAACTAAACCTGTACATCAAAGCGGCACTCGACGATGCCTTGGAACAGCTCGTTTGGGTGAAGGCCGAAATCAGCGAAATTACGGTCAATCGTGCCGGGCATTGTTACCTGGAACTGGTGGATGCCGATCCGCTATCGAAAGAAATTTTGGCGCGGGCACGGGCTACGGTTTGGTCGTACAGTTTTCGGATGCTGAAACCCTACTTCGAAACCACAACAGGCCAAGCTTTTACGCAAGGCATTAAAATATTGGTGAGTGCCAAAGTTGAATTTCACCCGGTTTACGGGCTGAGTTTGAATATTCGCGATATCGATCCCAGTTATACTTTGGGCGATATGGCCCGTCGCCGCCGCGAAATTATCCTTCAGCTTCAGGAAGATGGTGTGTTTGATATGAACCGCGAATTGGAACTTCCTTTGGTGCCCCAGCGCATTGCGGTCATTTCGTCGCCAACGGCTGCAGGTTTGCAGGATTTTATGGATCAGCTGAGTAACAATCCCCGAAACATCAAGTTTTATACCCGGTTGTTTCCTGCAATTATGCAGGGACCCGAAACTGCCCCGTCGGTGATAAACGCCTTGGAACAAGTATATCGGTACGACGATTTTTTCGATTTGGTGTGCATCATCAGGGGAGGGGGCGCCCAACTCGATTTGGCCAGTTTCGACCATTACAATCTGGCTTATCATGTGGCCCAGTTCCCCATTCCGGTAATCACCGGTATTGGACACGATAAAGATGAAACGGTTGTGGATCTGGTGGCCCATACCAAAATGAAAACCCCTACAGCAGTGGCCGAGTTTTTGATTAGCGGGGCCGAAAACTTTGAACAAATGTTGCTGGAGATCGAAAACCGCTTTGCGGATTTGGTACAGGAACGACTGAAAGAGGAACAAAACTACCTTGAACGGGCTGCACAAAACCTGAAACTAGGAGTGCGGCAGCTGGTAACAGAAGAAGAACACCGTTTCAAAATAAACAGCCTTCAACTTAAAAACAGTATCCCCGCTTTTTTGAAGGCGCAAAAGGACATGTTCCGCAAATACCGGCAGCAACTGGCGCTCGACGGGCGCAGTATGCTGAAAGAAGAGCAACATCGGCTGTCCCGGGGAACGGCGGAACTGGCGCATTATTCGAACCATTTACTGCGAAGTAATTTGGTAAAACTGGCCGAGGTACAGCATGTTTTGAAAATTCGGATGACCGATGGCTTTCGTTTGCAAACCAGTAAGCTGGAGGCTTTTGATGTAAAACGGCACTTGGTTGATCCGGTCCGGGTACTGCGACGCGGGTATAGTTTGACCTTGAAAGATGGGAAAATTGTAAAATCGGCCGACGTTTTGATTACGGGCGATGTGCTTCAAACCCGGCTAGCGGACGGAGTGATTATCAGTAAAATTGTAAATAAAGAATAACTATGGCTGCAAAAAAAATGAGCTACAAAGATGCCGTTGACGAAATTGACGAAATTCTGGAAAAAATTGAAAACGAAGAGTTGGATGTGGATGAATTGTCGGAAAAAGTAAAGCGCGTATCGGCACTGATTAAATTCTGTAAAGAGAAATTACACACGACCCAAACCGAAGTGGAGAATATTCTGAAAGAGATGGATGAGTAGTGGATAGGCTGATTTTCAAACGTTCAAAAAATAGAAAATCAGTTGCTTAAGTAGGATGTTTGTTTTTTGAAAGAAAAAAAGATTACCTTTGCGGCTCAATTTTTTGCATCGGTGGCAAGGGGGCTATTGTTAAGAAAATTTTTTTGTCATCAGTGCTAATGGATCGGAAGGGTTTTGCGCTTCCACAATTTTATAACACGAAGATGACATTTGAAGAGACGGGTTTAAAACCCGAACTGCTGAGCGCTATTTCAGAAATGGGCTTTCAGCAACCGACTCCTATTCAGGAGAAAACAATTCCACACCTTATTCAGAACGACAACGACTTGGTGGCATTGGCACAAACCGGTACCGGTAAAACGGCTGCTTTTGGTTTGCCCTTGTTGCACAATGTTGACTTGAATAGCCGGGCTGTTCAGGCCTTGGTATTGTGTCCTACTCGCGAGCTGTGTTTGCAGATTTCGCGCGATCTGGAGAGCTTCTCGAAATACCTGAAAGGATTTCGTAACATTGCCGTTTACGGAGGTGCCGATATTAGCAAGCAAATTCGCGAATTGCGGGCTGGCGGCCAGATTGTAGTTGGTACACCGGGCCGTGTAAACGATTTGCTCCGCCGCAAAGTACTCGATGTGAGCCAAATTCGTTGGTTGGTGCTCGACGAGGCCGACGAAATGTTGACCATGGGTTTCAAAGAAGAAATGGACGCCATTCTGGCAAACACGCCTTCCGAAAAACAAACCTTGCTTTTTTCGGCCACCATGCCGACCGAAATTACCGAAATGTCGGGCAAATACCTGCACAACCCCGAAGAGCTTTCGGTAGGCAAACGCAACCAAGGTTCGGACAATGTTCAGCACCACTATTACCTGGTTCATGCCAAAGATAAATACGCCACACTGAAACGGATTGCCGACAACTATCCAAATTGTTATGCCATTGTGTTTTGCCGTACCCGCCAGGAAACGCGCGAAGTGGCCGAACAGTTTATGGCCGACGGCTACAATGCCGATGCCCTGCACGGCGACTTATCGCAGGCGCAACGCGACCAGGTGATGAGCCGGTTCCGCAGCAAAAACCTGCAAATGCTGGTAGCTACCGATGTGGCAGCCCGCGGTTTGGACGTAAACGAACTGACCCACGTTATCAACTATAGCTTGCCCGACGATCCCGAAGTGTATATCCACCGGAGCGGCCGTACCGGTCGTGCCGGGAAAAGTGGTATTTCGGTTTCGATTGTACACATGCGCGAAACCGGTAAATTGCGCCAGATTGAGCATTTTTCGCACAAACGTTTCGACCGCAAAAGCGTACCTGGTGGCGAAGAAATTTGCGAAGTCCAATTGATGCACCTTATTGATAAAGTGGTTCAAACTGAAGTTGATGACTCACGCATCGACCCGTATATGGAGGCGATTAAAGATAAATTTGGAGGGCTGAACAGCGATGAGATACTGAAACGTTTTGTCTCGGTTGAATTTAACCGATTCCTCGACTACTACAAAAATGCGCCCGATTTGAACGTGAAAGAAAAAGAGCCAAAAGGGCGCGAAATGCGCGATTCGCGCGGAAATCGCGGGGGCGATCGGGTTAATTTTTCACGGATGTTTATCAATGCCGGTAAAAAGCAAAACCTTAACGCGTCGCGTTTACTGGGGCTGATTAATGACAACCTGCACAAAAAGAATATCGAAATCGGGAAAATTGATATTCAACGAAAATTCTCGTTCTTCGAGATTGACAGCCGTTTCGAAAGCGAATTGATAAATGCAATGAGCCGGGTTGTGGTGGACGGCGTGAGCCTGAAAGTAGACCGGGTGAGTGGTGAAGGTCCTGGCGGTTTTCAACGTACCCGTGGACGCAAAACCGATTTTCAAAACCCCGGAAATTACCGTAAGCCGCGCGAACGTAAGTATTAGACCAGTTTTTAAACATATAAACAGCCATCGAAAAAAAAATCGTTGGCTGTTTTTTTGTACAAAAAAACCGGTCAGTTTATGCCGACCGGTTTAAACAAAAACTAAAAATGTTTAATGTCGAATTAATGTACCTCGTTTAATAGCTGTTCTGCACGTTCCAATATTTGTGTGTCGTCCAACAAAACAATTCCTCCATTTGGTCCCGGCTCCACATGTATACCAACCGAGCGCCCGCGGTCGTAATTTGCCCCTCCAAAATAATTCCTGATGGTTTCTTCGTTGGTACCAAATTCGTCTGCTAGTTGGTGAATACAGCCGTCAGGTAGACTGTCTTTGATTTTACGAAGCTCGTTGAAGGTGATTTTTCTCTCCATGGCAGTAAAATTTATAAGATTAGAAATACAGATTAACTCCTATAAATTTAGAATTAATAATTAAATAATCTTATCTGTTTTTGTTTTATTTGGCTAATGCTTGACCGGAAAAATGAATTTTTTTTGGGAATGTAACCTTTTTAAACGGCCTGTACTCGTGGTGTGGCGTGGCTTTTAGGCCGGGAAAGGAGGAGGCGGGAGACGAAAATGTTAAAAAACATTTTAACGTTTTTTAATAGCTTCGGGTGACGGTTGAGAGGCTGTCGTAAATTGACTGCAACATGGCCGGACGAATATTTAGTTGAGTTAGCTTGGTGTTGTTCCGGGAGGGGAAAACACGGTTGCACAAGAAAACAAAGAGGATTTTTGTATTTGGATCCATCCAAACCATTGTTCCGGTGTAGCCAGTGTGCCCGAAACTTTCAGGGCTGGCATCAACTGCCGGATAGGCATTTTCCAAGCTTTTACTGTTTTGCAGGTAGGGTTTATCGAAGCCCAGGCCTCTGCGGTTATCGTTTTTTTGGTATTGTACCCGGGTAAATTCGGCGAGCGCTGCCGAGTCGAGGTATTGCACCCCGCCGTAATGCCCGTTCTGAAGGTACATTTGCATCAATTTGGCCAGGTCGTTGGCATTGGCAAAAATGCCGGCATTGCCGCTCACACCACCCATCATGCTGGCGCTTTCATCGTGTACATAGCCCCGTAACAGCTCGTGCCGGAACAGTTGGTCGTCCTCGGTAGGTACAATTTGCCGTTCGGGGAAATGCAGGTAAGCATTGAACCCAATGTTTGACGCACCAAGCGGGCGATAGAAGGTTTCCTGTAAATAACTTTCGAAATCGAGGTGGGTTAGCTCGGCAATGATTTTTGGAAAAATAAGAAAACCTAAATCGGAATAAGTGTATTTCGCTTTCGGCAACAGCGGTGCATCACGTATTTCATCAAATATGTGGTCTATGTTTTCGCGGTTCATATACAAGTTCGAAGCAACCCGAATGGAAAACTGTTCATCGGGACTATCGCGAAAAATAGCAGTTCTCAGGTTCCCGTTTGCTTTCAACTCGTTTTGCCAGAAGGGTATCCATGGTTTAAATCGTGCCTGGTGGGCCAACACTTCCCGACTGGTCAGTTTCTCTTTGGCAGTTCCGCGGAAAGGTGGCCAGTAAAACGAAAAAGGCAGATCGAGGTTGAATTGTTTGTCGCCGTATAATTTGATGAGGGCGGGGAGTGGCGCGGTAATTTTTGTAACCGAAGCAATGTCGTACAGGTTTTCTTCTTCCACCGGTTCTTGCTGGTCGTAGGTATGGTAACCGTACGATTTGGAAAGAATAACCTTGCCGCCAACGCCAACCAACACTTGGCAGCCGGGAAAAGCGCCGCGCCTGACACCCAGGTTGGCAATGCTGTCAATCCGTTGTTCCAGGTAGGCCGAGTTGATGCCGGCTTCTTCGGCAACCGTATATTTTAAGCGGTCAATTTTACGAAGTTCAATCCCATCATTCAACCTGAAATAGGCATTTACCTGAACGGGCAAACTGCCATTTACCTCAATTGCCCCCAAAATAGCCTGGGCAGCCAGTTCTTCGGTAATCTGATTTTCCTGATAGGTCAGAATCAGGCCGTGAGCCGTTTCAATCCCCTTCAGTTTATCCAGTGCATAGGCGTTCCCGAATACCGAAACAATCAGCTTTTTCGATTTCATTTTTTGGATGAAATCGCTCATGACCAATGTGGTTCCGTAGTTTCTCGCAGGGCCCAGGTTAAGATCGTGAATGCCGCAAACCACCAGATTGTACGGTTTTAGTTGGTTTATTAAACGGGCCAACTCGTCGGGGCTGGCTTCTTTTTTCAGGTTGAAAAAATCGGCTTTCTGGTAACGCGAAACCATTTTCTGGAAAGCTGAAGGATTTGATTTTCCGATCGAAACCACGGCTATTTTCAGCGTATCGAGCCGTTGCAAGGGCATTAGTTGGTCGCGGTTTATCAGGCAGGTCAGCGATTGCTCGTGCAACAGGCGGCGGGTGAGTTTGTAGTTTGCGTTGTTTAAATCAGCCGAAAGCCCCACCGGATCGGTCAATTTTTGCTTGTCGAGCCCCATCCATTTTTTCAGGGCCAGCACTTTGCGGCAATGGCGGTCAATTTCGTCCCGGCTCAATTGTCCCCGTTGCACGGCCTTTTCAACTTCGGCAATGGCTAATTTTAAGTCGGGAACAATTTCCAGCATATCGTTGCCGGCTTTCAGCGCCAGCACGGCCGCTTCTCCCGATTTGTATAACTTAGTGACTCCGTGCATATTCATGGCATCGGTAAAAATCAACCCTTCAAACCCATATTCCTTTATCAGCTTTTCGCTGATAATCTTGGGCGATAAAGTAGCCGGCAATTTGGTGTTTGGTTCGAGGGCAGGAACCTGTATGTGCGCGGTCATCACACCGCCAATCCCTGCATCAATCAGTTTTTTAAACGGGTACATATCCAGCGATTCCAACCGACTGATGTTATGTTGAATAACAGGAAGCCCCAAGTGCGAATCGACATTGGTATCGCCGTGCCCGGGAAAATGTTTGGCAACGGCCAGCAATCCGGCATCCTGCATCCCTTTGGCATAAAACCAGGCCTTTTGTGCCACCTTATCGGGGTTTTCGCCGAAGCTGCGGTAGTTGATGACTGGGTTGTTCGGGTTGTTGTTTACATCGCTAACCGGGGCAAAGTTAACATGCACCCCCAGCTGGCGGAACTGTTGGCCTATTTCGTAGCCCATGCGGTAAATCAAGCTGTCGTCCCGGATAGCACCCAAGGCCATCTGTACCGGGTAACGGGGCGAATCTTTCAGTCGAAATGCCGGTCCCCACTCGCCATCAATAGCAATCAGCAACGGGATTTTGCTGGCTTGCTGAAACTGATTGCACATTCGCACCTGGTTGTTTGGTGTCCCCTGCATAAAAATAACCCCGCCAACCTCGTAGTTCCGGATATCAGCAAGCACGGCATCGGGCGTTTTCCCGTCCTCGCTGTAGGCTTGAACGATAAAAAGCTGGCCTATTTTTTGACTCAGGCTCAGTTGGTTTAAGGTGCTATCGACCCAGGAATCGTGCAAGTAATTCAGAAATTGAGGTTTCTGCTGAGCAGGTAAATGGTTGATTGTAAAAAGACAAGCCAGGCTTAGTGCCCAAGCTTTGAGGTGCTGTCCCATAGTTCTTTGTTTTCGCTCCCTAAAATTACAAAAACTATATTTGACTCGCAGGTATTCGGGTGATTTAATCTTGAATTGTTACATTCGTCATTCAAAAGTTGAAGAATATGAGAATCTTGTTTAGCGTACTTGTTTTCCTTTTGCTCTCTTGGCCAGTTTGGGCCGAAGGCCTGCGTTGCGGGGCTGAGCGGACCGAGCTGTACCTGCCCGGGCTGAACGGTAAAAATGTGGGCCTGGTGGTTAACCAAAGCTCGCAGGTGGGGCAGCTGCACCTGCTCGATTTTTTGCTGGAAAAGCAAGTGCGTGTCCGGAAAGTGTTTTGTCCCGAGCATGGTTTCCGGGGCGATGCCGACGCTGGGGAACTACTGAAAGATGAAAAAGATACCCGGACTGGCTTGCCAGTGATTTCGCTTTACGGAAAAAATAAAAAGCCGACCGGACAGCAGTTAAAAGGCCTGGACGTGCTGGTTTTTGATATTCAGGATGTGGGTATTCGTTTTTTTACCTACCTCAGCACCCTTCATTATGTAATGGAAGCGGCGGCCGAATACCAGGTTGATGTGTTGGTTTTGGACAGGCCAAACCCGAACGGCGATTACGTGGCCGGGCCGGTGCTGGAGCCTGCATTTCGTTCGTTTGTAGGGATGCACCCTATTCCGGTGGTGCACGGCTGCACCTTGGGCGAAATGGCCCGAATGATTAACGGCGAGCGTTGGCTGAAAGATAGCCTAAACTGCAAACTTACCGTTGTTCCGGTTGCAGGGTACACGCATCAAATGCGTTATTCGTTACCGGTGAAACCATCGCCCAATTTGCCCAACGACCTTTCGGTTCGGCTGTACCCGTCACTTTGTTTTTTTGAAGCTACGCAGGCGAGCATTGGGCGCGGCACCCGGTTCCCGTTTCAGGTTGTTGGCTATCCAGGCCCGGAAATGGGGAATTTTCAGTTTACACCTGTAAGTATTCAGGGAATGGCCAAAGAACCCAAGCACGAGGGGGAAACCTGCTATGGTGTTGATTTGCGTAGCTGTACGGGCAATGAGTACTTCAACCTAAATTTGTTTTTGGATTACTATCGTAAATTTGAACGTGAAGCTGATTTTTTAGACCGGCCCCAATGGTTTAATTTACTGGCCGGTACAGATAGTGTGCTAAAGCTGATTAGGCAGGGAGCCGACTGGCCTGCCCTGGAAGCTTCGTGGCAGCCCGCTTTGGAACAGTACAAAAACAGGCGTAAAAACTACCTGCTTTACGCCGAATAGCCGCAACCAGAATGAGCCCTACACATGTCTTTATTATTATTTCGGCCTATTTTTCGCTGCTGATGCTGATTGCATGGTTAACCGGGCGCAAGGCCGACAGCATGAGCTTTTTTACGGGCAACCAAGCTTCGCCCTGGTATTTGGTAGCTTACGGCATGTTGGGCGCTTCGCTTTCGGGTGTTACCTTTATTTCGGTGCCGGGCGAAGTGGCTAATTCGGGTTTCTCGTACATGCAGTTTGTGTTTGGCAATTTAGTGGGCTATTGGCTTATTGCCTTTTTGTTGCTGCCGTTTTACTACCGGTTGAGGTTGATTTCGATTTATTCGTTTCTCGAAGAAAGGCTGGGTTTTTACAGCCTCAAAACGGCATCGTTTTTCTTTCTTTTGTCAAAACTTATAGGCGCGGCGTTTCGCCTGTATTTGGTTGCCTTGGTGCTGCAACTGGCTTTTTTCGATGCTTTTGGTTTGCCCTTTGCCGTTTCGGTTTCGGTCAGCATTCTGCTTATTTGGTTGTACACTTACCGTGCTGGTATTAAAACCATTGTGTGGACAGATACCCTTCAAACCACCTTCCTGGTTTTAGCGGTTTTGTTTACCATATACGAAATCAGTTCGCAGTTGGACCTGACGGTTTCTGAATTGGCGCAAAGCGTAACGCAAAGTGAGCAAAGCCGCATTTTTGTGTGGGATTGGCGCTCGCCTTCGTTTTTTGCAAAGCAATTTTTGGCTGGCATTTTTATGACCCTGGTAATAAACGGAATGGATCAAGACATTATGCAAAAAAACCTGACTTGTAAAAACCTGCCCCAGGCCCGTAAAAATATGCTCGTGTTCAGTGCCTTGTTTGTGGTGGTGGTATTTTTATTTTTGAGTTTGGGCGAAATGCTGTATCAGTATGCCGATCTGAGGCAAATTGTATTGCCCGAAAAATCGGATCAGGTTTACCCGTTTCTGGCACTCAATTACCTGGGGTTTTGGGTGGCCGGTGCTTTTTTGATTGGTATCACTGCAGCTGCTTTCTCAAGTGCCGATTCGGCATTGACGGCTATGACCACTTCATTTTGTATTGATTTTTTGGGGCTCGAAAAGAAAAAAGGAGTGCAACAACAACAGATACGGAAATGGGTTCATTTGGGTTTTTCGCTGTTGCTGTTGTTGGTTATCCTTCTGTTTAAAGCATTGAACAACGAGAGTGTGGTGGTGGCTGTTTTTAAAGCAGCCGGATACACTTATGGCCCCATTTTGGGTTTGTTCCTGTATGCGTTTTTTGTACGCAAACCGCTCGCCGACCGCTGGGTGCCTGTGGTAGCGCTGTTGGCCCCTGTTGTAAGCTGGTTGCTTTCAACCTACTCGGAGCAATTGCTGGGTGGTTATAAATTTGGGTTCGAACTGTTGATTGTGAATGGCTTGCTAACTTTTGCCGGTTTGGTTTTGCTCATCCGGCACCGTTGAAAAACAACTCGCGTATGACAAGTTCCGGCGGGAAACCGGCGAAACCCGAATCAGATTTACAGAAGATGAATTTCACTCCTTTTCTTCGGGCTTGCGCTTGAGCGGAAAGAGTTTTCGCCCTGCAAACTGCCCTCCAAAAAACGCTGCAATCAGAATCGGATAGGTATAAAGTGCAAACCCAATCTCGCTGTAAAGGCGTAGAAAAATAACCGCAGGAATTGGCAAATGAATATACAAAAACCACTTGAACGAGTACTTTCGCTCGCGGGCACGCAACGCGCCAAACGGCAAGTTGATGATAAACACGAGTAAGGCGACAAGGGCAATTTTCATCCGTAAATAATATGTTTTTTAATTGCCTGATGGAACTCACATATTGCTGTAAATTATTTTCATTTCGTGTTTATGTTCGGAGCAACATGTTCGTTTCATTGACGTGTTTGAGCATTAATCTTTTAGTTTTTTCCGCAGTTCATTCAAGTCGAAACGCAGCGATACACGCGGGAGTTTTAACCCGTAGCCGTTGCCTGAGCCGTTGCCATTTCCGGTTTTCGAAACGGCATAAATGTCTTCAACCAAGTGCTTGTATTTCCGGATGATGATTGTCCGTTTCAGTTTTAACGTTGGCGAAAGCATCCCGTTTTGCGAAGTCCATTCCTCGCAAACCAGTTTGAACCGTTTTATCTCTTCGTGCTCGCCCAAAGTTTTGTTAATCAAGTTCACTTCCTTTTTATATTGTTCCTGAACGGCTTTTAGCTGAACCAGCTCTTTATTGTCGCGAAAATGAATTTTATGGTGCGAGCACCAGTCGTGCAGGAAGTCGAAGTTGGGCGAAATCAGTGCGCTGGCAAATTTTTCGTTTTCGCCGATTACCATTGCCTGCTCAATAAAGAACGACTCTTTCAGCTTGTTTTCAATCATTTGAGGGGCAATATATTTTCCTCCCGACATTTTGAACATTTCTTTTTTCCGATCGGTAATTTTCAGGTATTTGCCTTCTTCAAGCACGCCAATATCGCCGGTATGGAACCACCCTTCGTCATCAATAACTTCGGCGGTTAGTTCGGGCGCTTTGTAATAGCCCTGCATTACCGAGGGGCCTTTGCACAAAATTTCACCGTCGTCGGCAATTTTCACTTGCACACCCTTCAGCACCGGGCCAACCGTGCCAATCTTCATTTCGCCCATAGCGGGGTTGTTTACCGCAATTACAGGCGAGGTTTCCGTCAGCCCGTAACCTTCCAGCGTTGTCATGCCGGCCATGCCCATCACCCGGGCAATACGTGGCTGCAAAGCTGCCCCGCCCGATACAATGTAAGTAATGTTGTTACCAAGCGCTTCGCGCCACTTGGAGTAAACCAGTTTATCGGCGAGTTTAATTTGAAGGGCGACAAAGGGACTATAACGTTTGTTGAATTCGAAATGGCGGGTGAGGCTGAGTGCCCAAAAGTAGATGTGTTTTTTCAATCCACCCAAATCGTTTCCCTTCGACACAAAACCGTCGTACACCCGTTCGAGCAGGCGGGGAACCGAGTTGAACATGTGTGGTTTTATTTCGCGGATGGCCGGTACAATTTGCCCCAGGTTTCCCACGTAATAAATACCCATTCCTTTATATTGAAAATGATAGTTTACACTGCGTTCGTACACGTGGCAAAGCGGGAGAAAACTGATGACGTGGTGATCCTTGCCCAGCGCGTGCATATCGGCATGGGCAACAAAATTCGATACCAGGTTTTCGTGCGACAGCATGACCCCTTTGGGAACACCGGTTGTTCCCGAGGTGTAAATAAGGGTGGCTGTTTCCTTGGGGCTGATTGCTTTTTTGAGTTCCTGCAAGCTCGGGTACAACTCGTTTTTTCGGCTGTTTCCCAAATCGAGCAGTTCGGTGTAGCAGGCAAACCCGTCCACCTGGTCGAAACAAAATATGCGGGGTACCGACGGCAACCCCAGCGCGATTTCGTGTAGTTTCTCGGCTAATTTTTTGTCACCGGCAATCAGGCATTTTACCTCGGCATGTTCCAAGATGAAGCGGTACTCGTCGTCGCCAATGGTCGGGTAAATGGGAACGTGTACCATACCGGCCATTGCCAGGCCCATATCGGCAAAGTTCCACTCAGGGCGGTTGGTCGTTACGGTTGCAACTTTGTCGCCGCGCTGTAACCCGGAGGCCATCATTCCCATAGCAAGAGCTTCGGAATTAGCCAGGTACTCTTGGGTCGAAAACAGGTACCAATCGCCGTTGGTTTTTCCACCTAATGCGTCTTTACGCTGAAATTCGGCCATACACCGATCCAGAACGTCAAATGTGCGGGTAACCTGAACTGTCATTGTTTCACTATAAGTTGAATTGAAAAATTAACCGGGCAAAGATAATATTTCAGTTCAACCGTAAACTACCCAAAATACTGTTCTGCATCAGCTCCAAAACCTGCGATCTGTCAGGGTTCGGCAGCTTCGAACTTTTTGTACCTCAGGCTGGCCAGGTAAATGAGGGCAAAAACCGCTGCCATAAACACATATACCGACCAATGAATACCATCGACACTGCCTTTGCCATAAGAGTGCATTCCGCTCAAAAAATAATTAACTCCAAAATAAGTCATCAGCACCGAGCTGAAACCCGCAACAGAGGCCACGGCAAATGGGAAGTGGCCGTGCAATCCGGGTATAAAACGCATGTGGACCACAAAGGCAAATACCACAACGGTAATCAGCGCCCAGGTTTCTTTCGGATCCCATCCCCAATAGCGTCCCCAACTTTCGTTGGCCCAAACCCCTCCCAGGAAGGTGCCGATGGTGAGCATGTACAATCCGAGTGTGGCCGACAGCTCGCTGATAGTTGCCAACTGATCGGTAACGTGAAGGTTGCTTTTTTTATTCCGTTCGGTTATTGATGCGTACAAAACCAGCACCAGTAGCCCAAGGAAAGAACTTAAGCCGATAAACCCGTAGCTGGCTGTAATGACGGCGACATGAATGAGCAGCCAATACGATTTGAGCACGGGCACCAGGGGCGTAATTTCAGGGTTCATCCAGTTTAGGTGGGCAACAAACAAGGTGATGCCGGTTAAAAACGAGGCTGTTGCCAGCACCATGAGGTACTTCCGCCCAAAAATAAAACCGGCCAGCATACTTGCCCAGGCCACGTACACCATCGACTCGAAGCCATTGCTCCACGGCGCGTGCCCCGAAATGTACCAGCGAACAATTAAACCGGCTGTGTGTACCAGAAAAATAAGGAAAATGAGGGATGCAAAACCAATTTTTATTCCTTTGCCTGCTGTTTTTTGTCTGAAAATATTCACGAATAAAATAACCAGTAGCCCGAAACCCAACAGCAAGTACCACGGAAATATCCGTTTGAAAGGTTGAACCTGGTTGTACCAGATTTCGGTAGTTTTTTTCTGCTCCGAGGGCAATATATTGCCGCCAAATTTATGTTGAAAACTGGCAACTGTGGCGATAATCTGGCGTGGCTGTATTTCGGTCTCCTGGTTTAACGATTCGTGCAGCAATTTGAAACTATTCACAACAAACAACGAGTCGCCGGGAGGATAGCCCACCGGCTTGCTTCCGGCAGAATACCAGGCATCCTGCTGATTGACAGGGGGGAAAAAGCTAAAAAATTCGCCGTTGAAAATCATGAAACAAATATTGACCCGCTCGTCAACATACAAAAAGTCCTTTTCGGGCTGGGAGCGTATGGCGGGTGCTTTCGCATAAGCTTCCTGCACTTCTTTCAGAATCTTGTATTGTCCCTGCTCGTCGAAAAAATCCAGCGCTGAGGCATTATTCCCGCTTAGCCCCAATTTTTCAGCCACGGTTTTTTCGAGCCGGATAAGCGGAACGCCGCGCCAAACGCTGGGATACAGGTTCATACTCAGTACCACTTCGTCGGGCGAAAGGCCTTCGAAAGCCGATTTGCGGGTTATTTTTCGCAGTAGCTCGCCACTTAACGTTGACATGGGCTCAATGCGGCCGTCGCGGCTATGTACCCAGAGTTCAGAAAAGTCGGTCACCAGATCCTTATCCAACCGGGGAATGCCATTGAGCGTGGCATTGTTGGCCGAAGCTGTTGTTACAGAAATCGATACTAAAATCAGCGTGGCGGCCACACCGGTTTTGTTTAGCTCCTTTAAATGGCGTACCAAGTGGCGGAAATAGCCATGTTTGGCAAATAAAGCCAGTATCATACCCACCGTCATCAGCAAGTAGCCGATATAGGTGATAAAAGTGCCCCAAAAATCTTTGTTTACCGAGAGTACGGTTCCGTGTTCATCCTGGTCATATGACGATTGGTAAAAACGATAGCCCCGGTATTTTAGTGTGTTATTCATAAAAATACGGTAGTCCTGGTGTACGTTCTGCTCATGGTCAACCAGTTGTATTTCGCTGGCAAACGACGACGGACTGTCGGAACCGATGTAACGGTCGAGTTGAAAATCTTTCAGGAGCAGGGCGAAAGGTAATTGAATAAGCTCCGAACCGTATGAGATTTTTAGCGGAACATCGCCGATTTTGTAACTGAGTGGCTCGCCAACTTGCCCGGCCCGCCCGAAGATGTTTAAATTGACAAGCCGCTGCCCGTCGGATACTTCCAGTATTACAGCATCTTCGTTTGTCTGGGCCTGGCTGTCGCGGTTAACGCGCAAAACTGCTTTCGGGTAAAACTGCTTTACCAGCATCATATAATTTCCGAAAGCGTACAAGTGCATGGGCAAAACCACCTGGCGGCTACCGGCGGCCATCGGAACCGGTTCGGCACCACTCATCGACCGGATTTCCAAATCGCGATCGGTTGCCAGGTACAACTCATCGCCTTCCTGCTCGAACCGAATATTAGCCTTCGGGCTAAACCCGATGCTCATGTCGCCAAGGCTGACCGTCTCGCCTGGTTTAAAGGTGAAGGGTTGCATACCTTCGCCAGCCGATACCACAAAATCGACCATGGGCTCGCCCGAAGGGCTTTCGACGGGAGTCCGAACGGCATTTTTTACAAACCCAACCGATTTAAATTGAAGTTTATGCTCGTCGACCTCAATGCTTTCGCGATAAGTGGCCGTCCGGAATTCGGAAAAAAGAACCTTGGTTTTGTAAGTCCTGTCGGGGGTTTCAATCTGAATATAGCTGTCGGTGGAAACAATACTATTGTTGCTTTGCCCTTCGCGAATGTGCATTACGCCCTCAAAACTGATGTAACGGGTAATAGCAGCCCCAATCAGGATGATTATAAAGGAAATATGAAAAAGGCCGACTACCAGTTTTCGGCTTTGAAACATCCGGTAACGCAAAAAATTCACCATCAGGCTAAATCCCAGCAATATTAGTACGAGTTCGAACCAATGCGAGTTGTAAACCAGTGATTTGGCGGAATCTGTACCATAATAGGCTTCAACAAAAGTGGCCACACCCATTGCCACACCAAAAACAAGCAGCAAAAATCCCATGAATGGCATGGAGGTGAGGAACTGATAAACTTTTTTCATAAAGGTCGATTTGTTTGTTTGCACCGTTCGCCCGTACGTACGCCCAGCGCACGATTTTCCGACCGACTTATCTTAAACAGTAATCGGCGGGTTTAGTTGAACCTGCAAATAACTTTTCGAGCAGGTGAAGCGGACTTTTCAGAATTTTAAAAAGAGTAACTGGTTTAATTTACTGATGTATAGCCTGCTGGAAAACCGCAGTGCTGTTTGGGTTAGCGGTTTCTATAAAACTGAAATCGGCTGTTCAGGATAGAATTGAACAGCCGATTTTACCGTTGATGTTATCGTGGCACAAGCACTACCAGCTTCCGCCGGCTCCACCTCCGCCAAAACTGCCACCGCCGAACCCGCCAAAGCCACCTCCGCCGCCGAAACCTCCGCTTCCACCGGAAAAGTTGCCCCAGGAACCATTTCGGGTTCCCGAGTTCATCATGCTGCCCATGAGCAGCCAAAACGGCAGGTTACTGCCACTGGTATAGTAGCTGTTTTTACGGCGAAACAGCGACAGGATAAGAATAATTATCCCTACGAAAAAAATAATTCCAATGGCTGGTGCACCGGCGTTATTTACTTTTTTCTGGTAATCCTTGGCTGTAAATTCTTTCGATGCCAAGCCCATGATTACTTTCACCCCTTGGTGCAAACCACCGTAAATATCGCCCTGCTTAAAACGGGGAATCATTTCGTAATCAATAATATCGCGATTGGCAACCGCATCGGGGATTATCCCTTCAAGCCCGTAACCTACAGCCACATAAATTTTCCCGTTCGATTCGGCTGTTTTGGGTTTGAAAAGAACAACTACACCGTTGTTGCTGCCTTTTTGCCCAACGCCCCACTGTTCGCCCAAGCGAACAGCAAAATCAGCGGCATCGTATCCGTTTAAATCGGGAACCGTAACGACCACAATCTGGGTTGTTGTCCGGTTGTTGAAATTGACCAGTTCACTTTCCAGTTGGTTAACTTCGGCCTGACTGAGCACGCCCGCAAAATCGTTCACCAGTCGTGGCGGCTGGGGGCGTTGCGGAATGTCTTGTGCCGAGGCCGTCAATCCCAACCAGAAAGCCAATAAAAAGAAGAGTTGTTTCATGCTGGTTTTATTTTTTTCCGAACGAAATTTCATCCGAGAGTTCGTTCACATCGGCACTGTTGTAGGGGAAATGTATTTTAAGCTGTTCCCCTGCCATAATGATTCCCTGGCTTAACCCGTCGGCAAAGCGAGCCTCTTTGAAACACGAGAGCATATGCTCTTTGATGTTTTCCCAGAAATCGGACGGGACTTTGGCATTGATTCCTGCATCGCCAAGGATGGCAAATTTGTGATCGGTTACTGCCAGGTAAAACAACACCCCATTGCGTTCGGCTGTTTTGTGCATTCTAAGTTGCCCAAACCAGTAGGCGGCCGAATCGAGAACATTGCCCGCACAGCGGCCTTCCACGTGCACGCGGATTTCGCCCGAGGTGTTCTGTTCGGCCATTTTTATGGCTTCGGTAATTTGCTTTTTTTGGGTGTCGGTAAAAAAATCTGCAACTGTCATTTTAGTTCTTGTTGTCGTCGAAGTTTACTTCAGGTGCCTTTTCGGCGCCAGCCTCGGCCGAGAAATAGGCTTTTTTCTCGAACCCGAAAATATTGGCATAAATATTTTTGGGGAACGAACGTACATAGGTATTGAACGCTTGGGCCATTTCGTTGAATTTGCGGCGCTCAACGGTAATCCGGTTTTCGGTACCTTCGAGTTGTGCCTGCAAATCCAAAAAGTTCTGGTTGGCTTTCAAATCGGGGTAGCGCTCAACGACCACCATCAAGCGGCTTAAGGCAGATGACAGGCCATCCTGGGCTTGTTGAAATTGTTGCAGGGCTTCGGGGTTCAGGTTGTCGGCATTCAGGTTAACCGAGGTCGCTTTTGCCCGGGCTTCAATAACCCCCTCCAGGGTTTCGCGCTCGTGCGAAGCATATCCTTTTACGGTATTTACCAGGTTTGGAATGAGGTCGGCCCTGCGCTGATAAACGTTTTCAACCTGTGCCCAGCTGGCACTTACGCCTTCGTCCATTGTTACCATGGTGTTGTAAGTGCCTTTTACCGACGAATAAATTACGACTGCAATAACCGCAATAACGGCTAGTATAATCCATGTCTTTTTCATAGTCTTTCTTTTAAATTCTATTTTAAGTGTTCAAAAATTATAAAATTAGTTTGAATGCTTCAGCTTGTTTCGGGGAATGTCCGGATTTTGCCGCCGGACGAAAGCCTGCAAAAGACAAACCAAACCCAATTGACTGACAGCCCGTCAGCATTTATAGCTAAAAACAAAGGCCAAAGGCTTCAGGTTTTAGTAAAATGGGATTAAACGGAACGCTCAGTATCTTTTTCCTCTTTGCCTTTGACAACGGTTAAGGAGGTGAATTTTTTTAAGGTGAACCAGAAACAACTGCCTTTACCAGGCGAGGAATCAACGTTTATATCGCCGCCATTAATTTTAACAAACTCCTTGCAGAGCAGCAAACCCAAACCGGAGCCTTTTTCGTGGTTGGTACCGTAAGTCGAAACGTGATCGGTTGTGGTAAACAGGCGGGGCAAATCGGATGAAGGAATGCCAATGCCGGTATCTTCAACTTCGATGGTTATCATGTGGTTGACTTCGCGTACCCGTATAATAATAGAGCCACCTGTTGGCGTGAATTTAATAGCGTTTGATAATAAATTGCGCATGATGAGGTTGACCATATTGTGGTCGGCATAAGCTTCGTACGAACCGTCAATTTCTGTTGAAATGCTGATTTTCTTTCGTTCCGAAATGCTGATATTCAGGTTTAAATTGCTTTGTATTAGGGCCGAAACATCGAGCCGATCGGGCCTGAAAACGATGCTGTTCTTCTGGTTTCGTGCCCACGACAACAGATTATCCAGTAGAAAATAAGTGCTTTCGGCTTCATTTCTCAGTTCGTGTATAATTTGTTGGCGCAACTCCTCGGTAAACATGTCGGGAAAATCGGCTAATTGGCCAACCACATCTTTGAAGGCGCCTATCGGGTTCCGTAAATCGTGCCCGATTATCGACATAAATTTGTCTTTCGTGTCGTTCGCTTCAACCAGTTCCTTATGCTGCTCACTAATTTGGTGGTTCTTTTCGGTGAGCATGTCGTTGACACGTTTACGTGCTTTGATGTAGTAAAGCAGGAACAGCGAAACAACAAACAGAAAAATAATAATCAGTGCCATCGTGAATGTGCTCGATTGCTGTTTTCTGATGTGCAAGTCCTTAATTTGATTGTCTTTCTGTAATAATTCAATTTCGTTCTGTTTCTGGGTTATTTCCAGTTCGGTACGTATTTCGGAGAAGTTCCGGGTGCGCTCCTGACTATACAACGTATCAGAAATAATCGAATAACTCTTCATGTTGTCGTAAGCAGCTTTGTAGTTGCCCATACTTTCCTGAATTTCGGACTTGGTTTTGGTTGCTTGCTGCTGAAGTTCGATCATATTGTAGCTGACTGAAATCTCCAGACAGCGGTTGATTTGGCGCAGGGCCTGTTCGTTGTTGTTGAGTTTGTAACTTATTTTGGCCTGGATTAAAAAAGCTGTTGCAATTTCCTGTTGCATTTGGGCTTTCTCAAAAAATGTCAACGCGAGTCCCATGTACCGGGTCGATTCGGGGTAGTTTTCAGTATTCATATACGTTTCAGCCAGGCCAATCCAGCCGTAGGCTTTGTACATGTCGCCCAAATGGGCGCTGTCGGCCAGGACTACTACTTGTTGGTAATAACTGATGGCTCTTTTGTAGTCGCCTTTGTCCTTGTATGTTTCACCAATATTATTTAATACTCCAGCTAAACCGGCGTAATCGCCCATTTTTTTGTTAATCATCCGTGCCCGCTCGTAAAATTGAAGTGCACGGTTGTAATCTTTCCAGTAATGGTAGTTTAGGGCAATATTATTTAGAATACGGGCCTGAACCGGAATGTTTTTCTTTTGTTCGTAGTAGCTCAGGGCATCAAGCAGGTATTGCAAACCACGAATGCGATCGCCAGTTGCGGTAAGGATGGCACTGATATTCAGGCGGAAGGTCGCTGCTTTGTCATCGTATCCCATCGCTACCGATTCGTCCAGGCAATGTTTGTAAGCGTCCAGCGCTTCGGGGTAGTGCCCCAAATTCATGTGATAGGCTGCCTGGTTGCTCCGTCCGGAAATCATCAGTTGGCGGTTGTTGAGCTGGGTCGCTTCTTCTATCCCTTTCTCGGTAAACTGGCGCGACAGTTCGAAGTTGCCGGTATAAAGGTAGCCACTTCCCAGCAATAAATGCGCGGAAATAATACCTTCCTTATCTTTATATTTCTGGGCTAGTTCGAGTGATTTGAGCGCGTTGTTCACCACCGAATCGGGAGCAATGAAGGTATACTCGCGTGCCAGTTCGTTGTAACGTGTAGCCTGCTCCGATTCCGGTAAGGTTGGGAGTAAAGCTCTCAAACTATCAATTTTGGTCGATTGGCACAACCCTGTCAGAACAAGCAAACTAAAAGAAAAACTGACGATTACTCTTAAGCCGATTGTTTTCAATGCATTTTTATTTCGTGCCAGTAAAATTATATTTATCCGGGCTAATTTCAAACTACATCTTACGAAAACAAAAGTTGATAGGGGCGTAAGAGCTCGCTTTTTAGTTCATTCACTCCAAAGCTGCGGGTTTTACGAATAAACTCTTGCCCGTTGAAAAAAACCAAAATTGTGGGAGCGGCAAAAACATGGTATTGACCGGCAATTTCGGGGTATTGGTTCAACAATAGGGAAATCAGCTTTATTTGCGGAAATTCGTTACGAATCAACTCGTCAATTTTGGGTTTCAGAGCCGTGCAAACACTGCAATTATTTGTTGAACAATAGACTAAGCAGGCAGGTAACTCATTGATTAGGCGCCTGAAGTCGTCGTCGGTTCCTGTAAAATCGGTCATCAGTATTGGCCTGTCGAAAGTAAAACCAAGGTACATGCAGTCGCTGGTTCAATACCTGATTTTTCCAGTTCCTGTGCGAAATCGTCGTTTTCAGTTCCGGGATTGAAAATGACCCGCTTCGGGTGCAGCGAAATAATATAGTCAACATACCCACGTTGGATTTCGGGGCCAATGTACAGGCTCACCGTGTCAATCGGTCCGAAGTCGATGGCTTCGGTTTCAAACACAACGTCGTCAACTTGCCCCGGACGTGTTGCAAGGGCTACAACCGGGTGCCCATGCTGGCGTAACGCCCTGATAGCTTTATTTGAATAGCGTTCCGGCTTTTCGCTGGCGCCAATAATTAGTGTTTTCTTTGTCATTCAAATCAATTTAAAATCAGTTATTTGGGCTGAACTCTTCTGGATTAGCGCTTTTGAACAAGCACCACGGCATAGGCCGAAATCCCTTCTTGCCGGCCTTCGAACCCGAGCTGTTCGGTGGTCGTTGCTTTTACCGAAACGGCGTCGGCGTCAATACCAAGCACTTCGGCCATTTTTTCTTCCATCAGCGGAAGAAAGTCTTTCAGCTTAGGTTGTTGGGCAGCCAGGGTGGCATCAATGTTCCCTACCACATAACCTTTATTAGCAAGCAATTCGCTGCAACGTTTCAGTAGCAGTTTGCTGTCAACATTTTTGTAATCCTGAGAGGTGTCAGGGAAGTGGTACCCGATGTCGCGCAGGCGAACCGCTCCCAGCATGGCATCGCAAATGGCGTGAATAAGTACATCGCCATCCGAGTGCGCAACCGTGCCTTTGCTGTGCGGGACCAAAATGCCGCCCAACCACAAACTTTCTTCTTCGGCTAAACGATGAACATCATAGCCCATTCCAACACGTATATTCATCGTTTACTATTTAACTGGTCAAGGTTGAATGCAAGCGAAAACCGCAGGGTATTCGCCAAGGGGTGGTTTTGCTGGGTGGGGAATAAATAAGAGAAGTCGAGAAGAAACACGTTCAGTTTAAACCCGGCCCCAACTGTTGCAAACTTGCGGTTCCCTTTGTTTTCGTGTTCGTAAAAATAGCCGGCACGTAAGGCAAATTGTCTTTGGTACCAATATTCGATACCAAACGACAAATTAATTTCCTGCATCTCTTCTTTAAAACCACCAGGCGCATCGGTGAACGAACTGAGGATTCCGGACAAAACTGATTTATCTTCCTGGTAACCCCCCACAATAACACCGTCTTCGTCGGCAATGCTCACGTAGCTTGACGTAGGAACCAGTAATTTATTCATATCGAAGGCTAATCCAATGGCGTTGTCGTTGTTCAATTCCGTTTCGTAGCTCACACCTAAGCGGAGATTAGCCGGAATAAAGTCTTTGTTTTCGCCATCGTCGTACGAAATTTTACTGCCAATATTTGAAATATTGATACCTGTTGAGAAAACAGAATTCCGACGGTTCCGGCGAAGTTGGTTCCGGTAATAAAAGGCAATATCGGCTGCAAACGAGTTCCCGGCATGGGTTTCAACCCCGCCAACTGGCAACCCTCCGGTTAAATCGGAACGGATATACCGGATGGCGACCGAACCGGAAAATTTCTCGGACAACAAGCGCGAATAGGCAAAATCGATTGCAAATTCGTTTGGGTTCTGCTGCCCTATAAATGTTGCATTGCCATCATAAAAGGTGATGTCGCCCAGCGAGAAGTAGCGAAGCGAAGCGCTGATTACCTGCAAATCGTCAATTCGTTTGTACCCGGCCAGGTAAGCCAGGTTAATATCGTCAACCAGGTTTCGCAGCCAGGGCGAGTAGGACAATGACACTCCTAATTCGTTTTCGATAAAGGCATATTTTGCGGCGTTCCAGTGCTGCGCATTCATGTCGGGGCTGGTAGCCACACCGGCGTCGCCCATTGCCCCGGCACGCGAGTCGGGGGCGATGGTTAAAAACGGAACTGCGGTTGAGATTACATTTGAACCCGAAGTTGTGCTTTGTGCAAAAAGCCCGTTGGGAATGGCTGCTGCAAGCATAAACAGTGCTGAAAGAAGCAGATGGCGTGTTAAACAATTCGTTTTAGTCATTGTGCAAAGATAAATTTTTGAATATTCTCTTCTGTATCTTACCTCATTCAAACGAAATTATAGTCCGAAAATTATCCGGCTTTTCATTATTTCCTTAAAATCATTAAAAGTCTTGGTTCTAGGCATTCAGCGGCCTTCCGGGGTTGCCCGGCAACTAGTTGGTTAGCCTTTAATAATTAAAAAGGAACATAGCACCAAGTAATAATAAGGGACAGTTGAGCGTTTGTGCCAGGTGGAATTTGCAAATCCGGTAGTACCGCAGAGGCTCCCCCTGTTACTATATGTTTGTTGCTGGTGGCTTGAAACCCCGATTTTTGAAACAAATCTTTGTTCTGTCACAATATTTCATACAAAACTTGCGTTTGCTCAGAGTTCGGCAAGTAGTTCAACCCGATTAAACTATTTAGTTATATTTGCCGAAAGATAACCAAACTGAAAATTCAACAGAAGATGAAATTGAGAGCCATATTATTTGTGGGTTTGACTTTTGCGCTGGCCAGCTGTAGCCTTTTTAAGAAAGACAATGGTGGTTTCAGTAATAAAAACTCATCGAATACAACCGGTTGGGAGTATAATAACCCGGATAATGGCGGTTTCCAGAAGGA
The DNA here is from genome assembly GCA_047972415.1 of Mangrovibacterium sp. GTDB lineage: Bacteria > Bacteroidota > Bacteroidia > Bacteroidales > Prolixibacteraceae > Mangrovibacterium. The sequence continues at coordinate 38,232 of JBKEAN010000076.1, forward strand.
TGCCGAGTTTTCCCAATTTGCCGGACCCGGTTTAAAATTCATTCAAGGTGGTACGTTTAGCATGGGGCGGGTTGAGCAGGATGTAATGTATGATTGGAATAACATTCCGCGACGGGTAACAGTTGCATCGTTTTATATGGACGAATCGGAAGTTTCCAACATTGACTACCGCGAATATCTGTATTGGATTCGGAGGGTTTATCCGGGCGACCAGGAAAAATACCTCAAAGCGCTTCCTGACACCTTGGTGTGGCGCGAAGAACTTGCCTACAACGAGCCTTATTTGATGAATTACCTGCGCCATCCGGCCTACAGCAAATATCCGGTTGTGGGCGTAAGTTGGGAACAGGCTGACGCCTTTTGTAAATGGCGTACCGACCGCGTGAACGAACAATTATTGGTAAACGAGGGCGTTTTGGCACATGATAATACGCAACAGGGCGAAAATATATTTACAACCGAAACCTATTTAGCAGGAATGTATACGGGCCAAGCTGGCGATAAACCCATTGAAGATGCGAATGGCAATGCCCGTCGCTTGCGTTGGGAAGATGGTGTTTTGCTGCCAAACTATCGTCTGCCAACCGAAGCCGAGTGGGAATATGCAGCTTATGGCTTAATCGGCAATACCGACGGTGAGTTGCTTACCGAGCGGAAATTATATCCGTGGAACGGAACCTACCTGCGCGACGATAGCCGTAAAGATCGCGGGCAGATGAATGCCAACTTTGTTCGCGGACGAGGCGACTACATGGGTATGGCCGGTTGGCTGAACGATAATGCCGACATTACTGCCCCTGTAAACTCGTACAGTCCAAACGATTTTGGTCTTTACTGTATGGCCGGAAACGTGAACGAGTGGGTGGCCGATGTTTACCGTCCGCTTTCGCAGGAAGAAGTAAACGAGTTTCAACCTTTTCGCGGAACTGTTTACACGGCATACCGGAAAGATGGTAGCGGTAATTTGATGCGTGATAAATACGGTCAGTTGCTGGCCGATACCGTTGCCGATTTTCGCAACTTTCAGGATGGCGACTACCAGTCTCAGATAATTGAAGGACAAGACTGGAATACCGAGAAAACACAACTGAAAACCGAAGACATGTATGTCCAGTCAAAAGGAAATGAAGGTGGATTTTCGTCACTGATTACAGATAAGATTCGCGTTTACAAAGGTGGTTCGTGGAAGGATCGTCCATACTGGTTGATTCCCGGAACCCGCCGCTACCGCGACCAGCGCGAATCAGGGAACGATTTGGGATTCCGTTGTGCAATGACCAGGGTGGGTAGTCCCGAAGGATTTTAATCGATTCCGAACTTGAATAAACCCGATAAAAACCTCATTTTTGCAATGAGGTTTTATTTTTTTAATCCACCCCATGAAGACCGCAGAACTTTATCCGCTTTTTTGTCAGCACCCGCTGGTGTCAACCGATAGCCGGAATATCCCGAACAACTCGTTGTTTTTTGCATTGAAAGGGCAAAATTTCGACGGAAACAAATTTGCCGCCGAGGCAATAACCAAGGGGGCCGCGTATGCCGTTATCGACAATCCGGAGTATGCGGTACACGAGCATTTGATTTTAGTTGATGATGTTTTGTTAACCCTTCAGCAGTTAGCTAATTTCCATCGGCGGGAGCTTGGGGTCCCTGTTTTGGCAATCACCGGCACAAACGGCAAAACGACCAGCAAAGAGCTGATTGCTTCGGTTTTGCTGAACCGGTTCAACGTGTGTTTCACCCAAGGAAACCTGAATAACCACCTTGGTGTCCCGCTCACCTTACTTTCAATGACCCGCGATACCCAACTCGGTGTAATTGAAATGGGGGCCAACCACCCCGGCGAAATTGCCGCGCTTTGCCGGATAGCCGAACCAAATTACGGCCTGGTAACCAACATGGGAAAAGCGCACCTCGAAGGGTTTGGCTCGTTTGAGGGAGTAATAAAAACGAAAACGGAATTGTACGACTACCTGCGCGAAACCGGTGGAAAATGCTTTATAAATGCTGATAATGAATTGCTGCTAAAACAAGCCGAAGGATTGCCGTTGCTGAGTTATGGCAAAAGTAGGAAGGCTGATTTAATAGGAGAGAGTGAAGATTCGTCTTATTACCTCACTGCCCGGATACTGTTTCCCAAGGGCTGGCTGTACTTCCGGTCGAAGTTGGTGGGTGGTTATAACTTTGAAAATATTATGGCGGCTGCCCGTATTGGCTTGCATTTCGATATTGATCCGTTGCTGATTCAAAAATCGGTTGAAAAATATACCCCAACCAACAATCGTTCGCAATTAATCCAACGGGCATCAAACCGGCTCATTTTGGATGCTTACAATGCAAACCCTACCAGTATGTTAGCATCGTTGCAAAACTTTAGCCAGATAAATCACCCCGAGAAAATAGTTATTCTTGGAGATATGCTCGAACTGGGCGAATTTGCCGTTGAGGAACATCAGAAAATTGCCGATTTTCTGGAAAAACAGCAATTGGAAGCGGTTTTCCTGGTCGGGCCGTGTTTCTGCGCGGTCCAGTCGGGTACAAAAACAAAGAAGTTCGAATCAATCGAACTTCTTTCAAACTACCTATTTCAACAAAAACAAATGAAAAACAAACTGATTCTGATTAAAGGTTCCAGAGGAATCCGTTTGGAAAAAGTGCTGGAGAGTTTTTAACCACAAATCAGCTATCCCCCTAAATTTGAATCGGATCAACTTGGTTTTTCAACCTTCAGAACTTCGCTGAATGCTTGTTCGAAAGTTGATTTAGGAAGCGCTCCCTGTGCCATTTGCGGCTGACCGTCAATCGGAACAAACAACAACGATGGGATACTTTGAATTCCAAACATGCTTGCCAGTTCGCGCTGGTCTTCGGTATTAACCTTATAAATATGCAGGCTATCGCCGTATTCTTGCTGCAATTCTTCCAAAACAGGGGCAACCATTTTGCAGGGGCCGCACCAATCGGCATAAAAGTCAATCAGGCACGGCTTGTCGCCTTCATATTTCCACTCGGTATGTTGTTCAAAATCGAATACCTTCGTTTTGAATGTTTCTTTGGTCAGATGTTCTAACATAGCTTTTTGTTTTTATGAAGTAAATATATAAAACTTTAGATACTTAGATGTCAATTATGATGCCAAGGAAATTAGCGTTTAATTATCGGTCAAACAAGTAGAAATAATTGTAATTTTGGCACGATTTTAAACAAAATGGCATAAAAAGCATTTCTATAGCTTTTGTCAGACCAGTCTATTTTTCATGAAAGAGCATTTGCAACACCCTATATTTACGATTATTTCGGAAGAAGCGGATCGGCTTAACCAAGCCTGTTTTGTTATCGGCGGTTTTGTCAGGGATTTAATATTGAAACGTAATTCCAAAGATATTGATGTCGTTGTTCTGGGGAGCGGCATCGATTTGGCCCGAGCTGTGGCTAAGCGGTTGGGGCCGAAAACCCCGGTGAACGTTTTCAAAAACTTCGGTACCGCCATGATAAAAAGTGCCGATTGGGAAGTTGAGTTTGTGGGGGCCCGAAAAGAATCGTATACACGGGATTCGCGCAAACCAATTGTAGAAGACGGCAGCCTGGAGGACGACCAGAAACGGCGCGATTTTACCATTAATGCGCTGGCTATTTGCCTTAACAAGAGCCGGTTTGGCGAATTGGTTGACCCCTTTGACGGGCTGGCTGACATACAAAACCGGATTATCCGCACGCCTCTCGAACCGGGAATTACTTTCTCGGACGACCCGTTGCGCATGTTACGTGCCATTCGGTTTGCCACGCAGCTCAATTTTACAATTGAGCAAACAACTTTACAGGCCATTGCCGATTACCGGCACCGTATCGAAATCATTTCGGGCGAACGAGTTGCCGAGGAGTTGAATAAAATCATCATGGCCGATAAACCGTCTATTGGCTTTAAATTGCTGGATAAAACAGGCTTGCTTGAGTTGATTTTTCCGGAATTGCACCGGATGAAAGGGATTGAACAGAAAAATGGTATTGCCCACAAGGACAACTTCTACCATACCCTTGAGGTACTCGACCGCATTGTGCCCAACACCAACAACCTGTGGCTGCGCTGGTCGGCTATTTTGCACGACATTGCCAAACCCCGGACCAAACGTTTTATCCCGGGACTGGGCTGGACTTTTCACGCCCACAACCATATTGGCGAGAAAATGGTGCCTGTCTTGTTCCGCCGGATGAAGTTGCCGATGAACGAAAAAATGAAATTTGTGCAAAAAATGGTTTCGTTGCACATGCGCCCCATTGTTTTGTCGGAAGAAGAAGTGACCGATTCGGCTGTGCGGCGTTTGCTGTTCGAGGCAGGCGACGATATTGACGAACTGATGACCTTGTGCGAAGCCGATATCACCTCTAAAAATGAAGTGAAGGTAAAACGCTACCTGAAAAACTTTCAACTGGTCCGCGAAAAGCTGAAAGACCTGGAAGAACGCGACCATATCCGGAACTTTCAGCCACCGGTGTCGGGCGAGGAAATTATGGCCACGTTCGGACTTGCACCTTGCAGGGAAGTAGGCTTGATAAAGAATGCGATAAAAGAGGCTATTTTGGAAGGTGAAATTCATAATGAGCACGACGAAGCCTTTCGGTACATGCTGGTAAAAGCCGGGGAATTAGGCTTGAAGCCGGTTCAATCCTGAGGAGATCGGCTGAGTTGGAGCAACACCGGTAAATGGTCGGAAAAGCCACCGCAATAGTCGTACCCGCGATAAGTCCGGAATAATCGTTTGCCTCCCCAAGTTGGGTCATCTTCCAGCAGAAACGGAAGTTCTACAATACGGGCAGCGTTGCTTTGGCAATGCAGGCCAACCTTGTTTAGCAAACTTTCGGATACAATAACCTGGTCGAAACTTTGCCAGCTTTGCTGGTGTTTTAGTGTTCCTTTTGGGGCCCATGCTGTTGACAGGTTAATCAATCCGCTATCGGTTTCGGGCAAACCGGCTGCACTGGTGCCTAAGCCGCGGATCAAGCTTTCATTTTCGGGGGTGTCGTTAAAGTCGCCAATCAGCACAATTTTAGCATTCTTTTGTCCTTGCTGTACTTCGGTCACTGCATGTTTTAGCCGGGTTGCCGCATTCATCCGTTCAGACTCCGTTTCGGCCTGTCCCTGGTAGCGCGATGGCCAGTGGTTCACAAAAACGTGCAGCGTGTCAGTTCCCAATATCAGTGTGGCATGAAGAATTTCCCGCGTTGCTTTTACCTTTCCCTGATTATCGAACAATGGAAAATAGTCGAACCGGATTGGGACAACGGTTTCGGAGCGGTAAAGCATGGCCACGTCAATTCCGCGCTCATCGGGCGAATCCTTGTGGATAATACGGTAGTTGAAGCGTTGCAATGGGGTTTCCTTAAGTAATTTTTCCATAACAAAGCGGTTTTCAACTTCGCACATCGCCACTACATCGGGAATACTGAAGCCGTTGGCTGCCAAAATTACTTTCGACAGCTTATTCTGCTTATCAGCAAGTTTCGCCGAGGTCCAGTGTTTTAACCCTTCCGGCAGAAATTCATCATCCAGGGTGAGCGAGTCGTTGCGGGTATCGAACAAATTTTCGACATTGTAAAATAGAATCGAAAAACTGGGTAAAGGACTCAGCGATTGGCCACAGGCAGGGCATTGCCAAAGCAAAAAGCAAAACAACCCGATAACGAAATTAATTTGGGTTTTGTTCCACTCGCTCGTAAGCGCCAAGGTCGGGGGCTGCATCTTTGGTGCGGTTTTGGTTCAGCAAATCGTATGGAAACAGCGTGCCGATTTCGGATAAACCGGCATCTTTAGCACTGCTTAGAGTGTCAAGTTCGAAGTTCATTTTAACATACGGGTCAACAAAGCGGGCTTGCTCGTTTTTCAGAATATTGCGGTAATATTTTGGGTTCGACACGTTAAAAGTATCGGCCAGTTGGAGCAAACAATGGTCGAAACGGTAGTTAAAGGCCGGTTCCCCCAAACGTTCAAGTTCGAGTTCGTTCCCGCTAGTATTGGTGCCTGTAATAATGCAATTGGCAAAATAAGCTTTATTTAAATCGCCGGTGTAAGTCACTTTGTTCCCGTTCGACTGCTCCACCACTACATGATCGGATATTGTTAGCGACGAGGTACTGCGCGAACGCGAACTGTAACCACCCCAGTAATTGGCAATAGTGCTGTGGTAAAACTCGTATTCGCCACCAATTAAAAGTGCGGTAGCATAGTATCCGCAATTGAAAATAAGTGTGTTGTAAGCCGATATTTTTGATTTCATTGCAAAGATACCAGCATAGGAGTGGTTGTATATTTTGGTGTTTTGAATGCTGACCGATGCAAAACCCTCGTTTTCGAGGTTGCCGACTTGTAAACCAATATTGGCATTTTTTATCTCGGCATATTCTAACACGTTATCGTGGCTTCCCGAATACAGAAAAATACCGTTCCACTGGTCGGGTATATTTTTATAGGCTGCCTCCAGCCTGTCGGACTGGAACAAAACCGGACTTTCAAACGTGCCATTTACCTGTAGGTTACCTTTCACATACAGCCCGGTCCCTTTGTGAAAATAAATCCGGGCCCCGGGATCAATGCTCAGGCTGGCTTTCAGGTCAACCAAAATATTTTCGTAAACCACATACGGTTTTTCGGCAGTCCAGCGTGTTTCCGAACGGATTGCCCCTTTTACAATCTCAATGTCCTGCCCCCATGCTTCGAGCAATATTTTTTGCAGGTTATTGTTGATGACAAATTCTATCGAGTCTTTTTCGATAATGGGCTGGTTTTCACCCTGTGGATCAATGGTTACTTCTATAAAAATGTAAATACTGTCGTTCGCCGGAATTTCAACATCAAGCATCTCGTCCGACGGAATCCCGTTGATGTTTAAACGAAATTTCGATTCACTGCTCCCGGCCAGCCGGATACTGGAAACCAGTACTGCCTGGCTGTAGGGGTTGTAAACTTTCAAATGTTGGGTTGAAGAACCGATGGTGGTAAAAATAGTGTCGAACATAACCGTATCGACCGAAAAAAGCAGCTTGGCATCCGAGGAGCTGACATATTTTTCGTCTTCGCAGGAATAGGCGAATACCAGTGTCAGCAAAATAATCACTATGAAGGCTGATTTTTTCAACAAGCTCTGTTTTAGGTTTAACGGTAAAATTAGGCTGATCGTATACGAAAGTACAAAATGATTTTCACAAATTTTAACAAACTGTAAAAATCAATAAAACCTTAACATGTTGATATTGAAAATACCTGTTTTATCGCGATTTTTTATTGGTTGCGTATGTTTTGCAGCAATTGCTCAATTGCCTTAATTGCCTGGCCCTGGCTACAGTCGAAATTATTTAGCTGGATTGCAAACAAGATTTCCTTGTTGCTGCGGGTTGTTAGTTGTCCGGCAAAACAACGGATACGGGTCATGCTGCCACTTTTGGCAAGGAGCGATTGTTTTGGGAACGAAACATGATTGAAATACCACAGCGTTCCTTCGGGTACTGCCGGCAAACTGCCAAAGAACGCCTCGTTGTTGGCGCTGCGGTTTTTCATGTAGCCGAGTACAAACACCAGCTGCTCGGCTGTTATGCCATTAAAATGCGACAGGCCGCTACCATCAGTTATAAATAAGCCGCGAGTATCCATCCCTTTTTCTTTCCAGAAACCGTTAACCAACCGGGTTCCGGCATCAGTACTGCCACGGCCTGTTTTTTCAAAAGCTATTTGGCGCAATAAATGTTCGGCAAAAAGGTTCACACTTTCGTGGTTGGTTACTTCCACAATTTTGGCCAATGTGGGCGATTGAAGCACCGAGATGCTTGTTGGCATGTTTTTTTTGGAATTGGCTGCGCAAATAACTTCCCCGTCAATAGCAATTGCTTTTTGTTCCAGGGCTTTTTGCAACTGGAGGCCAGCCATAAGCGGCGGATTGGGAATCGAAGCTTTAACGGCAAAATCGTTCCTGCCTTTAGGTATTGTTCCCCGGATAAGTCGTTTGGGCTCCAACGGGCTGCCAAAAATGTAAGCATTGTCGCGGTTTTCGTCCGACGAGCGCACCCGGTTGTCAAAAGTAATATCGGGTAGGTTTGGGGTGGTGTATTTAATGCTGGTCTGTTCTCCGGCTTGTTTTGGCGACAAAAAATGAATCTCGAAGGTATTGTCGTAAATGCTCAACCCAAAGGCGCCCGCGCCGTAATAATTTCCTATATCCTCCCAAATCCAGGTGCCTGGAATGCTCATGTCGTCGTAAGCCGAGGCATCAACCCGGATGTTCCCGGTAATGTGGTTGATGTGGCGGTTTTTTACATCGGATGCCCAGTTAGGCAGGAAGTTGGCATAGGCCGGGTAACCTGCGAAATAGTTGGAACCCAACGCGGGATCTCCCCCACCAATTAATACCAAATCGCCAAACAACGTATCGTTTTTTATTTCACCCTGATAAGCCAGCGTGGTTTCGAAACGGTAATCGGGGCCAAGCAGTTCCATGGCTGCTGCGGTGGTCACCAGTTTCATGGTCGATGCAGGTACCAGGCTTTGTTGGGGCGCCGATTTGGCCAGTAGCTCGCCGCTTTTTGCATCAATGGCATAAAAACCAACCGAGGCGTGTTTGAGCAGGTTTTGGTCTGCCCAGTTTTTGTAAATGTATTGTATTGCTTCTTTTTCCTGTGCTTGGCCCAGGCCGAAAGTGAGAAGGCTTATAACGGCGGGTAAAAAAAGGTATCGGCTTATTGTCTTCATTTTGTATAACAGGTATTACGGGTTCAAAAATAAGCATTGCCCCTTAGTGTACAAGTTCCAAATTTCAAGTTCCAGCTTTTTGCTCCATGCCCAAAATTTTCTCCCTTGCTCCACGTCTTGCACACTTGTCGCTAGGTGGTCATTTGTAGGCGTTCAACCCCATTCAAGTGGTTTCAGCAACCTTCAACTTTAGCATTTCTGTTCCTGCAAAAAAGGATTTGCCAGGCGGGTTAAATTTTAGTTATTCCTGAACGGCCCGCCGCTAAAGTACAAGGGATTTATTATATTTGTTCCGGCTTTTTCAAAAGCTGGCTCTAAACAGTCTGAGTAGGTTTAATCTAATAAGTTTAATTCAAAACCATAAATCATGTTAATTAATAACGTTGTTGGTCGGGAAATTCTTGATTCCCGCGGAAATCCAACTGTAGAGGTTGAAATCACACTGGAGTGTGGTGCTGTTGGTTTAGCAGCCGTACCGTCAGGTGCGTCAACAGGTGAAAACGAAGCTTTGGAATTGCGTGATGGCGACAAAGGCCGTTACCTTGGAAAAGGTGTGTTGAAAGCCGTTGAAAACGTGAATACTGTTATCGCTAAAGAAATTATTGGCATGGACGCATCGAACCAAGTTGCTTTGGATGCTGCACTGCTGGCTTTGGACGGTACTAAAACAAAATCAAAATTGGGTGCCAACGCCATGTTAGGTGTTTCATTGGCTGCTGCCAAAGCTGCTGCCAACGCGCTCGACGTACCTTTATATCGTTACATTGGCGGTGCCAACGCAAAAACCTTACCGGTTCCGATGATGAACATCATCAACGGTGGTTCGCACTCCGATGCCCCTATCGCATTTCAGGAATTTATGATTCGTCCGATTGGCGCTCCTTCGTTCCGCGAAGCCCTGCGCATGGGTGCCGAAGTATTCCACAACCTGAAAAAAGTGTTGCACAAACGTGGTCTGAGTACCGCTGTAGGTGACGAAGGTGGTTTTGCCCCGGCACTGGACGGCACCGAAGATGCCTTGAACTCAATCATCGAAGCCATTAAAAACGCTGGGTACAAACCAGGTCGCAAAGAAGATGGCGGCGATGTTTCAATTGCATTGGACTGTGCTGCATCTGAATTCTACAAAGATGGCATTTACGACTACAGCAAATTTGAAGGCCCCAACGGCGCAAAACGCAATTCGGCCGAGCAAGTAGAGTTTCTGGCTTCATTGGTCGAAAAATTCCCTATCGACTCTATCGAAGACGGTATGAACGAAGGCGACTGGGACGGTTGGGTAGCCTTGACTAAGAAACTGGGCGACAAGTGCCAGCTGGTTGGCGACGACTTGTTTGTAACCAACGTGGAATACCTGAAAAAAGGTATCGAGTTGGGTGCTGCTAATTCAATCCTGATTAAAGTAAACCAAATTGGTACCCTGACTGAAACCCTGGATGCCATTGAAATGGCCCACCGCGCCGGTTATACTTCGGTAACTTCGCACCGTTCGGGCGAAACCGAAGATTCAACCATTGCAGACATTGCCGTAGCGACTAACTCGGGTCAGATTAAAACAGGTTCACTGAGCCGTTCAGACCGTATGGCTAAATACAACCAGTTACTTCGCATTGAAGAGCAATTGGGTGCATCAGCTATTTATGGCTACAAAAAAGTGTACAAGAAGTAATCCGTACACCACATAAAACAGAAAAGCCGCTTCCTGAAAAGGATAGCGGCTTTTCTGTGTTCGGGTGGGATACTTCAGTTTGAGAAGAAATGCCTGGCAGGTGATTTTGAATATCTGTTAATCGGTTTATTTTTGCAGGTCAACCGCCGAACAATGTACACACGAGAAGAAGCAAAACAATTACGAAAGGAGTTTTGGATACTGTTCGGGAAGCGCTGCGAGGTGCACCCCGAACTGATGTGCCGCAAAAAGAAGTGGATGCTGTACGATACCAAAATCAGCGGAATCGATCTGAAATTCGACATCGATCGCTTCGAAGCCTGGGTGATGATTGAAGTAAATGCAAAAACGGAGGACCGTCGCTTGCAGATTTTCGAAACCCTGGAGAAATATCGGGCTTTGCTGGAAGATGGGTTCGAAAACGGTTTGGAATGGGAGATTTGCTACACCAAAGACCGGGGCGAAGAAGTGTGCCGGATTTACGTCATGCAGGACGGATTGGACATACACCGCCAAAACCAGTGGCCCGATATTTACAACTTTTTCATCGACAATATGCTCACCCTAGAACGCAATTTTCTCGACATACGCGACCTGCTCGAAGAAGAGCTGAAATAGTACATTCGGATGCACCTTTGGCAAGAACATGCAGGAAGTCATAAAATGATTTGAAAATCGGCCTCAACTTTACCATTTTACTTACAATTTGCTAAATGTTTGTTAACGCGTTGTAATGGTCGACCCCAATACCGACCTATTTATCCGTGGACTTAATATGCAAAACCAGAAAATGAAAAGAGAAGAAATTGATGCTATCCTGGCCCTGATTAAACGCGAAGTTGTTCCAGCAATTGGTTGTACCGAGCCGGTTGCAGTTGCGCTTGCCGTTGCCAAAGCCAAAGAAGTGCTGGGCGAGAAAGCCGAACGCGCCGAGTTGTACCTGAGCCGCAATATTCTGAAAAACTCCATGGGAGTTGGTATTCCGGGAACGGGTATGATTGGCCTGCCCATTGCCATTGCTTTGGGCATGGTGGTCGGAAAATCGGAGTATGGACTGGAGGTATTGAAGGATTTATCGCCCGAAACACTGGCCGAGGCCAAGCAAATTGTGGACGACAAGCTCGTTTCGGTAGAGCTGAAAGAAGATGCACCCGATAAACTCTACATCGAAGCCCGCTGTTTTGGCGTGAACAAACACTCGAAAGTGATTATTTGCGGAAGCCATACCAACATTGCTTATATTGAAGTGGATAGTAAGGTGTTGCACGACGGCATCAGCAACGGCAGTTTTCGCAAGGCCGAGACCGAATGTTTGCCGCTCGATTTCAATACCATTTACGATTTTTCGATGGAAACCCCGGCTGATGAGCTGCGCTTTATGCTCGAAGCTGCCCATCTGAATAAGGCTGCTGCCGAAGAATCCAAGAAAGGCTCATTCGGGCATTCCGTAGCCCGTGTTATCGAAAGCGAATCATTTCGCCACGTTATGGGCAACAGCGTATACAACAAACTGGTGGCCGTAACGGCATCGGCTTGCGATGTGCGTATGGCAGGTGCTATGGTGCCGGTAATGAGCAACTCGGGAAGTGGCAACCAAGGTATCACCTGTACCCTTCCGGTAGTGGTTTTTGCCGAAGAAATGAAGTCGCCCGACGAGGATTTGGCTCGTGCCCTGGCCCTGAGCCACCTTATGGTCATCTACATAAAACGCCGTTTGGGCCGCCTTTCGGCTTTGTGTGGCGTGACAGTTGCCGGTATTGGCGCAGCCTGCGGCATTACCCACCTCATGGGTGGCAACCGCGATCAGGTAGCCTACTCGGTAAAAAACATGATTGGGAACATTGCCGGTATGCTTTGCGACGGAGCCAAACCCAGTTGCGCCCTCAAGGTGTCGAGCTCGGTATCGTCGGCAACGTTTTCGGCCATGATGGCGATGGACAACAAAGTGATTAGCTCGCTTGAAGGCATTGCCGACGACGATGTGGACAAAACCATCAACAACCTTACCGACATTGGTTCCGACGGCATGAGCGAAACCGACAAGATGGTGCTGAATATTATGCTGAAAAAGTAGCAACCTTCCCGGCAGTTGCCGGCGAAGGCCATATCCTCCCTCATACAACATTACCTTACTAAAATTAGACCAATAAGCGCTTGACTTTTAAACCATGTATCCCTGGAAGCCCTTGAAATGTGCTTGTAATATCATCCCAAGGCCTATCCCAAGTACGAATGAAGGTTATACTTTTAACTTCCTTTGTCGTTATTTTGATATGAGGACTTAGATTGATTTTTTCATTATCATCAATCATCCCATTTTTGATAACCCCAACCCATTCAATACCAACAAAAACCCCTTCAGGAGGGAATATAATCATATACGTGTCAATATCGATTCTTATAGTACCTTCAATATCATCTATCCTATATATGTTACTGAAGATAACTTCGTCACCTGGCTTCCCTTCCCTATTGTTGTAAATATGGACTTTGATGTAGAATGGTAAAGTTTTTTTCTCTTTAACCTTAACGGTTATCTCCTTAATAAAATAGTCTTTAAATTTATCATCAGCAATTAGAGTTGATATCTCAGTTCCTTTATTACTCGAAAGACAATCCTTTGAGTCCAATTTCGAAAATCCGATACTGCACTCTTTATACTTTTGGGGTTTGATAACCACTTCTTGGATAGAGTTTGACTCTGGTATTATAGATATTAAACTATCATTAAAAGAATTAATTGGAAGTAATGCCTTCTTGTAAGATATGTGTCTTATAACCAAAGTGTCGGTATTGTTGATATTATGCAAACGGAATCTACCATTAAAATCAGTGTAAGTCCCTATTTCTTTGCCTTTAATGCTTACAGCAGCAAATTCTACCCCTTTTTGCGTTTCATTATCTATTATCCTTGCAGTCCTTACATCCTGGGCAAAAAGATAATTTGCGCTAGAAATTAACAAAATGAAAAAAACAAAATAGTTTTTCATACTTATTTGAAGTATTTTGAAGAGGCTGTCCCAAAAGTTGGTTTATATTATTGTGAGTTGACTATTTGAGGTTTTTCTCAGATACCTACCCAAATACAAAAACCTTTTTGGACAGCCTCTTTCATGTAAAAGGATACTAACACCCTACAAACTCATATTCATAACCTGTGTTCATCCAAAAAATATAATACGTCGACCAACAAGTTTTGAATCCATTACTACAACCACCACAACCAGAATCTGAGCCCCAAAATTTTCCACCTAAGGTGTTTTCCATTTTTTCTAAAGTTAACTCTCTCATAAATAAAGTTTTTAATTGATAAGTTTTGTACCCGACCTTTTGTGTCAACGAGTACTTTGACATTAGAGATGTACTATTGTTTGAAGAAATACGGTTAAAATAATCCAGAAGAATAGTCCAAAGCATACCATAATAATACGAAAAGTATTGCTTTAGAATATTTAAGCTGCAGTAAGTATTTGATACCGAGTGATAGCAACAAGATATGAAATATTTCTGCTATGCAAATGCATTGTAACGGGTAAATTAACCAATAGGGTAAAGTTTTATGGTTAATAACGGCAAGTACTGATTGATAATCGTAGTTATTGTTTACTGTAGCATAGGAAAAACGAACAACCCCTGTTGTCTTAAGTGTTATTAACATAAGATAACTTAGTGCAAATATAAGCTGGGCTTTTAAAGCAACTCCAAATAATTTGATAAAAGATATTTTGTATTTATTAAAAACAATACCAACATTTAAACAGAAACTAATGAGCAAGGAGGGGATCAGTACTACAAGAATTGTAATTGGATAGTTTAACCATTGATTATCTCTTTCTGTGTTTATAAAGTTTTGAATGCTCTCAAAACTTTTTTTGCGTTCCAATGCTTTGAGATATAAATCATCAGTAAATAAATATCTTTCGGTATAGGCGCTTAAGTCGCTGTTGATTTTGAGAGATCGCTACCTTTGTGGCGTGGAAAACAGAAAACAATATTCAGGCGTGAATTCAATTGAGTTCAATAAATATTTTCAGACCGATGAGGATTGCTATTGCTATCTGTCGGACATAAAATGGTCAACAGAAAGTCCGTACAAATGCAAAAAATGCGGTCATACGAAGTATGGAAAAGGTAAAAAGCCATATTCACACCGTTGCGCAAAATGCAATTACGATGAGAGCCCTACGGCAGGAACGATGTTTGACAAGCTGAAATTCCCATTGCTGATAGCATTTCATGTCTGCTTCAAAATCAGCACAAAGAAGAAAGGGATGTCCTCTTTGGAATTGTCTGAAGAGTTTGGGTTGCGGCAAAAAACAGTTTGGGAATTTAAGTGGAAAATCCAACAGGCAATGGCAAGCAGCCGCAAGAGCCAATTGGGCGGCAAGGTTCAGGTTGATGAGTTTCTGATTGGCCAATATGAGGAAGGCAAAGTTGGGCGTAGTGGTGACAGCAAAAAGAAGTTGGTGATTGTTGCACTTGAAATATTGGACGAAAAAGGCGGCGTTGGGCGTGCTTATGCAAAATCCGATTAAAGTGGTCACCCGATACCGAAGGAACGTGTGCAGGTCTGCCGATGCAAAGTGGTCAGTGAAACCGATTCAAAGTGGTCAGGCAAACCGACACAAAGTGGTCAGCTAAAAACATCGAACTTTTTCACGGCTGTTGCAGGCCTACTTTCGCAATAAAAACGCGAAACGATGGCCAATAAACGAACAGACATGAATAAAGTAAGAAAGACAATTTTATTGTATCACCAGGGACGGGATAAGTCCTTTATCAGCCGTTACCTTCAACTTTCCCGAACGACCGTTCAGAAGTACATCAACCTGTTTCAACTACTGGGGCAGGACATTGACTTGATAACCGGTAAAAGTGATGCTGAGCTGGACACGCTGTTTTCAAGCCATAATCCACCCGAGTTATCGCCTAAACTACAAGCCCTTTATGACTTCTTTCCCTACGTGGAAAAAGAACTCAAACGCAAAGGCGTAACCAAACAGTTGATGTGGGAGGAGTATTTTGCCTTGCACCCCGACGGATTGCGCAGCAGCCAGTTTAAGAACCTCTATAACCAGTGGAGTAAAAAGGTTAACCCGGTGATGCACATGGAGCATAAAGCCGGAGATAAGCTTTTTATTGATTATGCCGGACAGAAGCTCCAGGTTGTCGATAAAGAAACCGGTGAGATAACCGAGGTTGAGTTTTTTGTTGCCATCCTGGGTTCGAGCCAGTACACTTATGCCGAAGCCACACCCTCGCAGCAGAAAGAAGATTTTATCGCTTCGGTAGAAAACGCCTTGTTGTTTTATGGAGGTGTACCCCAGGCTATTGTTCCCGACAACCTTAAATCGGCCGTAACCCAAAGCAGTAAGTACGAGCCGACCATTAATGAAACCTTTGCAGACTTTGCCGAGCACTATCAGACGGCCATATTACCTGCAAGAGCCTATCGACCAAGAGATAAGTCGTTGGTTGAAGGAGCCGTAAAAATCCTTTATCAAAGAATCTATACCGCTCTTCGTAACCGCGTATTCCATTCCCTCGAAGAATTAAATGAAGCAATCCGGGAAGAGTTGGAGCTGCACAAAAACAAAAAGATGACAGGTATTCCTTTGTCGAGAATGCAGATGTTTTTTGCAGTTGAAAAAGATGTGCTGTCTACGTTGCCGGAGAAACCCTATGAGATAAAATACAATTGCTTAGCTACAGTTGGACTGATCGGGCATGTGCAATTGAGTATAGACTAGCACTATTACAGTGTCACGTTTCAATACATCCGCAAAAATGTGAAAC
>JBKEAN010000077.1:0-42052 GCA_047972415.1 Mangrovibacterium sp.
GCGCTGCCGTCGGCGGCCAGCACAAAAATGCCTTGCGCCGGGTCGACGGGGTCAAACTTCAATCGGCTCCCTTTTAGCTGGGCAATGTTGCCGGGGCTGAGGGTATCGTTGCGGGTGCCGCTCCCCAGGTCGTCGAGGTACAGCGGGTCGGGTTGCGGGCTGGCGCCTTGCACGCGGGCCACGCTTACGTTTTGAGCCATTTGCCGCAGCCGGATACCGGGTGTAATGTTTAGCCGCACGGTGTGGATGGCCGGGTTAAAGTTTTCGGTTTCGGAGTAAAATACCCCTTTTATGGAAGGCGACAGGTTAAAGAGCGGGGTGTTGACGGAGTTCCCGTCTTTCAACAGTTGTTCAATGGCCAGCGCGTACTCCTCGAATACGGCCAGCGCTTCGGCTTTGGTAACCGTGGAGCCACGGCTCACCATCAGGTTCATCACATCGTCCTGCGTTTTGGCTTGCAGGTCCTGCACCACCGCCATAAAGTCGGTTGGGTCGGGGGTGAGGTGGTTTTCGAAAAGCGCAAAATGTAACGGCATCGGATTTGGTTTTTCAGGTCCCATGCAATCGTTTAAAACATCGCGTATCACCAGCCCGCATCCCGGGAACCCGGTTGTTGCTTCTGGTGCAGTAGGCAGGCGCACAGGGCGCATAAAGGAGCTGACACTAATTAATTCCCCCCTGGTGCGAAAAAGTTACTCCCCCCCCCATTTTATGTTTAGAAGCAGGTTTTTGAAGATTTATATTGAAGGCATACAGCGAGAAAAGAAATGAGCAACAGAGGTTCTGCAATAACAAGGTGAGTGCTTGACAGAAAGTGGTTATTATTGAGCAGGAAGCAAAAAGGCAGCCCCTTTCGGAAGCTGCCCTTCAACACACTTAATGGTTCGATTTATTTTGAAGTCGAAGCCATATCCTTTTCAATTTTTTTCGACCCCTTTAACAATCGTCATTTCGTCGATTAGGTTTTTGGCACCGGCAAATTTGTCGATCGTCCAAAGTACAAAACGGATGTCGACCGAGATACACTTTTGCAGCTCCGGTTCAAAGGCAATGTCGCCACTCATGGCTTCCCAGTTACCATCGAAAGCAATACCAATCAATTGGCCTTTACTGTTAATGACCGGGCTACCCGAGTTGCCGCCGGTAATGTCGTTGTTGGTAGTAAAGCAGGTGCGCAGCTGGCCGTTGGCATCGGCATAGTTACCAAAGTCGTTGGCCAGGTACAATTCTTTCAGGCGGGCAGGTACATCAAACTCGTCGTCACCCGGGATTTCTTTCTCCATATACCCTTTCAAAGTGGTGTAATAGTCGTAACGAACACCGTCGCGAGGCACGTAATCACCAACTGTTCCGTAGGTTAAACGCATAGTACTGTTGGCATCGGGGTAAAAGTTGCGGTCTTTCTGCATTTCGAGTAAGCCGGCAACAAACAGGCGGTTCCCTTTTTGCAAATCCGGGGTCGATTTGTTGACCATTTCGCCAAGAATGGTTGCTTGTTCGGCTATGCTTTGCCCGGCCTGGAAAGCCGGATCTTTATCGAGTACTTTTGTGCTTGGTTTCTCCAGAAAGGCTTCCAGTTTCGCCTGATCGGCAAAAATAGTTTTGGCGTACATATTGGCTACATAAGCCTTTATGTCGCCTTTGTATTTCTTGTCAATCTCGGCAAAAAAACTTGGGTAGAAAGCCGGATCAACGTTTTTACGGTAGATCTCGAGCAAGGCAGCAGCCACTTTCTGGTCGGTAACGGCATCATAATCTTTAAAATACTCGCCAAGGTTACTTTTCATGCGCTGTGCCATTGCCTGTACCCGCTCAGTATCAGCACCTTCTTTCATCGTGTCGTACAAGGTTTTCATGGCAATGCTCAGGCTAAAGATTTCGGGACCGCGAAACATGGTTTCCATCAGATATTCCGATGCCAAATCGTCGCGCTGCTCACTGTAAGCGCTTTCAATCAGTCCGAGCGCTTCGCTGTATTTTGCTTTAAGTCCGGGGCTTTGGTTTACCCACTTTGTAAATTCAGCTTCAAGCGCTTTCTTTTTCGCCACTACGTCCAGCGCTTCCAGACCTTTGTTTTGGCCAATGCTGTATTTGTGGTAGTTAGAGCTTCGGGCATATTTGCTGGCATACTGAATGTTTGCTTTTTGGCTGCTCAGCATGTAATCTTTCAGGATGGCCAGTTTGGCACCACGCACGTCAATGCGGACCGGGTTGGTTACGTTCATGGTATATTCAACCCCAAACGACGTTTTGTAGCGGTTGGTACGTCCGGGATAACCCATCACCATTGCAAAGTCGCCATCCTCGTACCCATCAAGCGAAATGGGCAGGTAATGTTTGGGCTCGTAGGGTACGTTGTCGGTTGAGTAGTCGGCCGGTTTTCCATCGGGCGAGCAATATACACGGAACATGCTGAAGTCGCCGGTATGGCGTGGCCACATCCAGTTGTCTGTGTCGCCGCCAAATTTACCGATTGATGCCGGTGGGGCGCCAACCAAACGCACATCGCGAAACGTTTCGTACACAAACAGATAGAAATGGTTGCCTTCAAACAACGATTGTACACGGGCATTGTAATCGGTGTCCTTGGTCGCTTCTTTTTGAATCTCGGAAGATGCTTTCAGAATTTTTTCGTTGCGTTCGTCCTCGGCTGTGTTCTGGTCAATTCCGGCCAGTACACGCTCGGTAACGTCTTCAACCCGAATTAAAAATGAAACTGTTTTACCCGGGTTCGGTAATTCTTCGTCGTACGATTTTGCCCAGAAACCATCGCGCAGGTAGTCGTGCTCAACCGAGCTGTGTTCCTGAATTTCGCCGTAACCGCAATGGTGGTTGGTAAGCAGCAAGCCTTTGGGCGAAACCAGTTCGGCCGTACAGCTACCGTGATCCAAGGACACAATGGCGTCTTTCAGGCTGGAGTTATTGATCGTGTAGATGTCGTCTGCACTCAGTTCACATCCCATTTTCTGCATGTCGCCGATATTCAATTTCGCAATCAGCGACGGGAGCCACATCCCCTCGTCGGCACGGACAGTTCCTTGCCCAACCAAAGCAATGGCAGCTACAATCAGTAAAAACTTCTTCATCCTTTGTATTAATGTTTATTGATATGCCTTTTTAAAAGCCTGCAAATATAGTTGAAAAAACAGGATCGGGTTTGAAATGCGCACACGCCTTCTTATTTCAACTGCTTATCAGTCGCCAACCAGTCGAAATATTACAATGCCGGGTAAATTATTTTTGTGCCGGGTTTATTTTGAACGGTTTTTCAGCAGCATCAGACCAACGGGAAATAAAACCGTTCGCTTGAACGGGCGAATTGGCGAATGGGTTAAATCAATCTGATTTCAAAAACGCTATCTTTGCCGCAAATTTTTTTTTGAATCGAGAAAGTCATGGAAAATAAAGTTCGGGTCCGTTTTGCCCCAAGTCCAACCGGGCCACTGCACATGGGCGGCGTACGCACCGCCTTATTCAACTATTTATTTGCCCGCAAGCACGGTGGCGATTTCCTGTTGCGGATTGAAGACACCGATCAGACACGTTATGTGCCCGGAGCCGAAGATTACATCGTTGAGTCGTTAAGATGGTGTGGACTGGTACCCGACGAGGGTGTAGCGTTTGGCGGTGCATACGGCCCGTACCGGCAAAGCGAACGCAAAGCCATGTACCGCCAGTATGCCGACCAGTTGCTGGCCAGCGGCAATGCTTATTACGCATTCGATACGCCCGAAGAACTGGACGTTTTGCGGGCCGAAGCCGAAGCAAACGGTTCTGTTTTCTCGTACGACCTGCATACCCGAAACAGCCTGAAAAACTCGCTGACCCTGTCGGTCGATGAAGTTCAGCAGCGGATTGAACGGGGAGATGCCTGGGTGATTCGTTTTAAAATGCCCGAAAACCGGGATGTAGTGGAAAAAGACATGATTCGCGGGGAGGTGAAATTCAACACCAACCAGCTCGACGATAAAGTGCTGTTTAAAGCCGACGGTATGCCTACTTACCACCTGGCCAATGTGGTTGACGACCACCTGATGAAGATTACCCATGTTATCCGCGGCGAAGAGTGGCTGCCCTCGATGCCGCTGCATGTGCTGTTGTACGAAGCTTTTGGCTGGACCGTGCGCCCGCAGTTTGCCCACTTACCGCTTATTTTGAAGCCTACCGGAAAAGGGAAACTGAGCAAACGCGATGGCGATAAAATGGGTTTCCCGGTGTTCCCGCTGTTGTGGCATGACCCCGAAACCGGCGAGTTTTCGCGTGGGTACCGCGAGGATGGTTACTTTGCCGAAGCTTTTATTAATATGCTGGCTTTGCTGGGATGGAATGCCGGTACCGATCAGGAGTTTTTTACGATGGACGAGCTGATCGAAAACTTCAGTCTCGACCGCGTGGTGAAATCAGGCGCCCGTTTCGACCCCGAAAAAGCAAAATGGTTTAACCGCCACTACCTGCAACAAAAACCAGACGCAGAACTGGCCGAACTGTTTAAACCGGTACTGGCACAAAAGGATATTGCTATTGACACTGAAAAGTTGATCCGTATTATTAGCCTGATTAAAGAACGATGCGAGTTTGTAAACGATTTGTGGGAACAAGGCTCGTATTTCTTCCAGGCTCCTGATAGCTACGATGAAAAAACTGCAAGCAAAAAATGGAAGCCCGAAACCGGTGCCATGCTTTTGGAAATTGTTGCACTTTTCAACGAAATTACCGATTGGAATGCTGCGTTGGTGAAAGACGAATTCTCGAACTTTATGAACGCCAAAGGCTGGAACTTTGGCGTGATTATGGCGCCCATCCGGCTGGCTTTGGTTGGCAGTAGCCAGGGTATTGACCTGTTCGATATTTGCGGGCTAATTGGTAAAGACGAAACCATCAGCCGCATTGAAAAGGCTGTTGCAATATTGAAATAGAACTATTTCAGTTGTTTTATTGAAAAAGCCAGTTCCAAAATTACGGAGCTGGCTTTTTTGCGTATCAGGAGGCTTCTTTTATTTTATTAAAACTACTTCATTTTTTCAATATAGAGTTTTCGCAGGGCGATTAAATAATCGGGACTCAGTTTGTTGGAATATATCCGTACAAACTCGTGTATCTTTCCATTGTGTACAAACGAACCAAAGGCAGCATCAAATTTGGCATCTTCCCAATTGTATTTTACCCGGTTGCTCAGCGCCAGAAAATCGTCCCAATTCAGTTCCCTGGGTAGTTCCAAATAGGCGTGATATTCTTCTTTGTTGTCGAGATAAATGCCTTCTGCAACTGGAGTTAGGTTGAAAAATTTCACTACTTTGATTTGAGCCGGGGCTTCCAGTCCCTTTTTGGTTTTCATCATAAAATAAATGCCCTGTTCGTTGTAGGCATGTTGCAAGTCGCCAATCAAATCGTAACGGTTCAGGTGGCGGATACGCAACACATTGTAAGTTGCTTCCACAATCTGTACAAAGCCTTTTCCGGCATCAAACTTTTCATTAAATACCTTTTCAACGTTTTGGGTAGCCCGCATAATGTCCATCAACGGATATTGTTGCTGAAGGGCCAGGTACATGTACACCGGGTTTTCACCAAACGGGGTTTCGTGGTAATACCCGGGAAAGGGCTCAAGCGCTTCAAAAACCAGCGTTCCGGTTTGAACTTTATCATCGATTGTGTGAACAGTTTCCTGTTTGCGAATCGTTCCGAAAACTTCCATTGCATTTTTTGGTTCCATATCTCAAATTTTACGGGATTGTTTATCTTCGTCATCAGATACCCCACCATGACAGTTGAACAGTCTTTTCATCTCGAATCCGTTGGCCAGGTTCACATTCTGAGAAATACACGTTCTCGCCGGATTCGCCTTCGGGTTAAACCCGACGGCCAGGTTCAGGTATCTATCCCCGACCGGGCATCGGAACAAAAAGCCATCGAGTTTGTCCGAAGCAAAATCGCCTGGATTCTAAAACAACAACAAGATATTAAAGCTGGTTTAACTATTTTCGGCCCCGACAACTGTTTTAAAACAAAGTTTCACCAGTTGAAAGTGGTCCGGGTAGAACACAGCAAAGTGTCGGGAATGGTTGGGAAGGGGGTTGTTCAAATCAACATCCCATCAAACCAAAACCATCAACGACCCGAAATTCAACAGTTTATACGAAAAATTTTGGTCCAGGTTATGCGTCACGAGGCCCGAGTTTATCTTCCGGCACGCCTGCGCGAACTGGCTCAAAAAAACGGGTTTGCGGTTGAAAACATAGTTGTAAAACATGTAAAAAGTCGCTGGGGAAGTTGCTCGTCGGTCAACAACATCAACCTGAACATCCACCTGATGCGGTTGCCCGAACACCTAATCGACTATGTGATTTTACACGAACTGGCACATACGGTAGAAAAAAACCATGGGCCCGGCTTTTGGCGTTTACTCGAAAAAATTAGTCCCGGAGCCCGAAAACTCGACAAGGAATTAAATCAGTACCACGTTGACATTTATTAGAACAGCTTGAAATTGACAACCATGAATTGGAACAAACTCATATCGACACGGCGGCTGGGTTCGCTGCCCCCAACCGACGAGGGCGATTTGTACAACCGTACCCAGTTTCAGCGCGACTACGACCGCATGATTTTTTCGTCACCCTTTCGGCGTATGCAAAACAAAACCCAGGTATTTCCGTTGCCGGGAAGCATTTTTGTGCACAACCGCCTCACCCATTCGCTCGAGGTAGCCAGTGTTGGCCGAACCTTGGGAAACATGTTGGCCGAACGTCTGGCAAAACAAGGCGAAACCCACCCGCTACTATCCGAACTGGGAGCAGTTGTATCGGCCGGGTGTTTAGCGCACGACATGGGCAACCCGCCTTTCGGCCATGCCGGCGAGGAAGCCATCTCCAACTACTTTAAAGCTGGAAACGGACAACAGCTGAAAACCCGCTTAACTGCTGGCGAGTGGAACGATTTTGTGTATTTCGACGGAAATGCCAATGCCCTGCGTCTGCTAAGTCACCAGTTTAAAGGCCGACGCGACGGTGGTTTCGCGCTGACCTACACTACGTTGGCATCGGTTGTAAAATATCCGTACGAATCGGTTGGGGTGAGCAAACCCAAATTTGGTTTCTTTCAATCCGAAAAAAAATTGTACGCCGAAATAGCTGATGAATTGGGGTTGAAACGTTTAGCCGATGAGCCACTGACTTTTGTCCGGCACCCGCTGGTGTTTCTGGTTGAAGCTGCCGACGACATTTGCTACCAGATTATGGATATGGAAGATGCTCACAAACTGGGCATTGTGGGCTACAACACGGTAATTGAATTGTTTCGGAATTTTTACAACCCGGAAACGGACAAAACAATTCTTGCCAAAATGGAAAAGAACTTTGCCATTGTAACCGACAAAAACGAGCGCGTGGCCTACCTGCGCGCATCGGTGATAAACAAGCTGGTAAAAGAGTGCGTGGAGGTATTCGAACAAAACCAGGATACCATTATGGAGGGCACCTTTAACACGGCGTTGATAAAAAAGGTATCCGGCTCATCCAAAACGGCAATGGATGTCATTGGCCCAATGTCGGTTGAAAAAATTTACCGCGACCGCTCGGTCATGGAAATTGAAGTGGCTGGCTACAAAATTCTGGGTACTTTGCTGGATGAGTTTATCCAGGCGGTACTGTCGCCAGGCGACGGTTTGTCCCGCCGCCTGTTATCGCTTCTACCCGACCAGTACCGGGGCGAACATCAGAGTGACTACGAAAAAATTCAGTCGGTAGTCGACTACGTTTCCGGCATGACCGACTTATTTGCCCTCGATTTGTACCGGAAAATTAAAGGGATTAACCTGCCGGGAATTGGATAAAAACTGATCCGTCCGGGATTTCATTTACGGTAAATCCCCGGCCGGATTGAATTATTTTGCCAATTGACTTTTCAGTAAGCTCACATTGTTGTTGAGCCGTTCAATGGTTTCATCTTTTTCTTTGGCATCAACTTTCAGCTTCTGAATGTCGGCTTTCAGTGCTGCAATTTGAGAAGCCTGTTGCTCATATTGAGAGGCGTTTTGTGCCAGTTGCTGGTTCGCTTGTTCCTTGGACTCTTTTTCCCGGTTCAAATTAAACTGACTATCAGTTAGCTCATTGCGTAGCTGGCTCAACTCATTCGCCATATTTCTATTCTCTTCTTTCAAGGTCGTTTCTGTTACCTTGCTGGCTTTCAGCACGTCATCCATACGTCGTTTTTCAAATTCGAAAGCATACAGCTTTTCTTCAATACTGGCATCTTTCTCCTGCACATTCGATTTTAGCTTGTTTATTTGCCCGTTCAAATCGCCAATCAGTTGGTCTTTGGTGGCATTGCTCGCCATCAAGTCTTTTTTCATCGTTTCAAAGTCGGCAATCATTTTGCTAATCCGGGCTGCCCGGGCTTCGTTTTCGTCGGTCAGTTCCCGTACCCGTTGTTCGGCACGTATTTTGGAAGACTCCATATCGAGGTATTTCTTTTTGGAAACGCAGCTCGTCAGGCTTACTGCGACCAGCGTTCCAACTAAAAGAATCCGGTTTGTTTTCATGTTTCTGCTTGTTTTAAAATTGATAGTTAACTAAAAATTACAACATTCAAGCTGCAAACCTGTTAACCGATTAATATTTTTTGACGAACTTAGTCCAAATCTTAGCTAAGTTAGCCATTTTCTTGCAAATATGAGGCCAAACAAGCCCGAAGCAAGCCAGTTTTTGATAATTGACGTTCCGCACCGGGGAATCCTGCCGGAACAAAAAACGAAAGACCATGAGATATATTTCAATCCTTTTTCTGCTCACATTTTCGCTGTTATCGCAAGCGCAAACGCGCGTTTTGAAAGGCCGTATTGTTGATGCAGCCAATCAGTCGGGCATTGCCTACACCAATATCGGGGTCGAAGGTACCTACTTCGGAACGGCATCCGATGCCGAAGGTTTTTTCGAGTTGAAGATGCCTGACCAATTTGCAGGGAAGATGCTTTATGTGTCGGCCGTTGGTTATGAAAACCAACAGTTTTCGGTTGAAGAATTGCTTCAAAGGGACTTTGTCCGTATTCCGCTGAGGGAGCAAACCTACAGTATCGAGGGAATTGATGTGGCTGCCCAGTCGCGGGTATTGTTCCGGATAATCCGGACTGCGAGCGAACGTGTTCCGAAAAACTATCAACCAGGGCCGTTTGGGCTCACTTATCATTATCTGGGCAAAACCCTGGTAAACGATTCGGCAGGTCAAATTCGCGAAGCTATTGTTGAGCTTACCGACAAAAGCGGCTACCAACAGCCTTCGGTTGCAAACGCTTTTGAAAGCCGCAATTACCGGTTTGCCGAGGTAAATAAGAATTTCACCTCGTATTCGTTCCCCGACGGGCAAACCGGTTTCGACGAGTTGCTCGATCAGGATTTGGCACGCATGGGAAACACCATTTTCAACCCCGAGTTGATAAACGACTATAACCTGCACCTGGAAGGGATGAGCGCCTACGAAGGCGACTCGGTATGGGTAATTTCGTTTCAATCGTCGAAACCGGATTTGGCCCACAGCGGCGATTTTTATGCCACCCGTATTGATGGTAAACTATTTATCCTGAAAAACAATTACGCGTTGGTGCGTTCGGAATCTGTGGTTGAAGCATCGAAAAATAACCCACAAAACCGGGCTTTGGCAAGCAGCGGAAACGAACAGCAGAAGGTTCGGTACCACCTCACTACGTTGTATCAGAAACAAGGAGAAAAATACCTGCCAAGCTATTTCGACAGCGACAAAACCTACACCAACCCGGCGGGTAACACGGTTACAGAAACACGTAAAGCTGCATTGATACGTTTCAACCCGGGTGCACCGATGCTTGACGGGCGAACCTATTTCGAAGATTCCACCTACAACGAACAATTCTGGAATACGTTTCATTCGGGGCAAAAGCAGTGAACACGAAACCAAAAGACAGAGAGTTTCAGAGGTTAAAACGCCACGGCTTGCTTACCCACGGCTCTCCGGCATAGTTGATACCGATGCGCGGGGTTGAAGAGAAATTGTCCAAGTCGGGCGCTTCTTCAATCCAAATCCGGTCTGACGTTTCCATGTTTTCGCCATAAAAAGATTTGTCGAGCTGTAGTTCGCGCCCCAGCCTTCCGGGGCCTGAAAAACCTTCCAGCCCGCGAACCAGCACTGCCGAAGCGTTGCCTTCGCCTTCGGTAACAAAATTTAAGAGCCAGTATTGTCCGTAAATCAGGTACACGTAAATCCGGCCGCCCGGGCCAAACATCACTTCGGTTCGCGGGGTGCGGCCTTTACTGGCGTGGCAGGCCTTATCACCGGAGCCGCAATAAGC
Organism: Mangrovibacterium sp.; assembly: GCA_047972415.1. Lineage (GTDB taxonomy): Bacteria > Bacteroidota > Bacteroidia > Bacteroidales > Prolixibacteraceae > Mangrovibacterium. The sequence continues at coordinate 10,319 of JBKEAN010000077.1, forward strand.
CTCAGTTTCAGTAATCCGGTACCGTTTTACGGTCCCATCGGGAAAACGGCGGACCAGAATTTTCCCCAGCAGCCTACGGGCTACCAAAATAGTATCCTGCTCGAAAAAGCGCCGGTTAAGAATTCTGCGTTGATCCTTCATTTGGAGATAGCTGGGTATAAGGTTGAAAAGCAAGCAACCGGGATACGCTGCTTGCTTTTCAATCTCATTTCTTCAATTTAAACTCGTCAACAAACGAAGTTTTTACACAGCGAAAACCAATATACGACTTGGCCGTATCCTGGTACTCGAAACTGCGTGTGCCGTTGCGCAAAAAGTACCCCACGTCTTTCCACGATCCGCCGCGAATAACCTTCCGCTTTAAAACAGGCGGATCGTCCGGGCGGGCACTATACTGCACGGTTGGGTTAAAATCGCCCATAAACTCGTAGCTTGATTCGTGAAAAGCCGTGCTGGTCCACTCGGCCACGTTTCCGGCCATATCGTACAAACGCGAGTTGTTGGGCGCGTAACTTCCTACCTGGATGGTTGTGACCGAATATTTACTGTCGGCCACATAGTTTCCGCGATGAGGTTTAAAGTTGGCAACAAAGCAGCCCATTTGGTTTCGGAGATAATAACTGCCCCACGGATAGAGGGTGCGCTCTTCGCCCCCTCGGGCGGCGTATTCCCATTCAACCTCGGTAGGCAAACGATAGTCGAACACATCAACCCCGGCGGTTTGACGCTGGTAATCATTGTAAATTTTGGTGCGCCAGTGACAAAAAGCCACGGCTTGTTTCCAGCTTACCCCTACCAGCGGATATTCGTCGAAACCAACGTGCCAAAAGTATTTCTGGGTCATGGGGTCATTGTACGAATAGGTAAAGTCGCGCACCCAACAAAGGGTATCGGGATAGGTAGGAGTTGACTCGTGAAAAACAAAGGACGAACGGTTCTCAATCGGTTTTACGTTACCATCAATATCTGTTACCGTCCCGTTGTACGATTGGGTTTCGAAATTATACCGGTTGGCAGCGCGTGCCGCTTGTTTATAATCAACCCAATGGTAGTCGTAAATCAATTTCCGGGCATCAATTCCGCGTTCCCACAGTACGCGGTTGTCGGCATCGAGGTAAAGTGGCTCCAATACGGTTTTAAAATCGGGATTGTCCCACTCAATCGGGTCTTCCCAATTCAGTTTGGGTTGTTCCAGCGGGTCGCCATACTCGTCTTCTGAAATCATAAATTCGGGGAACTGTTCTGCCAGCATGGTACGGGCAATTGAATCGCGAACCCAGTAAACAAACTGGCGGTACTCGTTATTGGTAATTTCGGTGTCGTCCATCCAGAACGCTTCAACCGAAACCCGTTTGGCTGGTGTATTTTCCTGATAAATTTCATCGTCAGCGCCAATCACCACGGTACCCCGGTTAAGAAAAGACATCCCAAAGGGGGCAGGCTCGAAATACGGCTTCCGCTTATTGAAGTCGGCGTATTGTTCGAGGGTATTTTGCCTGCACGACCATAGTAGCAGCAAGCCAATAACCAGAGCACCAATTTTGAAGTCGTTCATATCGAATACTTGTACAGCAATTTTTTAAACGGCTGCCCGGAAAGAATATTGTCAATAATGAAACCAAAAAGCCTTTTGAAGGAGCTTTTCCTCAAAAGGCTTTCCGTTGAATATGCGGATCGGGATTTAATATTCCCAAAGATCTTGTTCGTAATTGAAGATTTCACCCTCAATCCGTTTCGACTCAAGCATTGCATCGCGCCCGGTGAGGTACTGGCTGATAGCGCGGTTGTTGTACACGTTGCTCTCCTTAACAACGTAGCTGTTGAAGCGGCGCTTAATAAACAAGTCGTCATACGACATACTGTTGGCCAGGTTCTGTGTGTTCATCACCGCATTTGACGAGAGCAACTCGCGGGCTTCGGGATAATACACCCAAAACACCTGCCGGCGCTGAACATTCTCGCGATTGACATCTTCGTCGCGGTAGTACTCCTGAATGGGGCAAAGCCCGATAATACGCACGTTCATGGTCGACGTTTGCTTGTCGAAATACCATTCCTCTTTCACCATGATTTGTTTGATTTCTTCGCCACGGACTTCGGCTGCAATCACCCGATCTTCAAACTCGCCGGTTTCGAGGTTACGCACCCGCCGGGTGCGGGTAACCGCGCCAAAGGATTCCTTCACCTGGTCAAAGGCCATGGGCATTTTAAACTCGTCATCCTCGCGGGCATCGTAGGCAGTAAGCAATCCGCTTTCAATGGCTTTCAGCATCAGGTTAATCAAACTATTACGTCCGTCAGTTTCTACCGTTGGAAAATAAAGTGCCTGATTCATCTTTTCGCGTAAATCAATAATCCGCCAAATTTTTTTGGACCACATCACATCGGCTTCGCGAGGCATTGGTAAAACCATTGGTTTCTTTTTGGCAATATCAACCCGCTGATATGCTCCGTCCACAATTTGTGCCCTGCTTTCGACGGCCGAGAAACAAAGAGCGCAAATCATTAATCCTATTCCTAACGTTAGCTTTTTCATGCTTCCTAATTTTTACTTTTTTTGCCACACCTAGTGACTTCACAACCCGTACCCTCGCCGGTTTTTTATCTGATTTTAAAACTAATCGGAGCCAATTGGCGGTCGGTTTTATCGTCGCCGTGGGCTACAATGTTATCAATGTAAAGAATACTTCCCGCCTGCAAATTGGCAAACTGCTTTTTCTGGTCGGCTGTAAACATGGCCGATTTTGACGACCAGGTGTTATTGAACCCACCTGCCCCGGTAATGGTAATATCAAATTGGGTCACTTTAAATTTCAGGTCGAAGTCGAAGTCGATCAAGGCCGCAAAAATACCTTGCTCGGCCAACAGATCTTCTTTCTTCAATATACCGCCATTTTTTTCGGCAATTTGCGCAACCGGATCCGGAACGCGTTTCACCCTGAACGGCATTGCTCCCATGTTACGTTGGTTACCATCGATATTGGCAATTACCGAAACCGAAGTCGATTTTCCGCTCATATCTTCTTTGGCCGGGTACACAAAAAAGCCTTGTGCCGTTTTTTCAATCCGCCCGTTGCTGATGGATACGCTCAGGTTTTCGGTTGGGACACCCGGTACCGAAACACTAATCGGGTTGGGGATATTGAGGTAAAAAACGTTCATTTTTGTGGGCGAAATTGTCACACTGGGTTTTCCAACCTGGTACGATTCTTCAAACGCGTACGGGTTGATGTTGCCATCCGGTGTTTTCAGGTTGATAACCCCTTTGAAGGTATACGAACCGGCCGTTGAAACCGGTACGCGGAAAAGGCCTTTCCCGCCTTCGAGCGGCAACTCTTTCCCGTTTACCACAACAACAGGCTGCTGGGTGGTATCTTCGGCAGCCAGGAAAATCCGGGCTTCGTACACATCGCCTTCCATCACATACGACGACTTTGGAAGCACCACCGCCGACATATTGGTAAATTTGAACGAGCTGGCATCAATTTGTCCGTACAAATAATTCAGCACGTTTGCTTCGGTATCTTTAATATCAATCTGAAGCTTGCTCAACAGGGCTACCACGGCAATAAGCGGCTTGTTTTCGAAATTCTGTGCTTCCCAGCTTTTATTTTCGCCACCTTCTTTCATGTTCCGTTTGGGGTCGGGTGTGGCCAGCCCTTGCATGATGGTTTCGTAAATCGGGGTTCCTTCGGGAACGATTGATGCTAGTTCGTTGCGAAGTACACCAACGGCATGGCGTAACTCGGTTCCGCGTTTGAGACGGATCATCACTTCCGAGGGTACATTCAGCTCATCGTCTTTGTTAATCATCAGCGAGTCGCCTTTGGCGTTGGTAATGTACGAACGGCCGGGATCGTACTCATAACCGTCAATATCGGTAATTTTAGAGCCGCCACCGCGTAGCACCATATCTTCTTTTATATTGAAAATTAAACGTTGAAGGGTATCGGCTTTTGCTTGAACTGCCTTGGCTTTTTCAATCCAGGGTTTTACTTTAACCTGGTTCAGCAAATAGGCCTGTTCGAAAGCGGCTATTTGCTGGTCGCTTTTTCGTTCCAGGGTCCGGTAGGTTTGCAGCAAGCTAGTGTCGACCACCCGAAATGCATCCAGTACTTCGGCTGCCACATTCATGGCCATCATGGCCAGCAGCACCAGATACATCATATTAATCATTTTTTGCCTCGCCGTTTCAGGGCAATTCTTTGTTCCCATAACGCGGAGTTTTATTTTTTATAATTCATGGCACCAAGCATATTGCCATAAATCGAGTTCAATGCTTCTAAATGTTTGTTCAGCTCGGCAGCATTCGATTGGTATTTCTTCACTTCATCAACCGACGATTGAATTAATTGGTTCATCTGGCCAATTTCGGCAAAGAATTTTTGTGACGCTGCAAATTGTTCCGCTGTCCCTTTCAATTGTGATGCATAAGAAGCATTTAGCGACTCCAGGTTGTGATTCAGTTTATTGAGGTTTTCGTTATAGGCGGCCGATTTTTGACCCAACTCACCAAACCCATGCTCAATCACTTCGGCTACTTTATCGGTTGAGTGCACTAATTTTTTTCCCGAATGGGCCAACACGTTGGTAAACTCTTCGCCCGACAGTGCCAATTTATTCAGCATTTCGTCGCCTTTGGAGCTCAGGCGCTGGGCTGTATTGGTGTACGATTCAACCAGCACATTCACCGAATGGCTAATGCTGTTGTTTGCTTTCCCATTAATTTCGGCAAACGAGTACATGGACTCCGAAGCCGAGTTCAAATTTTTAACATAAACATCGGTTGCCAACGTTGCAGCAGAAATATCGCTGATGGACGAGGCGGTGTTGCTCAAATCGGTTAACCCTTTGGATACTTTTGTTAACAATTCCGGAGAAATATCGGCTTGCCCCAACAGGCTGCTCAATTTATCCTGCTTGCTGAATTCGTCTTCGTCGTCGGCCACATAATCTTCACGCAATTCGGGATAAACCTTCGACCATTCGGGCAATTCCATCGGTGGTTCGAATGCAGAAATGAGGAAAATGAAGGCTTCGGTACACAAGCCAATAACCAGCATCGGGCCGGCACCTGTCCAGTGTTGAAGTTTAAACAAAGCACCGAGCAATACCACCGAAGCACCAATATTATACACATAGCCGGTAAATACTTTCCAGCGTTTACTATGTAATAATTCTCCAAAATTCATATAATCACAATTAAGGGTTTAAAACTCATTTCCAAATGACGAACGCACACAACGGAAACCGACATATGATTTTACGGTATCCTGATACTCATAACTACGGGTCGAGTTCTGTACAAAAGCAGCAATATCTTTCCACGAGCCACCGCGAATTACTTTGCGTTTCATCGCTGGCTGGTCGTCGGGTTTGGCATTGTATTCAAAGTTCGGATTGAAGTCGTGCATGTACATATAGGCCGACTCGTCGTAAGCCGTAATCGTCCATTCGGCTACATTGCCCGACATATCATAAAGGCCAAAATCGTTGGCATCGTAATTACCCACTTTCATGGTTGCCATGCCACCATCTTCGATATAATTTCCGCGTAATGGTTTGAAGTTGGCCAAAAATTTGCCCTTTTCGTTGCGTGTGTAATAGCCTCCCCAAGGGTACATCGAGTCTTCGCGATCGCCGCGGGCAGCATATTCCCACTCCACTTCGGTCGGAAGCCGGTAATCCTGCAAGGGTTGCTGGTTACGACCCAGTAAATATTCGTTGTGCAGGCGGGTGCGCCAATGGCAGAATGCTTTTGCCTGGGTCCAGGTTACACCAACCACCGGGTACTCGTCAAAACCGGGGTGCCAGAAATACCGCGTTGCCCAGGGTTCGTTGTACGAATAGGTGAAGTCGCGAATCCAGCACAGGGTATCGGGGTACACATTCACCATTTCGCTGAAAATAAAATCGGAGCGGTTTTGGATTGATTTGGTAGCACCGGTTTTGTCGTACACCACCCCGTGATAGCTTTGGGTTTGGTAATCGTACATGTTAGCCCGTTTTGCGGCTTGTTGGTAATCAATCCAATAGTAGGTATAAAATAATTTTCGGGAATCTATTTCCTTTTTTCCAAAAATCCGGTCATTTTCGGCATAAAACATCGGCTCCAGCGCGTCTTTGAAGTCGGGATTGTCCCATTCCAGTTTTTCGTCCCAATTCAGTTTGGGCGGGTCAACCGGGTTTCCGTGCCGGTCTTCCGAAATCAAAAATTCGGGATATTGCTCGCTCAATAATTTCCGGGCAATAGAGTCGCGCACAAAGTTGACAAACTGGCGATACTCGTTGTTGGTAATTTCCGTGTCGTCCATCCAAAACGCATCAACCGACACGGTTTTGGTGGGAGTGGTTGACCAGCTGGGATCCTGATCGCTGGGACCGACATTGAAACTACCCCGGTGTACGAAAGTCATTCCGTACGGCGCCGGTTCAAACCATTTTCCCCGTCCGCGAACTCCAGTTAGTTCGCCATTGCTTCCCGACTTGCTACAGCTCATCATCGACAGGAATATTAAGGCTATTGAACACAGAGAGAGTAATTTTTTCATAGCGATGAAATATGTTGCTTACTTTTAGAATTTCTTATAAATACCTGACACTTTTATACTTTTTACTTTTAGCCTTTTGCACAGCAAACGAGTAACTTAAAAAGAACTCGTGCGAGCCCGAGGTGTACGCACCGATAGCCGAAGTAATTAAATCGTACGCATAACCGGCCCTGATGCCGTTCTGCAAATCGACGCTGAACTGAAAGCTAAAACCATCGTCCAACCGATAGCTTAAGGCTCCACTAAAACGTTCATTATAAGTCAGCTCCGCCGTTAAATCGAGTTGCGACCCGGCCATATCTGTCTTATACAAGAGAGACGGTTGCAATGAAAATAACGGATTTGGCAGTTGAATAGTATATCCGCCTGTAAAATAATAATGGCGGGTATAAAATGTGTATGCGTCGTCCGAGAACGATATTTTGGCTTCGTTGATGTGGGTAACTGAAATTCCGGCAAAATAAACCGGTGATTTCAAGAAAACACCCAAACCCAAATCGAAGCCGACCTCGCTGACTGCCTCGCTTGGAATCCAGGAATCATTCCGGGTAATCCAGCTGCCATCTTCGGGCAACACCCAGTCGTCATCAATCGATTTATTGAAAAAACCGAGCGATGCCCCGATGCCTAAATTCCCGATTCCGGCTTCAACGAGGTAGGAATAATTCAAGTTGACCAGTGTATTCTTCTCCAAACCAAGTTCATCGCTAATTACATTCAAACCAATCCCACTCTTTTTCCCCCACAGATTAATCGCAGTTTCAACACTAAACAGCAACGTTTTTGGCGCTCCTTCAATGCCTGCCCACTGGTACCTGTTCAGTATCAGACCCGAAATTGCGCTACTTGTACCGGCAATTCCTGGGTTGTAAACCAAACGTCCCTGCTTGTAAAAGCTCAGCTGCGGATCCTGCTGTGCAATGGCGGCTAAATTAGCAATCAGGAACAAAAATAAAAAGCCAATTTTGTGTCTCATAGAGGGCTTATCCTGCCATTTTTTGTACGTCGCCAAGTTTTTTTATTGCAAATTGCTTATTGAACGCACGTTAATTGTAACAATGCAATAGCTTCAACGCAACGAGCCTTGTGTTTATTTTGCCAACTGGTTTAATTTTCTGATGTTTCTCCACCAGCGATCGGGGATTTCGTAACGTGCCGCCAGTTCATAATCCTCCTGCGAACAGGAAACAATGTGATCGGTATCGTTGTTCTGATTATATATTTTCATCCACCAGCGCCCGGTGCGACGGCTCTGGTAAAAGGTCAAGGGCAATTCCATGTCATCCATTTCAATAATATACTCGCTGAATTCGTCGGCCCGTTTTTCTGGATTTTCCACCACTTTAAAGTGAAACCCTTCCAGGTAATGCCAAATAATCTGGGCCATCAGCTTAGCACTCAACCCGTCTCGGTCGGACGAAGGGATAAAGTTGAAAAATCCGGCCAGTTTCATCGCGTCAGCCATTCCCGCATAATGGGCAACCTGGCAGGCTTCTTCGGCATAAAGGCCATTGGGCGAAGCAAAATATTGTCCGGGTGCGTCAATTGAGCGAACCGCATTCAGGTCGAAGCTGAAGCAGTCGGCTCCCCGCATGTAAGGTTCAATCTCGGCCATATTATAGCGCAATTGCCCCAGCCGGCGGGTATCGAGGTTTATGTTAGCGGCCTGGCTCAACTCCAGCACATCTGTAAAATAGTTCTGATAACCAAGAACAGTGGTGGAAAACAGGTTGCGGTGCTTTTCAGTAATAAACCCAAGATAATTTTCTGAATCAATCGACTTTGCGCCTTTGTGAATATCAATTTTCGGGTCGACCGAAACCAGGTTGAAATACTGGTGTTCGAAGGTTTTGGCCAGTCCGAAAGTTAAATCCTGCGAACCGCCCATCACCACCACCGAAAGGCCTGCATCGGTAAGCGTGGTGCAAACGTCTTTCAATGCAAAATAGGTGTCGGCAGCATTTTTACCATTCTTTATATTTCCCAAATCCAAAATCTTAAAACGAGGGGCAATCCGGTTCAGCAGGTACAATTGTTCCCTTATTTTATCGGGCGCTTGGGCGCTCCCTTTCACCACGGCATGTCGGTCTTCGGGAACACCAATAAGTACAATTTTAGCTTTGGCAACGGGAATTTTCTCCCTGTTTTTCTCCAGCAAACTGCCCAGTGTAAATTTTTTCTGGCTCCAGCCAATCAGGTTAAAGCCCGAAAAATCAACCGGTTCAAGATACAGATCCAGATTCATGGGTTATTGTTTTAGTTCGTTTGGAAAGCTCATCCAAAGTCAGGTAACTATTTGCCAATCGACCCGGCAAGTATAGATGAAATCTGCTTATGAACACCAAAATCCAAAGAAAAAAAGGCAAACAACAACATGTGTCTGCCTCTCCGGTTTTATTTTTTTCGGCCTTTTTTAGGTGCCTGACTTATATTGATGATTTTCATACAATCTTCAAGGGTCATTTTTTCAGCATCGATTCCTTTTGCAATTTTATAATTCGCTTTTTTGTACGAAATGTATGGGCCCCAGCGGCCATTCAGTATTTTCAGCTCCGGCTCTTCGTCAAAGCCTTTAATCATTGCATTGCGGTCTTTTTCGCGCTTGGACTCAATCAACTCAACCGCCCTTGGCAGATCAATCGAGTAGGGGTCGTCCACATTCTTTTCCAGCGATACAAACTTGTTGTCGTGCCGCACATACGGGCCAAAGCGGCCAATAGCTACGGTTACCTTTTTATGCTCGTACTCGCCCAAATCGCGGGGCAACTTAAACAAGTCGAGGGCTTCTTCCAGGGTAATGGTTTCGAGTATCTGTCCTGGGCGGAGGCTTGCAAACTGCGGTTTTTCTCCTTCTTCGGATGCTTCGCCCAACTGTGCTAACGGGCCAAAACGGCCAATTTTTACCGAAACCGGAAGCCCGGTAGCCGGGTCGTTCCCCAATATCCGTTCACCGTTGGTACGCTCCGACACTTCGAGCGCCGTTTCGATATTTTGATGGAAAGGCTGGTAAAATTCGTCAATTACTTCGCTCCAAATCCGTTTGCCATCGGCAATTTCGTCAAATTCAACTTCAACATTGGCAGTAAAACCATAGTCCATAATTTGTTCGAAATGCTTCATCAAAAAGTCGTTCACCACCATGCCAATGTCGGTTGGGAACAGTTTCGATTTTTCGGTACCGGCAACTTCGTTTTTTTCTTTTTCGACTATTTTGCCTTTTTTCAGTACCAACTGGGTGAACTGCCGTTCCACACCGGGCCGGTCTTCTTTCAACACATAGCCACGGTTTTGAATGGTGGTAATAGTAGGGGCGTAGGTAGAAGGGCGGCCAATACCCTGCTCTTCCAATTTTTTTACCAGGCTGGCCTCGGTGTAGCGCGGTGGCTTTTGGCTGAAGCGCTCAGTGGCATCAATCAGTTCGGTGCGCAACACCTGGTTTACCTGTACCGGCGGAAGCAGGCTTTTCGACTCGTTGGACTCATCTTCATTATCGGTCGATTCCATATAAACGCGCAAAAAACCATCGAATTTAATCACCTCTCCGGTTGCCTGGAACAGCTCCGGCGAGTTTGATATGCGCACATTTACAGTTGTCCGTTCCAACTCGGCATCAGCCATTTGCGAAGCAACTGTGCGTTTCCAAATTAAATCGTAAAGGCGTTTCTCTTGCGCCGAGCCCGAAATATCGTCCTGTTCCATATAGGTTGGGCGAATGGCTTCGTGCGCTTCCTGTGCTCCCTTTGCTTTGGTTTTATATTGGCGCAGCTTGTGGTACTTTTCGCCATGCTGTCCTATAATTTGCTTTTTTGCAGTGTTCAGCGCCAAATCCGACAGGTTCACCGAGTCGGTACGCATGTACGTAATTTTTCCCGATTCGTACAGTCGCTGGGCAACCGACATGGTTTGCGACACCGAATAGCCCAACTTGCGGCTGGCTTCCTGCTGTAAGGTCGATGTGGTAAACGGCGCTGCCGGCGTACGTTTCGAGGGTTTAGTCTGAATGTCGGCAATGCTGAATTCGGCCGATTGGCATTTTTCGAGAAAAGCCATCGCTTCCTTTTTCGTGTCGAAACGTTTATTGAGTTCGGCCTTTAGTTCAACAGTGTTTCCGGTGGTATCGGGAACAAGGAACACCGCGGTGACACGAAACGCCGATACCGTTTCGAAATTGATAATTTCACGCTCGCGTTCCACAATCAGGCGAACGGCCACCGACTGTACCCGGCCTGCCGAGAGCGATGGCTTAACCTTTTTCCACAGCACGGGCGATACCTCGAACCCAACGAGGCGATCGAGTACACGACGGGCTTGCTGGGCATTCACCAAATTTAAATCGATTGGACGGGGATTTTGAACTGCATTAAGAATTGCCTCTTTGGTAATTTCGTGAAAAACAATCCGTTTGGTCCTATCGGGTTGAAGTTTCAGTACTTCCTGCAAATGCCAGGCAATGGCCTCTCCCTCGCGGTCCTCGTCGGATGCGATCCAGACCAACCGGGCATCTTTGGCGAGCTTCTTCAATTCTGCAACAATTTTCTTCTTGTCGTCCGACACCACGTACCTGGGGGCATAATTGTTCTCAAGATCAATCCCGGATTCCTTTTTTTCGAGGTCGCGAATGTGCCCCATACTTGAAGTAACCGTAAAATCTTTCCCCAGAAATCTCTCAATGGTTTTGGCTTTGGCAGGCGACTCGACAATAACCAGGTTCTCTAGCATAATTTCCTCCAAACGATAAAATTTTTGCAAAGAAAAGAAAATGTAAGTCGAAGTTCAAAATTTAACGGAATAAAATTTTTCGCTTTATTGCTTTGATAATGATTATTTTATTCCACAAATGCACCTTTTTGCACCTGTTGCACTGCTTGCTGGGCAAGTAGTTTAAATTACGGAGGATGTGCCGTTTATCGCTTTTATTTTACCGGCAGTTTCTACTCTGTTTCACCACAAAAACCGGGCTTTTCTTAACGCCTTATTATCGTAGAAGAATGCCCGGGCTGTATTCTTGTTCCTTTCTTTATATTTGTCGGATAATTTTCAAATCCGATAAATGGAAAACGAAAAACCCAATTTCAAAAAATATATTTATGCTTTCTGGGCAATTTTTGCAGGTGGAATTCTGACCGTTAGCCTGATGTTTTTCCTGATTGCTGAAGGAAAGATGGGCTACATGCCCTCATTTAAGGATCTTGAAAACCCCCAGAGTTTGCTTGCTTCCGAGGTCATTTCGCGCGACGATGTGGTGATTGGCCGCTACTTTCGCGAAAACCGGAGCTATGTTACTTACGAACAATTGCCCGAAAACCTGGTCGATGCACTGATAGCTACCGAAGATGTCCGTTTTTATTCGCACTCCGGTATCGACCTGCGCGGTTTGTTCAGGGTGCTAAAAGGGATTGTAACCGCCGACAACAGTTCGGGTGGCGGTAGTACCCTGAGCCAACAGCTGGCCAAGATGTTGTTCCCGCGCGACGAGATGGAAAGCAAGTTCGAACTGGTTTTGCGCAAGTTTAAAGAATGGGTAATTGCCGTGAAGCTTGAGAAAAGCTACACCAAAGAGGAAATTATTACCATGTACCTGAATAAGTACGACTTTCTGAACCTGGCTGTGGGCATAAAGTCGGCTGCACGTATTTATTTCAATACAGTACCGGATTCGCTCCGGACCGAGCAATCGGCCATGCTAGTGGGTATGGCCAAAAACTCGGCCCTGTTCAACCCCGTTCGTCGGCCCGAACTGACCAAAAACCGCCGGAACGTGGTACTGTCACAGATGGAGCGCTATGGCTACATTAACAAAACCGAACAAGATTCGTTGTCGGGCTTGCCCATGGAGCTGGAGTTTACACGCGAAGATTTTAAAGAAGGGCTGGCCCCGTATTTCCGCGAATATTTGCGTATTACGTTGGGGGCATCCAAACCCGACAGGGCCAAATATGCTTCGTGGCAAACCCAGAAATACAAAGAAGATTCGGTGGCCTGGGAAACCAATCCGCTGTACGGTTGGTGCCAAAAGAACCTCAAACCCGACGGTACGAATTACGACTTGTACGAGGACGGGCTGAAAATTTATACCACCATCGACTCGCACATGCAACAATACGCCGAAGAAGCCTTGGAAGAACACCTTAAAGGCGAGCTTCAGCCCGGGTTTACCAAATACATGCGAAACCTTCGCAACCCACCGTTTTCGAACGACATGAGCGCCGACGACGTTAAAAACCTGCTCGATATTTCGATGCGCCAAAGCGAGCGCTACCGGGTACTTCGCTTGCGTGGCCTGAATAAAGAAGAAATAAAGAACGTATTTGACGAAAAAGTTGAAATGACGGTATTTAGTTGGAAAGGCGACCGCGACACCATTATGTCGCCGATGGACTCGATACGCTATAACCTGGCCTACCTGCGCTCGTCGTTTATGGCCATGGATTTGGAAAGCGGGGGCGTTCGCGCTTACGTGGGCGGGCCGGATTACCGCCATTTTATGTACGATATGGTGTTGGGCGGAAAACGCCAGGTTGGCTCAACCGTAAAACCGTTCCTTTATACACTGGCCATGCAAAACGGCTACTCGCCCTGCACCAAAGTGCCCAACGTGAAACAGCAATTTATTTTGCCCGACGGCCGGGTTTGGGAAGCCAAAAACTCGGACATCGACAAAGATCACGACGGCAAGATGGTGACCCTGAAATGGGGGCTTGCCAACTCGGTCAACAATATTTCGGCCTGGCTGATGAAACAGTTCAACCCACAGTCGGTAGCCGATTTAATGTACAAAATGGGCGTTTACAGTTACATCGATCCGGTGCCCTCAATGTTTCTGGGAACAGCCGACATTAGCCTGTACGAAATGGTGGGCGCCTACGGGACTTTTGCCAACAGAGGTGTGTTTACCCGCCCCTATTTTGTTACACATATCGAAGATAAATACGGGAACGTAATTGCCACCTTCCTGCCCGAGCGGCACGATGCCATTGACGAGCAAACCGCTTACCTGATGATGAACCTGCTGCGCGGGGTAATTGATACCGGCACCGGGCGGCGGCTTCGGGGCGGCCGCGATTACGCCGGCTTCCGCGACCCGATTGGCGGTAAAACCGGAACAACACAAAACCACTCCGACGGCTGGTTCATTGGACTAACCCCGCAACTGGCAGCTGGTGCCTGGACCGGAGCCGAACTGCGAAGTATCCGTTTCGGAAGTATTTCGATGGGGCAGGGGGCTAACATGGCGCTGCCGATTTGGGCCCGCTTTATGAAAAAGGTATATGCCGATAAGACACTGGAGTATAAACCCGACTTCGATTTTGAGAAACCGATAAATTTTACCCTCGATTTAGATTGCGACGACGAAAACAATCAATCGAAACCTGCCGAGTTCGAAGATTTCTTCTAACTAAAACCGGCGTTACCCGATAAACGTTCCGGGCAGGGAAGCTGCTTGCCCAAATGCACGTTTAACCGGGCAACACCATCGGTACAGGTGTTGGGCAAAAGCCTTTCGCAGCTTGCCCATATTCAGCCAGTATTGGCCGGATAAAACTTTCTGCTTTATACGCGCTAAAATTCCCGACGTCAGCGGCAAAATTTCCTGACGTCGGGAAATTTTATTGCTGACGTCAAGAAAAATAATTGTTGACGTCAAGAAATTTTCTTCCCGACGTCAGCAATTTCAGGGCATGGCGCCAGCACCAAAAAATACCACAATTCATGTCATTTGTGGATAGCAACTACAAGAGGGAATATTGATTTAATCGTTCAGAAAGCGGCGGGTAATGCCGCCATAGCTTTCAATGCGCCGGTCGCGCAGGAAAGGCCATATCCGGCGGACATCTTCCGAACGGCTCCGATCGATTTTCACCAAAAGATTTTCTTCGTTCTCGCTACCGGTATTAGCCAAAATTTCGCCTTGCGGCCCGGCCACAAAGCTGTACCCCCAAAACTGAATGCCTTCGGACATTCCCGACGGGTCGGCCTCGTGCCCCACCCGGTTGACACTGATAACCGGCAACCCGTTGGCAACGGCATGTGCCCGCTGAATGGTAATCCAGGCATTCTGCTGGCGGCTTTTTTCCTCGGCCGTATCGCGCGGATCCCAACCAATAGCGGTCGGATAAATTAGCAATTCGGCACCAGCCATAGCCATCAGGCGGGCCGCCTCGGGATACCACTGGTCCCAGCACACCAGCACCCCAAGCTTACCAACGGAAGTTTGAATGGGCGTAAAACCCAAATCGCCGGGCGTGAAGTAGAACTTTTCGTAAAAGCCGGGGTCGTCGGGAATGTGCATTTTCCGGTATTTCCCGGCTACCGAGCCATCCTTATCGAACACCACTGCCGTGTTGTGGTACAAACCCGGTGCGCGTTTTTCGAACAACGAAGTTACCAGCACCAAGCCGTGTTGTTTGGCCAGTTTGCTGTAAAATTGGGTTGAAGGGCCGGGGATTGGCTCAGCCAAATCGAACAGGTTAACGTTTTCGGTTTGGCAAAAGTAGAGGCTGTTGTGCAGTTCCTGCAAAACCACCAGCCCGGCGCCTTGTGCTGCACACCCGGCAATATTCAGGGCCAGTTTACTTTTGTTAGCCTCCACATCCGCAGTGTTTGTTTGTTGAATCAGTGCAACCAGCAGTTCGTTGTTTTTCATAACAATAGATTCTTATTCAATTTATAACACCCCCTCGGGAAATTGCATACTAATACAATGAATTGATCCGTGTTGTTTAATGAGGGGCACACTGTTAATGGGAACAATTTCGTGATTCGGAAACAAATTGCCGATAACCCGAACCGCCTCTGCATCCTGTTTCACCCCGTACACCGGAAAAATGACGGCTCCGTTGATGATGAGAAAATTGGCATAGGTTGCAGGCAGGCGTTCGCCATCGTTGCCATAAACCGCATCGGGAAAAGGCAGTGGTACCAGGTTGAATGGCTGGTCCTGCTGGTCGGTCAACTGTTGCAACTCTTCTTCCATCAGTTTCAGTGCCTGGTAGTGCTCGTCGTTTTCGTCGGTGCATTTCACATAAGCAATAGTGTCCACGCTGCAAAAACGGGCCAGCGTATCAATGTGGCTGTCGGTATCGTCGCCAGCCAAAAAACCATGATCGAGCCAGAGCACTTTTTCGGCATGAAAACATTTTTTCAGAAAGAACTCGATTTCGCTACGGCTCAGGTGCTCGTTCCTGTTTTTCGAAAGCAAGCATTCGGCAGTCGTTAAAAGGCAGCCTTCGTTGTTGCTTTCAATTGCCCCACCTTCGAAGGTAAAATACGAGTAATCGAGCAAAGGCAGTCCGGGTTGAAATGCTCCCTGTTCGTACAAATTTGGGGTAATTTGGTTGTCGTGGCAAGCGGCAAACTTCATCCCCCACCCGTTAAAACGAAAGTTTAAAAGTACCGGGGCTCCGTTTTCAACAATCGTTAAAGCCCCGTGATCGCGAGCCCAAGTATCGTTAACCGGCATCTCATGAATAAGCACCCGGTCGTTGTACTGGAGCAGAAATGGTGGAAGGTTTGCCCGGTTACGGCAAACAACCAGCAGTTTTTCGTGCTTTAAAATGGCTTTAGCAATCTGTACGTACACCGGGAGCACTTCGTCCATCAGCTCGCACCAATCGGTTTCCGCATCGGGCCAGGTTAGCTGAACGCCGCTTTGGGCTTCCCACTCGGCTGGTAAAAAGTTTTGTACTGTTTTCACAAATTAATTACGTTTTCAGCTTCCACAACACCTTCGCAACGGGGAGGAAATAGCGCCGAATTTTGCATCAAAAGTAGTGAAAAGCATTCAATCCGTTCAACTAAAACCCCTATCTCCGCCCTTTTTGGACGGTTGTAATAAAAAATTTAATGATAACGGGATAAATATTTTGATTTGAATGATGATTGTCATAATTTAGTTATGAACTTCCAACGAAGATTTTGAAAAAAAATGGTATAACTAAAATTTGAAAAAATGAAAACGTTTAAAAAATCGATTGCTTTACTTGTTGTAGCAGCGCTCATGTCGGGGTGCTACGGTAGTTTTAAACTAACTTCTGGCTTGTACAACTGGAATGGTTCGGTGGGCAGTAAATTTGTCAACGAACTGGTTTTCCTTGCCTTTGTTATTGTTCCTGTTTACGAAGTGGCCGCTCTTGTTGATGCCGTTGTGCTGAACAGTATTGAATTTTGGACCGGCGGCAACCCCATGTCGATGAAAGATGGCGAAAAAGAACAAAAAATCGTCGAAATTGATGGTAAACAGTACCGGTTGACTGCCGAGAAAAACAAAATGACCATTGACGATTTGCAAGACGCCAAAAACACAACCGAAATGATTTTCAATCAGGACGACAATAGCTGGTACCTGGTAAAAGGCAAAAAATTGCAAAAATTGGTTAGTGCCGAAGTTGAAGATGGAAAAGTGATTTCATATCATTTGTTCTATCCCGATGGCCACTCTCAAGAGGTAAAACCAGGGTTCGACCCCGTTGCTTTACAACAAGAAGTTGAAATGAACGAATCGTTGGCATTGCAATAATTCGTTTGTTAGTTGGATTTTAACACAGAAGAGGCTGTCTCAATTGGGACAGCCTCTTTTTTTATCGGTTAAATACCTGTAAATCACTTTTGGATTCAGGAACTGGGTTAACCCAAAATCCCCATCTGGCTCATTACCGTTTTAATCATAACTAGGCCTGCAATCAAAATTACTGCTCCAACCAAGAGCCAAATAATATCTTTTGATGCTTTCTTTTGTTCGCTATTTTGTTGATTTGCTTCCATATCTGTATGTAATTAAATTGTTGTCCACCCGTCGGCGGTTAAAAATTGAAATTGGTTTTGGCTTTCCTCTGCTGCGGCCATGTTGTTTTATTCGTAAAACACATTTTTTGCGCTTTTGGGGAAAACAAGCGTAGCCGGAAAAATTCCGCCACTCATGCAACGAAATAAAAACTGGTAATAAAAAAATACAGAAGCTAACAACGTAAGGCCCGTCCCTTTATAAACAAAGGAACAGCAGCCCATTGGTGTAGAATTTGAATGGAAAATTCGCTGATGAAAACTGATGGCTTACGAGCCTGCGTAAGCTTGTTTTCGTAGTTTTTGTCGCTCAGAAAGCGGAAATATTCAACCAAAGTTTGCTCACCACCCGAAACCTTGTGCAGAAATACGGCAGGTAAATCCTGCGGATAGCTTATTTCACCCTGATTTTGATAGTTAATCGAAGATTTACTCCCCAGATCAACCGACGGCACAACTTCTGCCTGAATTGCAGATGCAATCCAGCAAGCAGCATAAAAAAGTGCTAAAAGTTGAAATAACCGTTTCATTCCGTTTATTAAGTAGCTGCAAATATATATGAAATTCAAAATCACAAATAAAAAAGGCCTCGAATTAATTAATCGAAGCCTTTTTACTTATGCCGCTGTATGTGAAAAAACTTTTTTCAAAATTTCGGGATATATCTCCCCGAAGTTTTCATAGCACCACCTTGTTAAATCGTTCATTTCATCTGGTCGTTCCGCCCAGTTCACACACTTAGCCAGTTCCTTGTGAAACAAGTCCCGGCTAAAGCTAACTTTGGGTAAAATTACTTTTGCGTACTCATTCATGGTCTGAACATTTAAATTGTTTCTTGTTTCTCCTTTAAAAATAAGAAGCTTTGGATTGAAAAACAATACCTTGAAACATCTGTTAACGAGCTTTAGAATTTCTATACAATTTGGTTAGCCCCAATTCGGTGGTTTTCAGCCAACTTGCAATATTGTTCTTAAGTCTTGTTTTAAAACATCTCAAAATTTCACAGGCCTAAGTTCGCACAACGGGATTAAACTGTTTTTACAAGTTGATTAACAAAGGTTGAAATCTTATTATCGAGCGGTTGCGTTCCGCTGAGCGCCTTCACAAAAGCGCTCCCGATAATAGCCCCTTGCGCATATTTGCAGGCATTATCAAAGGTTTCTTTGTTCGAAATACCAAAGCCAATCAGGCGTGGGTTTTTCAACTGCATTGCCTGTATCCGTTCAAAATAATCAATCCGGAAATCGCCAACACTTTTTTTCACTCCCGTGGTTGACGAGCTCGAAACCATGTAAATAAACCCATCCGATGCTTCGTCAATTTCTTTCAGCCGCTTTTCCGATGTTTGAGGCGTAATCAGCAAAATATGGTGCAGGCCGTATTTGTCGAAAAGCTCTTTGTAGTTTTCCTGGTATTCATTCAGCGGAAGGTCGGGTAAAATGAGGCCATCAATACCAACTTCGGCACATTTCCGGCAAAACTGCTCCACCCCGAATTGAATGACTGGGTTCAGGTAGCCCATCAAAATCAGCGGGATATTTACTTTCTCGCGGATTCCTCCAAGCTGTTCAAACAACTTTTTGATGCTCATGCCGTTGTTCAAAGCCACCAAGCTGCTGTTTTGAATGACTGGGCCGTCGGCAACCGGATCCGAAAAAGGCATACCGATTTCAATCAGGTCAACTCTGTTGGCAACCAGCTTCTCGATAATAGAAACCGTATCGTCCAGTTGCGGATAGCCGGCAGTAAAATAAACCGAGAGGATGTTCTCCTTTTTATCTTGGAATAGTTGATTAATTCTGTTTTTCATACTTTCAATATTAGTCTCCTGGGTTCCCTTTGAAGGGATTGAGGAAAACAGTTATCGTAATTTGATTCGTTCGGATGAACTGTAAAACTGAGCCTCTCCCTCTCGGGGAGAGGTTGAAAAGAGGCTTTAATAGCCAAAATAATTCAGGTATGTCTCCATATCCTTATCGCCGCGCCCCGACAGGTTCACCACATTAATATCTTCCGGTTTCAGGTCGATTTTTCTCAACACAGCCAAGGCATGTGCCGATTCCAGCGCCGGGATAATTCCTTCGAGCTGGGTTAGTTCCAGTGCTGCGTTCAGGGTTTCTTCGTCGGTTGCCCACAGGTATTTGGCCCGCTTGGTGGCGTACAGGTTGGCGTGCATTGGCCCAATACCCGGATAATCCAGCCCTGCCGAAATTGAATATGGCTCAATAATCTGACCATCATCGGTTTGCATTACATATGAGTGCGAACTATGCAAAACGCCCGGTTTGCCTAAGGTAAGCGTTGCGGCGCTTTCGTGGGTATCCACGCCTTTTCCGGCTGCTTCAACCCCAATCAATTCAACGCGGTCATCATCCAGAAAATGGTAGAATGCACCGGCAGCATTACTTCCTCCGCCTACACAAGCCAGCACGCGGGTAGGCAGTTCGCGGCCCACTTGCTCGTCAAGCTGCCAGCGGATTTCTTCGCTGATAACCGACTGGAAGCGGGCAACCATGTCGGGGTACGGGTGCGGCCCAACTACCGAACCAATAATGTAGTGCGTATCAACCGGGTTATTAATCCAATCGCGCATGGCTTCGTTGGTGGCGTCTTTCAGCGTTTTGTTACCCGATTCGGCCGGGATAACCTGTGCACCCAACATGCGCATTTTCTTCACGTTCGGAGCCTGGCGCTGAACATCGAGTGCGCCCATGTAAACAACGCATTGAAGCCCCATGAGGGCACAAACTGTGGCGGTTGCCACACCGTGCTGCCCGGCGCCGGTTTCGGCAATAATACGTTTTTTGCCCAGCGCTTTTGCCAGCAAAATCTGCCCAATGGTGTTGTTTATTTTGTGCGAACCGGTGTGGTTCAAGTCCTCGCGTTTCAGAAAAACATGACTTTGATAACGCTCCGACATCCGCTTAGCGTAATACAGCGGCGACGGACGTCCCACATAGTGCTTCAACAATTCAATGAAGTCCTGACGGAAATTGTACGAGTTAATAATCTCCATGTACTTTTCCTGTAGTTCTTCAATGTTGGGGTACATCATTTCGGGGATGAAAGCACCGCCAAACTCTCCGTAATATCCTTTTCTGTTAACTTGATAGCTCATATCGTTTTTTAGTTTTTCATTGTTTTAATAAAAACGGCCACTTTGGGGGCGTCTTTCAAAGCGGGTCCGGTTTCGAAACCGCTGTTTATGTCAAGGGCGAAAAGCTGGCTGAAGTTCAATTTCTTTAAATCTTCACAATCGTTCGGGCTAATGCCCCCGCTTAAAAAAAACGGTTTCTCCAATCTATAATTTTCAAGCAGTTGCCAGTTGAACTTTTCGCCAGTCCCTCCGGGAAGCTTACCTTTGGTGTCGAACAGAAAATAATCGACTACCGGCAGGTACGCATTTAATTGCTCAAAGTTAAAGTCGTCGCCAACCGAAAAAGCTTTGAGAACTGTCAGGCCGCTTTCGCGAATAGCCCGGCAGTTGGCCGGTGACTCGTTACCATGCAATTGAGCCACTTCCAGCCCATACTTGGTACAAATATCAACGACAGTTTGTGCCTCCCCGTTCACAAAAACCCCAACTTTTTTAATACCTTTAGGTACGCGGTTAAAAACCTCTATATTAGCGGGTTCACCAACATGCCGGCTCGACTTCGGGTAAAAAATGAAGCCGATATAATCCGGTCCCGACGCACAAACCGCATCAATATTCTCCGGGGTACGCATACCGCAAACCTTTATTTTCAACGACTTCATTTTAAGCTTTTAATTTCGAAATGAAATCGACGCAAGCCTGTCCCGGGTTATTGGTTTTCATGAAGTTTTCGCCCATCAGAAAACCCTGAAACCCATGTTGGCGCAGGTAACGAATGTTTTCGACCGACGACAAGCCACTTTCCGAAATACGTACCACACCAGCAGGCAACAGTTTGCCCAAGCGAACCGAAGTTTCCACATCCACTTCAAAGGTTTTCAGGTTGCGGTTGTTCACGCCCACCAAATCCACCAATGGGTTCAACTTCTCAATTTCTTCTTCGGTGTGCACTTCAACCAACACTTCCATGCCCAGTTCGTTGGCCAATTCGGCCAGTTTCAGCATTTCGTCCTTTGTCAGGCTGGCTGCAATCAACAGAATCAGGTCGGCACCGTGCGCTTTGGCTTCGTAAACCTGGTAAGGATCAAGCATGAAGTCTTTGCGAAGAATCGGTGTTTTTGGGTTTATAAAACGGGCCGTGGCCAGGTTCTCGAACGAGCCGCCAAAGTAATTGTGGTCGGTTAAAACCGAAAGGCCGCAAGCTCCCGCCGCCACATAACCGGCTGTTACTTCGCTCACTTCGGCTTCGTCGTTAATGATTCCTTTCGACGGCGACTTCGTTTTAAATTCAGCAATAATCCCGCTGGCCTGCGGCTGGCAAAGCGCTGCCTTCAGCGAATTGCATTTACGCCCGAAAAAAGGCGATTTCTTCAGATCGTCGATACTGATTTTGCTTTTCGCTTCGGCAATTTCGCGCCGCTTGTTATTGTTTATTTCGTCAAGTATTGTCATGTAAAAATTTCAAGTTTTAAAGCTGCAAGTAGTTAGCTGTAAGCTTCAAATGATTAAATATTCTCTGGCACTTCTGAACACTGCGACGGATTGCAACCGGCTATTTCATGGCCATCAGTTTGTTAAACGCGCCCAATGCTTTTTTGCCTTTCAGCGAGTCGGTTGCTTCGCCCACACAGGCAGCCAGCGATTTTTCTGGGTGAATACACTTGATACCAAGCGCAGCGTTGGCAATGACCACGTTTTGCTGGCCCCTGGTACCTTCAGCGTTCATCACATTCTTAAAAATCCGTGCGGCATCTTCAACCGAGGTTCCTCCCGAAAGTTCTTCTTGTTTCAGGGTTAAAAAGCCAAAATCGGCTGGCGAAAGATTATCTTCCAGGTCGCGGCCCATATAGCGGGCAACGCCGGTCAGCGAAATTTCGTCGTAGCCATCCAGACTGTGAACCAACACGTAATTTTGATTTCCGGCTTTAAACACCTCGTTGTACAAATCCATAGTTTCCAAATCGTTCACGCCAACCAGCTGGTTTTTAGGGAATGCGGGGTTGATAATCGGGCCCATCATATTAAACAGCGTACGAACCCTCAGTGCCCGGCGAACCGGTCCCACATTTTTCATTGCCGGGTGAAACAACGGTGCATGGAAAAAACAGATGCCAACTTCGTCAATCTCGTGGCGAAGTTTGTCGGCATTGTTGCTGAATTGGTACCCAAAATACTCGAACATATTGGAGGCACCACTCACCGACGACAGACCGTAGTTGCCGTGTTTGGTCACTTTGTAGCCCGCACCTGCCAGCACAAAACAGCTGGCGGTTGAAATGTTGAAGGTGTTTTTTCCGTCGCCGCCGGTCCCCACCACGTCAATGGTGTTGTAACCGTTCAAATCCACTTTAATACAAAGGTTGAGCAGCGCTTCGCGAAAACCGCTCAGCTCTTCGGCTTTCATCGGGCGCATACGGTAAATGGTCAGGAAAGCTGCAATTTCGGCTTCGGAATAGTGGCCTTCAGCAATTTTTGTAAGCACGCCGCAGGCTTGTTCCTTATTTAAGGTGTTTCCTGAAAACAGGTAATTCAAGGTATCTTTCATTTGTATAAAATACAGGTTTCAAAATCCAAATTCCAAACTGTCTTCTTTCAAAAATTGGTTTCCTACCCTAATTCTTCAACCAGTTGGTAATAATTTGTTCCCCAAGCGGAGTTAGCACCGATTCGGGATGAAATTGCACTCCGCGAACATCGTACTGCTTGTGTTTCAACGACATGATTTGTCCGTTCGCATCAAGACTGGTTATTTCAAGGCAATCAGGTAGCCCTTGGGGGTCAACAATCCACGAGTGGTAGCGGCCAACTTCAAAAGTCGGCGGCAGCCCTTCAAATAAAATCGGGTCGGGCGAAGTTACTGAAATTGGCGTTGCAACACCATGTAAAACATGGCTCATGTTGGCTAAATTTCCGCCAAACGACTCGCCAATTGCCTGATGTCCCAGACAAACGCCCAACATGCTTTTGCGTGGTGCAAATTCCCGGATAATGTCCATAAGCAGCCCGGCTTCGGTTGGAATACCCGGTCCCGGAGAGAGAACAATTTTATCGTACTGCTCCAGGTCGCTCAGTTGCAGCTCGTCGTTACGGACAACATCAACCGGTTGTCCCGATATCTTTTTTATCGCATGTACCAGGTTGTAGGTGAACGAGTCGTAGTTATCAATAACTACTATTCGAACGCTCTCATTCCTCTCCAAAGAAGGAATGGAAGACTTACTTGTTGTGTTATTATTTGATGTCATGTTATTCTGCATTTTCGTTTTTCAACCGTGTTGTTTGCTCCCTTCCCTTCGGTGAAGGGCAGGGAATGGGGCTTCAAATTTGTTTGGCAATTTCAATGGCTTTCTTCAAAGCTGCCAGCTTATTATTAACTTCCTGCAACTCGCTCTCCTCAACCGATCCGGCCACAATGCCTGCACCTGCCTGATAAAACAGAGTATTGCCTTTGCTCAGGAACGAACGAATCATAATGGCATGGTTCAGACTGTTGTCGAAGCCAATAAAGCCGATTGTTCCACCGTAGTAACTGCGACGCTGGTTTTCGTAACGGTCAATCAGCTGCATGGCCATGTGCTTGGGCGCGCCCGACAGGGTTCCGGCAGGGAACGAATTTCCCAGTACCGACACCATATTGGCATCATCAGGCAAGCGGCCAGATACTTCCGACACGAGATGGATTACATGTGAAAAGTACTGTACTTCGCGGTAATTGTCAACATGTACATCGTCGGCATTGCGGCTCAAATCGTTTCGGGCCAGATCGACCAGCATTACGTGTTCTGCATTTTCTTTCGGATCGGCACACAGTTTCTCGGCCAGCAAGCGATCCTGCTCGTCGTTTCCGGTGCGGCGAAAAGTCCCGGCAATCGGGTTAATGATAGCCCGGCCACGTTTGATGCGCAACTCAGCTTCGGGGCTAGAACCGAAAATACGGTAGTCGCCGTAATCGAAGAAGAATAGATAAGGCGATGGGTTCACTGACCGGAGCGCACGGTACAGAATGAAATCGTCGCCTTTGAACTGTTGTGAAAACTGCCGTGAAAGCACAATTTGAAAAACGTCGCCCCGGAAACAATGTTCTTTGCCTTTGTTTACCATTTGGCGGTACTGGTCGTCGGTAATGTTCGACACTTCGTTGCCAACCGTTTCGAAACTGCTCGTGGGAAACGACAGGTTCTTCAGCAGCGATTCAATCTGGTGTAATTCGCCCTTCTCGCCTTCGGGCAAATTTTCAATCAGCGAAATCATTTCTTTTGCATGGTCGATTGCCAGGATGTATTTATAGAAGTGGTAGCGGACCTCGGGCACTGCATAAGCTTCTTTCTTCGCTGTTTTAATTTCAATTTTCTCGAAGTATTTCACCGAGTCGTAGCTTAGGTAGCCGAAAAGGCCGTTGGCGGGAGCTTCTTTCACATCGCCCGACAGTTGAAAGGCTTTGTAAAAGTTATTCAATTCAGCTGCTACGGTAAACTGGTTTTCAACCTTGATTTTTTCGGGGGTTTGTCCCGGGAGTTCAATATCAATTTCGCCTTCGTTTACAGTAAAGCCGGCCAGCGGCTTGATGCAAATAAACGAGTAGGCATTCTCGTTACCGTGATAGTCGGAACTTTCGAGCAATACTGACTGGGGAAACAAGTCGCGAAATTTGAGGTACACGCTGACCGGGGTTAGCGTATCGCCCAAAATTTTTTTTACGGTGACTTTAACTTGAATCGGTTTCATATTTGATAAATTTTCGAATTGTTCAGGTGTGAAAACAAAAAAGCGGCTTACCGTGTCCGATAAGCCGCTTCTTCATCCAATAATTGACATGATGATTACGCCTCTCCACGGTATTGTGAAAAGTTGAAGCGCCACCACCAAATGTTTGTCAATCTTGAATACATGGTCATATTTTTAAAAATACCAATATGGCTGTTAACTTCTTATCGAAAAGAAGACCCCACCACGGAAGCCATATTGTATTTATTTATTAAGTCGTAAAACGAGTGGTAAAAGAATAAAATTTTTCAAAAAAAAGCAAATTATAAACGGCTTTTAATCTGATACTGGTATTTGCAGTGAAAGGTTTTACAAAATAAGCTGTTATATAATATGTACTGTAACGAAACTTTAAAAGCAGTCCGCCGTATCAATCTATAACTTTACAGTTCAATTTATATTTTTTTCTCCTACGAAACTTAAGGTTGATTGGTTAACGACTGTAAAGTACAAAGGTAATTTTAGTTGTTTGTTTGGAGGTAAGCGGTGGATCGGTTTCCACCGCTTTTTTTATGTATTTGCCCAAGCTCAATTCATCGCCTATAAATTGGGAACATCAATGTTCACGGGTAGTTTCTCTCCCTTTTTGGTTAGCAGGTTCGTAGCCTCGTAATAAAGCTTCAGCATTGGTGTTCTGGCCAATTCGTCCGATATTCCTTCCAGCTCCACCAAAACAGTCCGGTTGGGGAGCAGCGTAATTTCTTTAGGAGCATTCAGCCCGATAGAGGGCTGGCGTTGCTTCAGCTTGAACGGAATATCGCTGTTATTGTACAACTGAAGATACTTGATATCCTGATTGGCCAGATTCAGTTTTTTACTTTTTACCTGGACTGCATTCAGAAATATTGGTGTCAGAAACCGGCGATCGGCAACCAGAGTCTCGTTAAAATAAACGGCTGTCCGGTTATCAAAAACAGCAGCTTTTATTGCACTTTCTGTCTTTTCGAGTGCAAAAACCAGGGTTATCGGCCGGTTTTTACCAGGCTCCTTGTATATTTCGTTGCTTGCTCCTTGAATATCGGAGTTTCCCAGTATCACTAAGCTTTTTTCGTTCGACCATGCAACTGCTTCCTGAGAAAACCCTTTATCAGTACAAATTTCAATGCCTTTTACAATTCCGGCATTCAGCAGGCGGGTATGTTCCGGCCCCCAAACCGGGCTATCGGCCTGGCGCGTGTCCAAAGCGGGGTCGTTCATAAACAAAAAAGCCCCTTGCTCCTTGGCCTCAACACAGGCATCCCACCAACTTTCGCGTTCGAGCAAATTGGCATTACGGACAAAAACAGCCGTCAAATGGCCTGGTGAAGTATTCGGGGCAATTTCGGCGCCGCGAATAAGGACTATACCCATTAAATCGGCGAGCGGTTTAGCTATTTCTGCCGAGCGGTTCCTATCGCCGGCCAATTGTTCATCGTTGGTTTGGTAGTCAACCAAGTCGGCAATAGCAATGGCGTCCAATCCTTCGCGCCACGCTTCTTCAACCCGAACGGTTGGCCAAACCTGACCGTCGGAAAAAACAGTTTTTACATGAAAATCACATTTGAGGGTTTGATAACCCAAAATATCAGGAATACGGATTTCTTTCCGCACCTGTGCCTTGACTTCCGGCAAAAGCAGGACATAAAAACAGAGCAACAATACCGGTAAAGCTTTCCTCTTCATACGCGTTTTGTAAATTTTACACCGTTCGTAACCTGCTTTTCAGCTCGGTTGTGATTTGTTTAGATGATAGTTTTATCCGGAACAGACCGCAGTCGCCGCATTCAACTTTCGTTTAATACAATTTTGTGCAATATTATATAAAAGCTTTGGTTTGATGGAATTAGCCCGTCAAATTATTTACGTTTCCCGCTTTTCGTGTTTCAGCCTAAATTCAATCTTAAATTTTTATTCGCTAAGGCGAAAAAAAACAGTGCTCAAAAAGGTCGTAAACAAAAAATGTGGGCGCACACATAGAATTGCTAGGAGGGATTGTTTTTTAGTTTTATCTTGTCGTCCGTAATCTAAAACCCTATTTATAAGCCATGAGAAAATTACTGATTCTGTTTCTAGTCTGCTTGTTTTCAGCCTCGCTGCTACATGCTGCTTCTGCCGTGGAACCGCTTAGCCTGGTTCCCAAACCCAATCACCTCGAAGTGCTTTCGGGCGAGTTTCATCTGTCGGCCCGTGTGCAAATTATTTGTACCGATGCTTCGCTGAAGCCGGAAGCCGAATACCTACGTGCAGCGATGTCGGAAGTTACCGGCTTACAATTTGCGGTAGCAGCCGAGCCAACATCAAGCCAAACCATTGTTTTAAAAACGGATAACGACATTAGCCACGAAGAAGGTTACGCCATTCGGTCAACCGAAACACAGTACGAAATTACCGGGAAAACTTCTGCCGGGGTTTTTTATGGTATCCAAACATTCCTGCAATTAATCCCGGTTCAACGTTCGGGGCAAGTTGCGCTGCCGCTGGTTAAGGTTGACGATGCCCCACGTTTTGAATGGCGTGGGATGCACCTGGATGTGTGCCGTCACTTTTTTTCGGTTGATGTGGTGAAAAAGTTAATCGACCAGCTATCGCGCTACAAGTTGAACACGTTTCACTGGCACCTGACCGACGACCAGGGTTGGCGGATTGAAATTAAAAAATACCCGCTGCTAACCGAAGTTGGCGGCTGGCGCGACGAAACCGTGATTGGGCACATGTCCAACGCCCCGCATCAGTTTGACGGGCAAAAACACGGCGGTTTTTACACCCAGGAACAAGTGAAAGAAGTAGTAGCCTATGCCGCTGCCCGCCACGTAACTGTTGTTCCGGAGATTGAAATGCCGGGCCACGCGCAGGCAGCTATTGCGGCGTACCCCTGGCTGGGTTGCTTTGACGACACCCTGAAAACCTGGACGCTGTGGGGCGTTTCGGAGAATGTGTTTTGTGCCGGAAAAGAAACAACTTTCGAATTTTTGGAAGATGTGCTCAACGAAGTGATCCCCCTGTTCCCCAGTGAATATTTGCACGTTGGCGGCGACGAGTGCCCGAAAGTGAACTGGGAAAAATGCCCGCTTTGCCAGCAACGCATGAAAGAAGAAAACTGTAAGGACGAACACGAATTGCAGAGCTACTTTATTCAACGCATGGAGCACTTTCTGGAGGCAAAAGGCAAAAAACTGATTGGCTGGGACGAGATTCTGGAAGGCGGATTGGCCGAGGGAGCCGCGGTAATGTCGTGGCGGGGCGAAGATGGTGGCATTGCTGCTGCCAACCTTGGGCACAAAGTGGTGATGACCCCGGGCAACTGGTGCTACTTCGACCACTATCAATCCATCGACCCGAACGAGCCAAACTCAATTGGTGGCTTAACCGATGTGGCCGAAGTGTACAGCTACGACCCTACCCCGGCCAGCCTTGCCCCCGACAAGCAAAAACTGATTATGGGCGCACAGGCCAACCTGTGGACCGAGTATATTGCCAGCCCCGAACACCTGGAGTACATGATTTACCCTCGGCTTTGCGCCCTGGCCGAAGTGCAGTGGACCCAAAAAGCAAACAAAAATTTCGCCGGCTTTGTGCAACGTATGGACCAGCAATACCTGCGCCTGGCAAAAAACAAGATTCATTTCCGGGTACCGCCGCCGCAAGGCCTTAGCCCAATAGAACTGTTCAACACGGGCGAGGCCGAAATTAAGTTGAGCTGTGCCGCATCGGATGCCGAATTGCGCTATACCACCGACGGCAGCGAGCCAACCGACTTCTCGAAAATGTACGAAGGGCCTTTCAACCTAAAACTGGATGGCAATGTGACCCTGAAAGTTGCCAGCTTTATGCCCGATGGCACACGTAGCTATACCATTACCTCGGTACTGAAAAAGTACACGGCAAAACCGGAAAAACTAAAGAACCCTGAAAAAGGCTTACACTACAAGTTTTACGAAGGCCCCTTCCGCTCGTGGAAAGCGGTTGACGGAACGCCGGTGAAAACAGGTAAAGCAGATGGGCTGGTGATTCCGGCCGACGCAAAAGGCTCGTACAAGGGTTGGGAGTTCGATGGCTACATTTCGGTTCCGGCCGATGGTGTTTATTGCTTTCAGCTGGAGAGTAGTTGCGGCTCGGCCCTGTATATTGGCAACGAACTGCTTATCGACAACGATGGTTTTAACTACAACTGTATGCGCTCGGGCAACGTGGAGCTAAAAGCCGGTTACTACCCGGTAAAGCTGAAGTACTTTAATACCATGTACGGGCAGTCGGTTAAACTGAGCTATAAACTTCCGGGAAGCGACAAGCTGGAGCTGTTTCCCTCCGATAAGTATTTCCGCGATTAATTTCAGACTTCAACCTAAAAGAAACAGGACTTTGGCTTTGGGCTGAAGTCCTGTTTTTTTGTTTTAAAAGAGAGACTTTGCAATGCGAGGGGCTTACGAACCCTGCATTTTTTAAGAACCCTCCCCGGCCCTCCCTTCACAAGGGAGGGCCGGGGAGGGTCATCTTCAATGTTGAAATAACCAAGCTAAATGGATTCAATATAGCGTTGCAAGTTGTACAACACTTCATAAATACGGTGCAGCTCCTCGTTTTTTATCCGGTAAACATGATAACCAAGGTTCCGAAGAATACCGTCGCGTTGCTGGTCTTCCTCTTTTTGCATTTCATGAATCTTTCCATCTACTTCAATGATTAATTTCTTTTCGGCACAATAGAAGTCAACAATGAAATAGTCGGGGCGAGAGATATTGTGTTGGTAAACGATAAGGTATTGCCGGAGAAAACGTAACCCCATTAACCGGCGTAACCGCAGTTTCTCCCAAAGTTTCTTTTCCGATGGAGTCATTGCCCTGCGCAATTTCCGGGCCCGTTCTATTGGTGAATCTTCGCTCATATGCTATTCCTTATATACTGTTGAAATACCTGCATAGGCGGCCGAACCTTGCAGTTCCTGAAGCTCTCCATGAACCCACCCCGGCCCTCCCTTCGGCCTATTCGGGGGTACCTGGTTCGTCTTTTTTCTCTTTTGTGGGTAGTGCGGCGTATTTTTTGCGCAGCACATCCAACTTATTAAACAGTGTGTTGATGCTTGGGCTTGGTGCAAAGTTGACGGCCTGTTCGATAGCAATGCAAAATTGTTCGTAGATTTGTTCGGCAGGCGGGCGCAGGCTGCTGGCCGAAGGGCCGCTATCGCTTGCGTGGCTGGTGTTGCGTTGCACATACAGCGCCTTAAAGGTACTGTTTATTGCTGCCAGGTCGCTTAGTAAGCCGCTAACACCGATGAGGGCAGCGGCTTCGGTAAGTTCGGCCGACTGGTTAATACCGTCCAGCATTTCGTCCATCACTTCGGTTTCGGTATTCATTGCGTTGTGTTGCAGGTTCCAGTAAGGTCCCATAAAAATCATCAGTTTGTTGCCGGGCCCGGCTTTTGCGGTATCGCGCGATTTTGCAGCCGTGCTTACTTCGCGTTTCAATTCGGCATAACATTGGTCGCGGTCTTTGTCGGCTGCGCGAACCTGCGGGGTTAGTTCTTCGCGCTGGGCGCGGTTCATACGGGCAGCCATGGTGCTGTTGGCCAGCTGTAACTGCGATAAAATAATTTGAGGCATACCACCAATTTGGGTAATTACCGGCTGCGCGGTATCGATGGATGATTGGTTCAACGAAAACAAATCGTTAATGGCAAGCCTGCCAACATAAAGTGGTGAAAACTTTTTCATGGTTTTTCGGTATTAAATTACTACTCGAAGGTTTATGCCCACCTTACCGGTATGGTACAACCTTCCTTATTTGTTTATCTGTTATTTTTCGGAGTTACGCGTTCAAAAATTTCAACAGCTCCGGTCGCTCCCGGCCCATGCGCCCGAAAATTTCGCGAGCATCATTCGCTCCCGTTTCGGGTGTTCGAAAATTTCGGCGGCTTCGTTCAGTCCCATTTCATGCCTTTTAAAATTTCGACGGCCCTACTCGGCGCTGTTTCATGCTGTCGAAAATTTCGAAGCTTTCGATTGTTTTCGTTTCATGCCGTCGAAAATTTCGACAACTCCATTTGTCCCTGATTCATGCCGTCGAATTTTTCGAAGCTTTCGATTGCTTTCGATTGCTTTCGTCGAAAATTTCGAAGGCTCCATTTGTCCCTGATTCATGCTGTCGAAAATTTCGAAGCTTTCGTTTGCTTTCGTTTTAAACTGTCGAAAATTTCGAAGGCCTTTTGCGCCCTCCGAAAAGTGAGTTTAATGGGCCAAATCCCATCAAATCCGCTATTTTTTAAGCCTAAAGCCATCATTTCCGCACGCACGCGCCCGGAAATGGGTAAAAAGTTGTTGTTGAAGGTAGGTTGAAGGGCAAAACTGCCCGTAGTACGCTAAGCTGTTGTACACCGGCCCAGCGCGTTGTGGTTTATACCCCTACAAGTTATGACAATTGCAGCAAATAATCATCATTTATCGCCAAAAACTTGAACATGTGCTCGTTTTATGCGCCAAAGCGCCGGTAACACCCGCAAACCGCGCCTGGGAGGCTAACGCTCCAATCCCTATTTCACCTAATTTATCCGTTTTATCGCAAAAAGTAGGA
>JBKEAN010000078.1:0-7615 GCA_047972415.1 Mangrovibacterium sp.
GAAGTTCAGATTAAACAGGAAAAAGCGGGCTATAGCGGCGCAGGAACCTTTGTGTACCTGCGCCCGCTAGCAGATATTCATTATATCAACGACGGTTTCTTTGCGGGCTATACCAACCCGGTGGTTTTAAACGTGTTTGTGCTGCTCATTATCATCCTCTCGGTGATGGGGGCGGTTAACTTTATCAACTTCGCCACATCGCAGGCGCCGCTGCGTGCCAAAGCCTTGTCCATTGGGCGGGTACTGGGCGGCCGGCGGATTTCTGCCATGTCGCAGATTACGGCCGAATCGGTCCTGTTGGCCTTCGCAGCCATGTTGATTTCCTTGCTCATTTACCGGTTCAGCTTCCGCTTTATCGAGTCCCTGTTTTCCATCGAAGGGCTTGGCCTGGAAGGGTGCAGTTACTTTTTGGCGGTGTTTGTGTTGTTTGCCCTGCTGTTTGGTGTAGCTGCCGGTTTGTACCCTTCAAAATACATCAGCTCGCCCCCGGTTGCGCAAACCATTCGCGGAAAAATTCACTTCACCGGGAAAGGAAAGGTCTTCCGCAATGCCCTCATTGTGGTCCAATTTATTTTTACGATTGCCTTGATTACCTCGTCGCTGCTTATTGAAAAGCAATTGAATTATTGGCGGAACTTCGACATTGGCATCAACAAAGACCACGTGGTTTATTTGCCAACAAGCGGGGAACTGCGAAAACATGACAAAGCATTTGCCGACGAACTGATGAAAAACCAAAGCATTGTGGATTATACCTATGCACAGTTTATTCCCGGAGAGGTTGCAATGGGCTGGGGCCGCGAGGTGGAAGGCCAGTACATTTCGTTTAAATGCTGGCCGGTTGACGACCGCTTTCTCGATTTCTTCGGAATTGAACTGGCACAAGGGCGAAAGTTTGCTGCAAGCGACCAAAACGATATAAACGGTTTTATCCTGAACGAAAAGGCCGCTGCCGATTTTGGGTGGAAGAATCCCCTTGAACGGTCCATCAACGGATTTGACGGAGATATGCACCCGGTAGTTGGCGTGGCTAAGGATTTTAATTTTTCATCGCTTAAAGCAGAAATACCGGCGATGGCATTTTGGCGCACCAACGAGCGAAAAAATCGGCTGATGCTGCGCATTGCCCCCGGAAATTACACCCAGGTGCTGAAGTATATTCAGGAAACAGCCCACCGGTTCGACCCGAAAAACCAGTTCGAAGTTAATTTCCTCGACGAGGCACTAAATAAGCTTTATGCGAAAGAAGAACGCATGGCACGTTTTATCGAGTTTGTGGCCTTGTGGACTATCTTGCTGTCGGTTACGGGCTTACTGGGGCTTGTTGTCTTTATCAGCCGCGACCGCACCAAAGAAATAGGTATCCGCAAAGTAAACGGCGCCAAAGTTTCCGAAATACTGGCCATGCTCAACCGCGACTTTATAAAGTGGGTAGCCATCGCCTTTGTAATTGCCACACCTATTGCCTACTACGCCATGAATAAATGGCTCGAAAACTTTGCCTACAAAACTACCCTCAGCTGGTGGATTTTCGCTTTGGCCGGGCTTTTGGCTTTAGGAATTGCATTGCTAACCGTGAGCTGGCAAAGCTGGCGGGCTGCCACGCGAAACCCGGTGGAGGCGTTGAGGTATGAATAAGAGCCCCCGTCTAGCTCCCCCGAAGGGGGAGAGGACAAGAAACAAAAGAATGAAGTACAGAACTCGAATGAGCAAACAATAAATATACAACGACTCGGAAGTCCCTCTTTGTGGAATTTAGGGGGCTTTCTTCAAATCTCCCCGCCGGGGAGAAGTTGGAGTTGTCCGAAAAAGGGAAACAGCGCAACATTATAAAAACTAGGGATTAAATTTATGCTATACTCATAACCACATGAAAACAATCAACAACATAAAATTTGTGCTGCGAAGTTTTACCAAAAACAAGAGTGTTACTTTGCTAAATATTTTAGGGCTTACGGTTGGGTTAACTGTTAGTTTGTTCATTTTTATTTTTGTGATAAACCAGAATAATATAGACCGGTTTATTCCGAACATCGATAAGGTTTATTGCCTGATGAATAGTGGAGAAACCTATTTTTCGCAAAATGAAATTAACTTGGTTAAGGAGCAGGTTCCCAGTATCGACAAAATTACCTATTGTACGGCCGACTGGTCGCCGCAAGTTTTTTTAAAAGCAGGGGAGAAATCGATTAAAACAGAGAAAATGATTACGGCTGATTCCTGTTTTTTTCGTGTGTTTGCATTCGAGCCTGTTTATGGCAATCCTGCCGAAGCTTTAAACACAAGCAATAAAGTGGTGCTAACCCGGTCTTTTTCCGAAAAATTATTTGGCAACGAAAACCCGGTTGGAAAAACAGTGACCTACAATTCAACCTATTTGCAAGGCGAATTGCTTGAAGTTACCGCCGTAATTGAAGATTTCCCGGCAACCTCTTCGTGGGATTTTGAAGCGGTACTTTCCTTTCAAACCAATTATAAAATAGATTGGTACGTAACCAATATGAACCAATGGGGGACACATAATTACAAAGCTTTTGTAAGAATTAACAGCAATGTTTCTCCAACGCAGGTTATAGCCGAATTCGGGAGTATCTCGTTAAAAAGTGTTCCGGATTGGGTGGCAGAGAACTTTAAATTGGGACTGTTTCCGTTTTCCGAAATTTACTTCAATCTTTCTGAAATAGAGTTAACAAAACATGGTAACCGGTTAACTGTTTCCATAATTGGGGTGACCGGTATTCTGATTCTTCTGCTGGCATGTATCAATTATATCAATATGGTTACAGCCCAGCGCGAAAAGCGGAATAAAAATATTGGCATCATCAAAATGCTTGGTGGCAACCGGAATAAAGTCATTCAAATGATTACCGCCGAATCCTTTATACAGGTGGTTTTCTCGGGTGCGTTTTCCATCTTGTTAATCAGTTTGTTATTGCCCGTATTTAATAACCTGACTTCGCTAAACCTTCGGTTTTCAGAACTATTTCAACCCTATCATATCGTTTTAATTGTGGTTCTGTTTGTGTTCATGATTGCAGTTACCGGAATAGTTCCGGGCATTTTGTTCAGCCGGAAAATACCACTCACGCTACTGAAAAAACAGAGCCCCCCGAACGAGTCGGGCATATCACGTAATGGTTTGTTGGTCTTTCAATTTATTGTAACCATCGCATTAATCGCCTCTATTCTGCTGGTTAACAAGCAAAGCAGCTATTTACAAAACCAAGAACTGGGATTTGAAAAGGGCAACATCATTTATGCGTTTACCAACGACGATTTGTATAAAAAGTCTGAGGCATTTAAAAATGAAGTCAGGGGCATCCCTGACGTAACCGAGATAACCTATTCTGCCGATGTTTTAATTGAAAACGGGCAGAATTGGGGGTGCGATTTTATCAATAAAGGAGAGGAGACAAGTATTAGTTTTTCGAAACTCAGTGTGGCGCCCAATTTCTTTCAGTTTTTCGGAATTCCTTTAAGTGAGGGTCGCGGTTTTAATGATAATTCGAACACAAAACAGGAATTCATATTTAACAGGACGGCGAAGGAGCAATTTAAGCTGGATAATATTATTGAAGCAAGGCTTAAATCTTCGAAACCGGAAAATGGCCAGGTTGTGGGTATTGTTGATAACTATAATTTCGAATCGCTCCACATGCCGATTAGGGCAGCGGGTTTTATGAGTTCCGGTAATTTCGATGATGTAATTTACCTGAAATTAAATAGCCAGAGCTCTACTTCGTTTAAAAGCACAATGAAACAGGTTGAGCTTGTGTGGAATAAGTTTTCGCCCGCTTTTCCGCTGGAGTATTTTTTTCTGGATAAGAAATGGGAAGCGAAGTATGCGAAGGACCAACAATTCCAGAGAATAATTTTGTACACCACTCTTGTGTCTATTTTACTATCGTGTTTGGGCTTAATCGGGCTCACCTTTTTTGTAATGGAACGCCGCACCAAAGAAATCGGTATACGCAAAGTAAACGGCGCCAAGGTTTCTGAAATACTGGCCATGCTCAACCGCGACTTTATAAAGTGGGTAGCCATCGCCTTTGTAATTGCCACACCCATTGCATACTACGTCATGCATAAATGGCTTGAAAATTTTGCCTACAAAACCGAACTTAGCTGGTGGATATTTGCCCTGGCCGGGGTTTTGGCTTTAGCAATTGCCTTGCTAACCGTTTCATTTCAATCGTGGAGGGCTGCTACCCGTAACCCGGTTGAGGCGTTGAGGTATGAATAAAAACCCCTCCTGGCCTCCCCGAAGGGGAGGGATTTTTTAATCCTGGCAGGTTTCCAAAACCTGTCAGGATTGGAACCGAATAAGGTTGCTTCTTCAAGTCTCCCTACCGGGGAGATTTAGAAGGGCTTTAAAAATTGAAAAATATGTTCTACTTCAGATTAAAACTAGCCATCCGTAGTTTGTTGAAAAACAAGCTCTACTCGTCGCTCATTATCGGCGGGTTTGCCATTGGTTTTACGGCCTGCATCCTCATTGCCCTGTATTACGATGCGGAACACAATGTAAATAAATGCTATCTGCAATACCCGGACATTTACCGCTTGTACGATGCCAAAAAAAACGATTCGGGGCTTGATTATAAGCTGAATGAGCAATTGTTGGCCAATTATCCCGACCTGGAAAGCGCTTGTCCGCTGGGCAACTCGTATTGCGAAATTACGCTGAAAGACCCCGAAACAAAGGATTATGTGCGCATAGAGCACGTGGTGTCAACCAACAACAACTTTTTCCCGATGTTTTCGGTGCCAGTGGTGGCCAGTTTGGGCGAAAAGCCTTTTTCGCAACTCAATTCGGCCGTCGTAACCGAATCGCTGGCCGCGAAGTTGTTTGGCGATAAAAACCCGTTGGGGCGAACGGTGAAACAGGAGTTTTTCGAAGCCACTGTAACCGCTGTCATGAAAGACCTCCCTGCCAACTCAAGTTTTAAGGCCGAATTGCTGCTGAATTGCGAAAACAATGATTTTCAAATGGCGCAGGCCCGTGATAATGGCGTTTGCATTTACCCGGTTGAGCATTTTTTGTTGCTGAAAGACGGCATTCACCCTGATGATTTTGCGCGCAAGTTGAATGCTTCTTTGGGGCAAGCCAGTACGGTAGCCGATAGCCTTGCCCTGCAAAGCATTGCCGACATTTACCTCTCTCCAAACCAGCTTGGCTGGATTGATATGCACACGCGGGGCAACGCCAGTATGTTGTTGGTTTTTGCAGCAATTGCGGCGCTCATTATCCTGTTGTCATCCATCAACTACCTCAATTACACCATTTCGGTGCAGTATGCCAAGCTGAAAGAAATAGGCATTAACAAAACCAATGGTGCGGGCGACAGGCATTTGCTGCTGGGCTCGTTGGTTGAGGTGTCGATGGGCGTTTTCATCGCCTTGCTTATTTCGGTGGTGCTTGGTTTCCTGCTTTTGCCCTCAACCGGGGTGTTGTTTGGCCGCGAAATTTCGCTGGCCGATGTCAACTTTAGTCATTTGCTGCCTGTTTTTGCCGCCGTTGTTGGTGGAATTATTTTGCTGAACAGCTTGGCGCCGGTTTATATTTTGTCGCGTTTCAATATAACCGATTTTCTCAGCGGGAGCCGCAAACGCAACGGAAAGCAAGTTGCCCGCCAGTTGATGATTACTTTTCAACTAACTGTTTCAGTGGCGCTTATTGCCGCAGTTCTACTCATTTTCAAGCAACTTCAGTATATAAAACACCACGATTTGGGATTTAACGAGGAACATCTGGTGAAAATAGAACTGCCGTTTGGCTCGGCAAACAAAGAAGTGTTGAAAGATGAAATGGCTAAGCTTCCGTTTGTAGCTGGCAGTGCCTTAAGCAACGGCTCGCCCGGCCGGATAAACATGAGCCTTGGGAGCGGAATAGAGAACGACGAATTTATGCTGAACTGCATTTTTGTATCCGACGGTTTTTTGGAAACAATGGGCATACAACTATTAGAAGGACGGAGTTTTTTAACCGGCGACCAAAACAAAGCCTGTATGATGAACCAGGCCGCCATGAAGCGTTACGGCTGGGATACAATTGACGGAAAAACATACAAATACGGACGTGAAGGCGGTTACAAGGTGGTGGGCATGGTCGGCAACTTCAATGTGGAGTCGCTTCACGCGGAGCTTGCCCCTTTGGCATTGCTTTACGATTCGGAGCATAGTTTTAATACCCTGTCGCTCCGTTTGTTGCCCGGCTCGGTGGGCGAACAAATGGAGCAGCTCCGGCAGGTTTGGAAAACCCTGCTCCCCGACGACCCGATGGAGTTTCTGTTTTACGATGCCCAGTTTCAGGCCATGTATGCAAAAGAAGACAAGCTGGCCAAATCCATCGCTTTCTTCTCGTTTATTGCTATTGTGCTGACTTGCATGGGCATTCTGGCTCAAATCTTTCTGCTAAGCCTGAGCCGCTCCAAAGAGATTGGCGTTCGGAAAGTAAACGGTGCCCGTGTGTCGGAAATCCTGCTGATGCTAAACCGGCAGTTTGTGCTTTTGGTGGTGCTTGCTTTTGTTATAGCCACGCCCATTGCGTACTACGCCATGAGCAAATGGCTCGAAAGCTTTGCCTACAAAACCGATCTCAGCTGGTGGATTTTTGCCTTGGCCGGTTTGCTGGCCTTGGGAATTGCGCTGCTAACCGTGAGCTGGCAAAGTTGGCGGGCAGCTACGCGTAATCCGGTGGAGGCATTGAGGTATGAATAAAATAAGTTGCTTCTTCAAGTCTTCCCTCCGGGGAGATTTAGAGGGGCTCATTTTTGGACTTCCGGCTTCGCGGTTTATCTTTGGGGGTTTAACCTGAATCAAAAACAAAATTCCGTGAAGTATTTTTCAATTTTAATGGTCTTTATGGTATTGGTTACGGCTTGTAACCAACCAATGCAGCCCGAAATTAGTTTGGTTCCGTATCCGAACAGTTTAACACAGGGCAAAGGAGTATTTCAACTTCAACCCAAAACCCAATTGGTGCGCGACGATGCCGGACGTTTTGACAACGAAGCCACATTTTTGCAATCGCTGATGCAAAAGGCGCTGGGACAAAGTTTACCAACCGATGCCGGTGTAAACCGCATCAAGCTGAGTGCAGTGGATACCTTCGGTTTTGCAGGCGCTTATGTGCTGAAAATTACACCCGACGAGCTACTTATTGCAGCGGGCGACCCGGCAGGGGCTTTTTATGCCCTGGAAACTCTTCGGCAGCTGTTGCCAACCGGTATCGAGCAGGGCAAAACCGCAACCGAGCTGTCCATTCCGGCTTTGGAGATATACGATCGCCCTCAATTTGACTGGCGGGGAATGCACGTGGATGTGTCGCGGCATTTCTTTTCGATGGACTACCTGAAGCGGAAGGTTGATTTGCTGGCTTTGTACAAACTAAACAAACTGCACCTGCATTTAACCGACGACCAGGGCTGGCGCATTGAAATAAAGCAATATCCGGGCTTAACAGAGAAGGGAGCATGGCGGCAATTTAACGCGCAGGACTCGCTTTGCATTGAACGGGCCAAAGAGGACAGCATTTTTGCCCTCGACCCCCGCTTTATTCAGCTGCGCGACGGTGTTCCGTACTACGGTGGCTACTACACGCAGGACGAGTTGC
>JBKEAN010000079.1:0-10208 GCA_047972415.1 Mangrovibacterium sp.
GAAGTTCAGATTAAACAGGAAAAAGCGGGCTATAGCGGCGCAGGAACCTTTGTGTACCTGCGCCCGCTAGCAGATATTCATTATATCAACGACGGTTTCTTTGCGGGCTATACCAACCCGGTGGTTTTAAACGTGTTTGTGCTGCTCATTATCATCCTCTCGGTGATGGGGGCGGTTAACTTTATCAACTTCGCCACATCGCAGGCGCCGCTGCGTGCCAAAGCCTTGTCCATTGGGCGGGTACTGGGCGGTCGGCGGATTTCTGCCATGGCGCAGATTACGGCCGAATCGGTCCTATTGGCCTTCGCAGCCATGTTGATTTCCTTGCTCATTTACCGGCTCAGCTTCCGTTTTATCGAGTCCCTGTTTTCCATCGAAGGGCTTGGCCTGGAAGGGCGCAGTTATTTTCTGGCTGTTTTTGTACTGTTTGCCCTGTTGTTTGGTGTAGCTGCCGGTCTGTACCCTTCAAAATACATCAGCTCGCCCCCGGTTGCGCAAACCATTCGCGGAAAAATTCACTTCACCGGGAAAGGAAAGGTCTTCCGCAATGCCCTCATTGTAGTCCAATTTATTTTTACGATTGCCCTGATTACCTCGTCGCTGCTTATTGAAAAGCAATTGAATTATTGGCAGAACTTCGACATTGGCATCAACAAAGACCACGTGGTTTATTTGCCAACAAGCGGGGAACTGCGAAAACATGACAAAGCCTTCGCCGACGAACTGATGAAAAACCAAAGCATTGTGGATTATACCTATGCCCAGTTTATTCCTGGAGAGGTTGCAATGGGCTGGGGCCGCGAGGTGGAAGGCCAGTACATTTCGTTTAAATGCTGGCCGGTTGACAACCGTTTTCTCGATTTCTTCGGAATTGAACTGGCACAAGGGCGAAAGTTTGCTGCAAGCGACCAAAGCGATATAAACGACTTTATCCTGAACGAAAGGGCAGTGGCCGAGTTTGAATGGAAAAATCCACTTGAACGGTCCATCAACGGATTTGATGGAGATATGCACCCGGTAGTTGGCGTGGCCAAAGATTTTAACTTTTCATCGCTTAAAGCAGAAATACCGGCGATGGCATTTTGGCGCACCAACGAGCGAAAAAATCGGCTGATGCTGCGCATTGCCCCCGGAAATTATGCCCAGGTGCTGAAGTATATTCG
This sequence comes from Mangrovibacterium sp., assembly GCA_047972415.1. GTDB lineage: Bacteria > Bacteroidota > Bacteroidia > Bacteroidales > Prolixibacteraceae > Mangrovibacterium. Next base: position 1,164 of record JBKEAN010000079.1, read on the forward strand.
GGAAACAGCCCACCGGTTTGACCCGAAAAACCAGTTCGAAGTTAATTTTCTCGACGAGGCACTAAATAAGCTTTATGCGAAAGAAGAACGTATGGCGCGCTTTATCGAGTTTGTGGCCTTGTGGACCATCTTGCTGTCGGTTACCGGCTTGCTGGGGCTTGTTGTCTTTATCAGCCGCGACCGTACCAAAGAAATCGGTATCCGCAAAGTAAACGGCGCCAAAGTGGCGGAAATATTGGCGATGCTCAATAAAGACTTTATAAAATGGGTAGCCATTGCCTTTGTAATAGCCACACCCATTGCCTGGTACGCTATGAATAAGTGGCTCGAAAACTTTGCCTACAAAACCACCCTCAGCTGGTGGATTTTCGTATTGGCCGGGGTTTTGGCTTTAGCAATTGCATTGCTGACGGTGAGCTGGCAAAGCTGGCGGGCAGCAACGCGTAACCCGGTGGAGGCGTTGCGGTATGAATAACGTCTAATCCTGACAGGTTTTTAAAACCTGTCAGGATTAGAGAAAGTCTCCCCTGCGGATAGATTTAGAGAGCTCAAATTAGAAACTCACAAATATGAAGATACTTCGACGACTAAAAACAACATGGCAATGGTTCACTGTAAACCTGATTGGTTTAACAGTCGCTCTGGCGGCTTTACTCCTGATTTCGGCCTATACCTGGAGCGAACTGAGTTATGATCGTTTTCACTCGAAAGCCGACTGCATTTACCGGGTAACAATTGATTCGAATAACGGCGCCACCTCAATTCACCCGGTGCGATTGGCCGGTAATATTGCAATCGAAATTCAGCAAGAATATCCGGTTGTGGAAAGCTGTGTCCGCTTGGTGCCGTTCAAAAAAGCAATTGTCCGGATTGACGAACATAAATTCTACACCGAGCAGGCCTTTTCAACCGACAGTACTTTTTTCCATGTCTTCGATTTTAAGGTCTTGTCTGGCAATCCGGCAACTGCTTTTCGCCAACCCAATCGGGCTTACATTTGCGAAAGCCTGGCTCTCAAATATTTCGGTTCCGTGGATGCGATTGGGCGTGAAATCACGGTGTTTCATCAGCAATCGGCCGAGCCCAATGTGTACACCATTGAGGGGGTGATGGCCGATTTTCCGGCAAATTCACATTTTCACGCACAACTACTCACCTCATTTACCGAGCTTGAAGACCGCACCACCTGGGCTTACACCTACTTGCTGATGAAACCGGGCACCGACGTACAGGCGCTGAAAGAAAGCATTCAGCAAAAATGGGACAACGAAACGGAAAACAATCAGCCCAGTCCGGTTCTTTATTTCACAAAACTGACCGATATTCATTTGTACAGTCACCTGGCCCGCGAGATGGAGAAAAATGGCGACATTCTTTCGCTGATTCTTCTGGGAACGGGGGCCATCATCGTGCTCTTCATTGCCCTTATCAATTACTTCAATTTAAGCCGCGTGCAGTTTATTGCCGGAATAAAATCGCTCCGGGTGAAGCTTATCAACGGGGCATCGAAACGGGTACTTGCACGCGAACTTGTGGCCGAAGCGCTGCTGTTGGCTGGTATCTCGGTTGCACTTGGGGGCTTGCTGAGTTTGTTTATTGTACGCGAGTTCTTTGAAACTGACAAGCTGTTTTCTGTTGGAGAAATACTTGTCGTTATTACCCCCTTTGTGCTTACTGTTTTGTTGATTGCATTGCTGCCTTTGTACAGCACGAATTTGCAGTTTAATACAAAACTAGAAGGTCAAAGCCTTAAGTTGTACAACCTGCCCTTGGTACTTCAGTTTACCCTGGCTGTACTTGCTATTAGTTGTACGTTGGTGTTGCAGCGCCAAATGAACTTTGTGAACAGGCAGCACCCCGAATCGGAAAATGCCAACATGGTGGTAATGAGCTCCAACCCGTGGGAGGTGGTTCAGCATTACGACCGGTTGAAAACTGAATTGGAAAAAGAACCGGCAATTACCAACATGACTGCGGTAATGGAAGAACCGGGTGGCGATATTTTGGATAACGTTTGGGTTGAAATGGAAGGTATTCAAAAAGACGAAAACATCATGTTGGGAATTTTGACAACCGATTCAAACTTTTTTGCCAGCATGGGTGTGAAGCCGCTTGCCGGGACTGTGGAGTTGAGGCCAACTCCCGACACCCAATGGGAGGCCGATGCAACCGAGCTGGCTATGCAGCGACAGGAAGCTAATCCGAACCCGGCACTGATTGCCGAGCTGGAGCAGAAAGTAGGGCATTACCGCGAACAATATATTTTGAATGTCAGTGCCCTGAAACAATTGGGGATTGCCAAACCCGAAGATGCCGTTGGAAAGCGCTTCCGTCTAAAATTCAACCTCCCCGACCTTTTTCCCGAGGGAGAAGTGGTGGGCGTGGTTCCAGATTTCCACTATACCAATATGCACAGCGAGGAGAAACCGCTGGTGATTGTTTCGCGCAAAATGTTCAACTATTGTTTCATCATCAGCATCGACCCGCGCCAGCGTGCCAAGGCCTTGGCAGCCATTGCTTCGGCTTGGCAATCGGTTAACCCCGATTACCCGATGGACTACGAATACATGACCGACAGTTACCGCAAAGTTTATGCGCAGGAATACGCCCAAGCCAACGTGTTGTCCTTGTTTGCGGTATTGTCGGTATTGCTTTCTGCCTTGGGCATTTTCTCGCTCGCGGCTTTCAGGTTGCAACGCTCGGTCAAAGAAATAGGTATCCGCAAAGTAAACGGCGCCAAAGTGGCGGAAATATTGGTGATGCTCAATAAAGACTTTATAAAATGGGTAGCCATTGCCTTTGTAATAGCCACACCCATTGCCTGGTACGCTATGAATAAGTGGCTCCAAAGCTTTGCCTATAAAACCGAACTCAGTTGGTGGATTTTTGCTTTGGCCGGGTTGCTGGCTTTGGGAATTGCCTTGCTGACGGTGAGTTGGCAAAGCTGGCGAGCCGCTACGCGAAACCCGGTAGAGGCGTTGCGGTATGAATAGAAAGCCCCTCCTAACCTCCCCGGGAGGAGGGATTTTTTATTCCTGGCAGGTTTCCAAAACCTGTCAGTATTGGAACCGAATAATTTGCTTCTTCAAGTCTCCCTACCGGGGAGATTTAGAGGGACTTTAAAAATTGAAAAATATGTTCTACTTCAGATTAAAACTAGCCATCCGTAGTTTGTTGAAAAACAAGCTCTACTCGGCGCTCATTATCGGCGGGTTTGCCATTGGTTTTACGGCCTGCATCCTCATTGCCCTGTATTACGATGCGGAACACAATGTAAATAAATGCTTTCTGCAATACCCGGACATTTACCGCTTGTACGATGCCAAAAAAAACGATTCGGGGCTCGACTACAAGCTGAATGAGCAACTGTTGGCCAATTATCCGGACCTGAAAAGCGCTTGTCCGCTGGGCTACTCGTATTACGAAATTACGCTGAAAGACCCCGAAACAAAGGATTATGTGCGCATAGAGCACGTGGTGTCAACCAACAACAACTTTTTCCCGATGTTTTCGGTGCCGGTGGTGGCCAGTTTGGGCGAAAAGCCTTTTTCGCAACTCAATTCGGCCGTTGTAACCGAGTCGCTGGCCGCGAAGTTGTTTGGCGATAAAAACCCGCTGGGGCGAACCGTGAAACAGGAGTTTTTCGAAGCTACCGTAACTGCCGTCATGAAAGACCTCCCGGCCAACTCAAGTTTTAAGGCCGAATTGCTGCTGAACTGTGAAAACAATGATTTTCAAATGGCGCAGGCCTGTGATAACGGCATTTGCATTTACCCGGTTGAGCATTTTTTGTTGCTGAAAGACGGCATTCACCCTGATGATTTTGCGCGCAAGTTGAATGCTTCTTTGGGGCAAGCCAGTACGGTAGCCGATAGCCTTGCCCTGCAAAGCATTGCCGACATTTACCTCTCTCCAAACCAGCTTGGCTGGATTGATATGCACACGCGGGGCAACGCCAGTATGTTGCTGGTTTTTGTGGCTATTGCGGCGCTCATTATCCTGTTGTCATCCATCAACTACCTCAATTACACCATTTCGGTGCAGTATGCCAAGCTGAAAGAAATAGGCATTAACAAAACCAATGGTGCAGGCGACAGGCATTTGCTGATGGGCTCGCTGGTCGAGGTGTCGTTGGGTGTTTTTATCGCTTTGCTTATTGCGGTTTTGCTGGCGCTGGTGCTTTTGCCCTCAACCGGGGTGTTGTTCGGGCGTGCAATTTCGGCCGACGATGTTAACCTTGGCCGTTTGCTGCCTGTTTTTGCCGCCGTTGTTGGTGGAATTATTTTGCTGAACAGCTTGGCGCCGGTTTATATTTTGTCGCGGTTCAATATTACCGATTTTCTTAGCGGGAGCCGCAAACGCAACGGAAAGCAAGTTGCCCGCCAGTTGATGATTACTTTTCAACTAACTGTTTCAGTAGCGCTTATTGCCGTAGTGTTGCTCATTTTCAAGCAACTTCAGTATATAAAACACCACGATTTGGGATTTAACGAGGAGCACTTGGTGAAAATAGAACTGCCGTTTGGCTCGGCAAACAAAGAAGTGTTGAAAGATGAAATGGCTAAGCTTCCGTTTGTAGCTGGCAGCGCCTTAAGCAACGGCTCGCCCGGCCGGATTAACATGAGCCTTGGGAGCGGAATCGAGAACGACGAATTTATGCTGAACTGCATTTTTGTATCCGACGGTTTTTTGGAAACAATGGGCATCCAACTATTGGAAGGGCGGAGTTTTTTAACCGGCGACCAAAACAAAGCCTGTATGATGAACCAGGCCGCCATGAAGCGTTACGGCTGGGATACAATTGACGGAAAAACATACAAATACGGACGTGAAGGCGGTTACAAGGTGGTGGGCATGGTCGGCAACTTCAATGTGGAGTCGCTTCACGCGGAGCTTGCCCCTTTGGCATTGCTTTACGATTCGGAGCATAGCTTTAATACCTTGTCGCTCCGTTTGTTGCCGGGTCCGGTGGGCGAACAAATGGAACAACTTCGGCAGGTTTGGAAAACCCTGCTCCCCGACGACCCGATGGAGTTTCTGTTTTACGATGCCCAGTTTCAAGCCATGTATGCAAAAGAAGACAAACTGGCCAAATCCATCGCTTTCTTCTCGTTTATTGCTATAGTGTTGACTTGCATGGGTATTCTGGCTCAAATCTTTCTGCTAAGCCTGAGCCGCTCCAAAGAAATCGGCGTTCGGAAAGTGAACGGTGCCCGTGTGTCGGAAATCCTGCTGATGCTAAACCGGCAGTTTGTGCTTTTGGTGGTGCTTGCTTTTGTTATAGCCACGCCCATTGCGTACTACGCTATGAACAAATGGCTCGAAAACTTTGCCTACAAAACCACCCTCAGTTGGTGGATTTTTGCCTTGGCCGGTTTGCTGGCCTTGGGAATTGCGCTGCTAACCGTGAGCTGGCAAAGCTGGCGGGCTGCCACCCGTAACCCGGTGGAGGCATTGCGGTATGAATAAGGGCTCCTCTAACTCTCCCGAAGGGGGGAGAACAAGAAATGAAAAGTATGAATAACTGAGAATAGAAACGACAAATATACAACGGCTCCAAAGTCCCCCTCGGAGGATTTAGGAGGCTTTCTTCAAATCTCCCCACCGGGGAGATGAATAGGGGATTCAGTAAATAAAGAAAGGTTCAACCTATGAAAATATTCCGACGATTAAAAGCTACCTGGCAATGGTTTACGGTAAACCTGCTTGGTTTGACGGTGGCACTAACGGCTTTACTCCTTATTTCGGCCTATACCTGGAGCGAGCTGAGTTATGATCGGTTTCACTCGAAAGCCGACCGTATTTACCGGATAACAATAAACTCGAATAACGGTGCCACATCAATTCACCCGGCTCGGTTGTCTGGTAATATCGCAACCGAAATCCAGCAGGAGTACCCCGCTGTGGAGAGCCTTGTTCGTTTAGTCCCGTTCAAAAAGGCAATTGTCCGGATTGGCGAACATCAGTTTTACACCGAGCAGGCCTTTTCAACCGACAGTACTTTTTTTCATGTCTTCGATTTTAAGGTTTTGGTGGGTAATCCGGCTACTGCTTTTCGTCAACCCAATCGGGCTTATATTTGCGAAAGCCTGGCCCTGAAGTATTTTAGTTCGACCGATGTAATTGGACGGGAAATTACGGTGTTTCACCAGCAATCGTCAGAGCCGAATGTTTATACGATTGAGGGTGTAATGGCCGATTTTCAGGCGAACTCACACTTTCATGCGCAATTACTTACCTCGTTTACCGAGCTCGAAGACCGGACCACCTGGGCTTACACTTACCTGTTGATGAAACCGGGCGCCGATGTACAGGCGCTGAAAGAAAGCATTCAGCAAAAATGGGACAGCGAAAAAGAAGCAGACCGGCCAAGCCCGATTCTTTATTTCACAAAATTGACCGATATTCATTTATACAGTCATCTGACCCGCGAAATGGAAAAAAACGGCGATATTCTTTCGCTCATTCTCTTGGGAACGGGGGCTATTATTGTGCTTTTCATCGCCCTTATTAATTACTTCAATTTAAGCCGGGTACAGTTTATTGCCGGGATGAAAATACTACGGGTAAAGCTAATCAACGGAGCCTCGAAGCGGATACTTGCCCGCGAACTTGCTGCCGAAGCATTGCTACTGGCAGGTATTTCGGTTGTGCTTGGTATCCTGCTGAGCTGGTTTATCGGGCGCGAGTTTTTTGGGTTTGAGCCTTTGTTATTGCCTGGTAAAATGGCGGCTATTGTTACTCCTTTTGTATTCGTTATCGTGTTGATTGCTTTACTGCCGCTACTGAATATGAACTTGGAACTGAATACAAAGCTCGATGGGCGAAGTGGCAAGTTGTACAAACTACCTTTGGTGCTTCAGTTTACACTGGCCGTATTAGCTATTAGTTGTACCTTGGTGTTGAAGCGGCAAATGAATTTTTTGAATAAGCAGCATCCTGAATCGGAAAATGCCAACATGGTGGTGATGAGCAATAACCCCTGGGAAGTGGTTCAGCGATACGACCTGCTGAAGACCCAACTGGAAAAGGAACCCTCGATTACGAACATGACGGCCGCCATGGAAGAGCCGGGCGGCGACATTTTGGACAATGTTTGGGTTGAAATGGAAGGCATCCAAAAAGACGAAGAGCTCATGCTGGGTATTTTAACCACCGATTCAAATTTTTTTGTTAGCATGGGTGTGAAACCGCTTGCCGGCACCCTGGATTTAAGACCAACCCCCGGCTTACAGTGGGAAGCCAATGCAACCGAGCTGTCCATTCAGCGGCAGAGCACAAACCCAAATACGGCGCTGATTGCCGAGCTGGAGCAAAAAGTGGGACATTACCGCGAGCAATATATTTTGAATGTAAGCGCCCTGAAACAACTGGGAATTGTAAAGCCCGAAGATGCCATCGGGAAGCGCTTTCATCTTAAGTTCAACCTGCCCGACCTGTTTCCCGAGGGCGAAGTGGTGGGCGTGGTTCCCGATTTCCACTACACAAACTTACATAGCCAGGAGAAGCCTTTGGTGATTGTTTCGCGCAAAATGTTCAACTACGGTTTCCTTATCAACATCGATCCGCGCCAGCGTACAAAGGCTTTAGCAGCCATCGCGTCGGCCTGGCAAACGGTAAACCCTGAATTCCCGATGGATTACGAGTATATTACCGACAGCTACCGCAACGTTTATGCACAAGAATATGCGCAGGCCAATGTATTGTCTCTGTTCGCGTTGTTGGCGGTAATGCTTTCGGCTTTGGGTATTTTATCGCTTTCTGCATTTAAGCTGCAACGTTCGGTCAAAGAAATCGGCATCCGCAAAGTAAACGGCGCCAAAGTTTCCGAAATACTGGCCATGCTCAACCGCGACTTTATAAAGTGGGTAGTCATTGCCTTTGTAATTGCCACACCCATTGCGTACTACGCCATGAGCAAATGGCTCGAAAACTTTGCCTACAAAACTACCCTCAGCTGGTGGATATTTGCCCTGGCCGGCCTGTTGGCCTTGGCAATTGCATTGTTAACCGTGAGCTGGCAAAGTTGGCGGGCAGCCACGCGAAACCCGGTGGAGGCGTTGCGGTATGAATAAAAGCCCCTCCTGGCCTCCCCGAAGGGGAGGGATTTATAACCCTGTCTGGTTTTAAAAAAACGGACAGGGTTATAAAATAAGTTGCTTCTTCAGGTCTCCCCTCCGGGGAGATTTAGAGGGGCTCATTTTTGGACTTCCGGCTTTGGGGTTTATCTTTGGGGGTTTAACCTGAATCAAAAACAAAATTCCGTGAAGTATTTTTCAATTTTAATTGTACTTATTGCCTTGGTTACAGCCTGTAAGCAAGCAACGCAGCCCGAGAATAGTCTGGTTCCGTATCCAAGCAGCTTAACACAGGGCAAAGGAGTATTTCAACTTCAACCCAAAACCCAATTGGTGCGCGACGATGCCGGACGTTTTGACAACGAAGCCGGATTTTTGCAATCGCTGATGCAAAAGGCGCTGGGACAAAGTTTACCAACCGATGCCGGTGTAAACCGCATCAAGCTGAGTGTAGTGGATACCTTCGGTTTTGCAGGCGCTTATGTGCTGAAAATTACACCCGACGAGCTACTTATTGCAGCGGGCGACCCGGCAGGGGCTTTTTATGCCCTGGAAACTCTTCGGCAGCTGTTGCCAACCGGTATCGAGCAGGGCAAAACCGCAACCGAGCTGTCCATTGCGGCTTTGGAGATATACGATCGCCCTCAATTTGACTGGCGGGGAATGCACGTGGATGTGTCGCGGCATTTCTTTTCGATGGACTACCTGAAGCGGACGGTTGATTTGCTGGCTTTGTACAAACTAAACAAACTGCACCTGCATTTAACCGACGACCAGGGCTGGCGCATTGAAATAAAGCAATATCCGGGCTTAACAGAGAAGGGAGCATGGCGGCAATTTAACGCGCAGGACTCGCTTTGCATTGAACGGGCCAAAGAGGACAGCATTTTTGCCCTCGACCCCCGCTTTATTCAGCTGCGCGACGGTGTTCCGTACTACGGTGGCTACTACACGCAGGACGAGTTGC
>JBKEAN010000080.1:0-26994 GCA_047972415.1 Mangrovibacterium sp.
GGTAGTTGCTTTCGTCTTTCTTAAAAATACCCGCTTTGGTTAGGGGGGTGCAGGTAATCCCCGGAAGGCAAATCAGACCAGGTGGTCACGCGTCCGTTTTTGTTGAAACTGAACCACAGCTTATACTCGGGGCCATTCTGAAAAGGGGTATAAACAGCATACCAGCCATTTTCGGCCGAGGTCAATACGTCGCGGTATTCCTGCAATTGCTCCTGTATCCGCGCTTCCGCACTTTGGTCAAAAAAGGAGTCCTCCGCCTCGCTGCATGAGACCAGAAATCCGCCTATCAGGCAGCTCGTTACGAGCAGATTCGTTATTTTTTTCATTTTCTGTTTATTTATTCGGTTACTGCCGCGATTCGCGATTCAATTTCATCCCGGAGCGCCAGGATGTCAATTCCAAACTTCTCGTTGTAATAGCTCACTACAACGTCGTATTTTTCATTGAGGATTGTTATCCCCACCTGCCGTTCCAGGCAGGCTTCAATCTCTTCGGCATCCGTCAAGCCATAGCAATCCTCCAGGCTTAGGTAGTTTGCTTCAAACTCTTCTTTGGGTGTTGCCAGGAAGATACCTACAAAGTCGGCAAAGTCCTCGGCAGCAGAACTTGATGCATAAGGCGACACATAACCCATCGTGATGGCCTGTGCGTCGGAGATATTGACCCAGTTGGTTCCGGTTCGGTTTGATGAAATGTCCTTCCACCCGTCGGGTAAGGACTTACTCTGATGGGTGATGTGCGCAAATTCGTGCAAAATGGTTCTCAGCTGTTGTTGCAACCAATCCGCATCGGTCATGTCGTATTCGTTTACCTGTGTCAGGGTTATGCGCACGCCTCCTTCGGCAATACCCAGCGTAATGGTACCGGCCTCAACATTGTACTGTCCCGAACCCAGCATCACGATTTCGGGTGGGAATAATTGATCAACCAAGGCTTTGCCTTCAGGCGTTGTGTTGAAGGGACCAATCCAAAACTCCTGAAGCACCTTCATCATAGGGATTACCAACTCTTCGTAAGGAGGTACCACAAATTTATCGATGTCGGAATTAATCTCATCCCTTCTCCAGACAATCCGCGAGTTGTAAACCTTGGTAAAGTTTTCGCGGGCGTAAATGTCGTTCGGATGCGTTGATTCGGCCACATCAACACGCACATGCTCGGTGTTCACATCGTCTTTGCAAGAGGCAAAGGCCAGGGCAACGACGATTAAACTATATCGTATCAGCTGTTTCATACTTGTTGCTTTAATTGTTGTTTATCAGTTCGAGTAAGCCCGGTGTTGGTGACTGCGGATTTAGCCGTTCGCTGGCCGTCTCCGAATTTTCGCCGATCCCAATTCCCAGACTTTCGCGTGCCAGCTCCGGGATAGCAACTGCTTTCCTCGAGTCGTTGGCAGTGAGTACATTGCCATTGGCGCGGCTAACGGTCAGGCCCAAGCGCCTGATGTCGAACCAGCGTATTCCTTCTTCCATAAACTCGCGTCTTCGTTCGCGTTCAATCAAATCGGCCAGGACACCGGCTTCATCCAGGCCTGCAACTTCCTCAATAATATCGTAATAGTTTACCCAGATAGCGAAGTCCCCAAGAAAACTCAAATCATCCAGGTAGCGTGCCTTCAGTAATATTTCCAGATCGGCAATGCCTTCATCTGTTTTTCCCAGGTTTGAATAGGCTTCGGCCCGGTTCAGCAATACCTCCTCGCCACGGAACAATACATCAATGCGATAAGGGTAACCAATGTTCGAGCTTAACGATGTTCTTCGAAAATACTCGTAGTTCTTTGCCAGACGGACACAGGTGTAGCTGGAGTTCCCGTAATAGGCAATAAGTGCCCTTGCGTTTCCCGAGGAACCAAGGATGTTCAACAAAAATATTGATTGAAATTGACTGGTACTGAGCCGGTCTTTTGCATCATAGCGCAAACTGTACAAGGTTTCGCGGCGGGCAACCAGCAAGTTGCTCTTTTCTGCCGTATTAATGAAAGCAACTCCTGCCGCAGCCGAGCCTCCTGCGTTGAACAACAAGCTGTAATTGCGAATGTATTGACTGGGCGCACTCCCCAACATTTGGGTACTGTAGTCGATACACTTTTCGTTGTTCCCCGTCCACAAATAAAACCGCGAGGCAAAAGCCAGGGCCGCTTTCTTGTTAAAGTGGTATTTAGGAGCTTCCCGAATGTAAGAATCGTCGATCAGTGAGAGTCCGTCCAGCATATCGCGCTCAATTTTTTCGTACACTTCCCCAATGGTGTTGTTGGTGTATTTGGTGTTCAGATTCGTCTCCAATTCCTCAACATAGGGAATGCCCTGCGATGTTAAAGTGGCGGAACTGTACGGCATAGCAAAAATATTGACGAGCATAAAATGGTTATAGGCCCGAAACAGCAGTGCCTCGCCCTTGATGTGCTTTTTGTAGGCCTCATCGCCCTCCAATTCATCGATACGACTCAACACGGCATTGGCTTGCGCAATGGCATAATAGCCGTTGTTCCAAAAGTAAATCGGTCCATCCTGATCTTCATTCAAGCTTTCTTTCCAGTTGAAGATCTCATCGTCCAAACCCGACAGGTGCATATTATCGGCGATGTAGGATACGTTGTCGGTCATTTGTTCCAGAAAAGCATAGCTGCCCTCATTGGACGCATAAACCAAGAGTTCGTTGGCCTTTTTCAAGGTGTTTATTTCAAGTCGGTTATCCGGATCTTCCTCCAAAAAACCGTTTGTGCAACTTGCCGATAAAGCAACTAATGCAACATAGCAAATGTGGTTAATCTGTTTCATCGGACTAAAAGTTTAAATTTAAGGTGAATGAATAGGTTCGTTGGTTAGGCAATGCGACCCCGCCGGCATTGTAAAACTCGGGGTCAACACCATTGAGCGAACTGTCGGAGTAAAGCAAGGCCACATTATTGACATTCAAGGCTAAACGCACCGAACTTGCCACCCAAAGCTTGGGAAATACATAGGCGATACTGATGTCTTTCAATCGAATAAAATCGCCGTCGGCAACCCGTTGGTCACTCACATTGTACAAACTATAGGCGTTTTGCCCGTCAAGCAGTTCAATGGTCTTTGTATCCAGCAGGGCCGGCACATTGGTCACGTATTCGTCGCCCGGCAATACCCACCGGTTGGCCACGTCTTTGGAGAATGACCGATAGTCGTAAATTTCCAATCCGTTAACGTTGGTCGGGTACAGGTCCTGTAGGCGTATTTTGTTGCCGTATTTGTAAATAATGTTCACACCAAGGCTCCAGTTTTTATAGGTCAAATCGTTTCGAAGGCCGCCTTGTCCCTTGGGTGCCACCGGGCCTTCATAAACCAGCCAGTCTTCCATGTTATCCCGTTGTTGAAGATTAATGTCATAGACCACCTGCTTGTCCTTATCATAGAAGGTCGGTATCCCGTTGCTGTCCAGCCCGGCAAAGCGGGTCGAGTATAGGGCTCGGTGAGGTCTCCCAAGCTGGGCTACGCCTGTTCCCACCACCGCATTGGCAAAGGTTGAGTGAGCATCGAGCTCGGTAATTTCACTGCGGTGAAAGTTGTAGGTGAGCTGCGTTGTCCACTTGAAGTTTTTGTATGTCAGGGTATTTGTTCTGAGTGTGAGCTCCACACCATCCGATTTCATGGTGCCTATGTTTCCGTACTTAATCCCAATACCTCCAATCCCGGACGTCGTGATGTAGTCAATCAAGTCTGTCGATTTACGCTTGTAGTAGTTAAACTCGGTGTACACCTTATTTTTAAACATGCGCAACTCAAAACCCAGGTTCAACTCGTGCAATTTTTCCCAGGTCAGGTCTCTGTTTTCGAGATCGCCAATGTAAATTCCGGTTTCGGTGTCCGAGTCAATTGGGCGCAAAGGAGTGCCGGCATAAAGTGAGAGTACGGCGCTGGCGTCGGGTCCCATAGTGCCGGACAAACCATAAGTTGCCTTTAATTTCAACAGGTTAACGAAGGCCACTTTCTGCATAAACGGTTCTTCCTGCATGTTCCAGGCTCCCGATACGTTCCACGATGGCAACCATCGGGCTTTCGGCGTATTCCCAAGGCGGTTGGAACCGTCGTAGCGAAACGTTCCGCCGGCAACATACTTTTCGTTGTAGGCATACTTGGCATCAATGAAGTAACCTAGAAAGCGATCCCTGAACTCGGAATAGGAAAAATACTTCAATCCATTATTATTCAGGTATTTAATCACATCCGGGTGGGTGTTTACAATGCCTCCCCGATCATACAAAATTCCATAACCTTCATTCCTTCGCCCCTCCCGGTCGGTATATTTCACTTCAGAACCAGCCAGAATATTTGCCCGGCTTAATTCGTTGATGGTTGGCGACCACTCCACCAAAGCCCTGAAGTTGTAATTCACCAGGGTATTTTCGCTGGTGTTGTAAAATCCGCCTTCGGGTAAAATACTGTAGGGGTCAACATTGGGGTCAGTAACATCTTTCATTAAAAAGCGGTTGGCATCGCGAATGCTTTCAATTTCACCGCTAACGCCATGTTGTGTTCCTGCCCGGTAGGCCTCGGCCGCATTGGAGCTTTCGTGAATTTTGTACTCCATCAGCGTGTTGGCCCAACGCCCCGACAGCACAAATTTTGCCGACAGGTTTTTTCGGATGTCATAATCGAGGTTCGTTTTTATGGAGAGGTCGGTCACGCCAATGTCAACGAAATTATGCTTTAGCTCGTGTAGGACATTGAATGGTGCAAAGTTGCTTTGATAATACTGCAAATCACCATCTTCGTCGTATGGGGTCATGGATCGCGAGGTATTCAGGGCATAGCTGAAGGGGTTGATATCGAAGTCGCGGTTGTATTGGCCGGTCAGCGGATCAAATTCCCGGTCTTTCGTCCCGGGAACACGCTGGTCGCGATAGTTTCCGTTTAAAATAATGCCTGCTCTCAGCTTATCGGATAAAATAAAGTCGGTGTTCAGGCTGGCAATGTAATTGTTTACCCCGTCAACCTCGGTGGCACCATAGTCTTTGTAATAGGCCAATGACGCGTAATAATTTGCCTTTTCCGACCCTCCGCCGATGCTTAGGGAATGCTGAACGGTAAACGAATTATCAAACAATACGCTGAACCAGTCGGTATTGGTGTTGGCGTAGTACTCCAGATAGTCTTCATTCAGGGTAGTCTCCTGTGTCAGCGGCAAGCTGTTGTTTATAATCCCTTCGTACATTTTGCCGAGCGTACCCCAGTTCTCGTTGGTTCTCAAAATAGTAATCGGAAAGCTCCCCTTCCTCAGGTACTCGCGGTAAATCTGGATTTCCTCGCCCGAGTTCAGGATGTCAAAATCGGTTACCCGGGGTCTTTCCCTCATGGTGGTGCTAACGGAGTAATTGATACGGGGCGCCCCTGTTTTTCCCCGCTTGGTTGTGATGACGATGACCCCGTTCATCGCCTGAGCGCCGTATATGGCTGTTGCCGATACGTCTTTCAAAATCTGAATGCTTTCAATGTCTTCCTGGTTTATTCCTGTAACGCCCGAGGTTAACACAGAGCTTAGGTTTCCAGAAGTCAGGTCGTCGGCCGACATGTTGATGAGGTCTTCCTGCACAACCCCGTCAATGACCCAAAGCGGTTTGTTGGTTCCGTTAATTGACGAACTTCCCCTGATGGTAATGATGGGCGACGCGCCAAATGTGCCCGAAACATTCTGCACGGCAACGCCTGCCGAGTTTCCTTCCAGCGCCTTGCTGATGTCGGGGATACCAGCCAGCTGAATGTCTTTTAGGGTTAAATGATCTGATGAGCCGGTAAACATTTTCCGATCCGTAGTCGAGTAGCCCGTTATTACCACTTCGTCCAGTTGTTCCTGGTCTTCATGCAGCACCACTTTGGCCACATCGGTAATGGCCATCTCAATGGTCTTCATTCCAACAAACGAAAACTGAAGGCTCTTGGTTGCCGACGGGGCGTTGATACTAAATTCTCCTTTCGCATCGGTCACTATACCGGTGGTCGTGCCGGGCACCAACACGGTTACTCCCGGCAGAGGCAAACCGGCAGAGTCGGTCACCTTCCCGCTGATCGTTTTCTTCGAGTCCGGTTGTTGATTGTCAAGGAGATCCGGATATACGGAACCCGCAGTCTCGTTGCTTTTATGAATGATAACTGCCTTGTGAACAATTTCGTAGCTAAGTCCGGTATTCTGAAGGCATTCTTCCAAAATAGCATCCACTGTTTGGTTTTTGGCTTTTACCGTTAAGCCCTGAACATTTTTAATATCCTCGCTTTCGTAGAAAAAAGTGAATTGGGCTTGTTTTCTAATGGTCCAAATGACCTCTTCCAGCGAAGCATCCTTCAAGCTGAGAGCAATTTTGGTCGTTTGGGAATAAGACTCTGTGGCAAAGGTTTGCAGTGCTGATGCCAGGACTATTATCCAAACAAGCTTCATCATAATTAGAAACCGAAATACTTTCCACTCGCGAAAAGCATTGTTCACAGTGTTTTTTCTCATAGGTCAGTTCGTTATGTATTTATAATAGCCCGCACAAATCAGTAGCGGGCCGGACATGTTCGTCAATTCGCCGGTAAACCGTTTTTCTTTGCCTCGCCTTTGGCTCTTTTGCAATAAAGGGTCCCGTTATCAATGGTAATTTCAAGCTTGCGCGTCGCTTCGATGATATCGATAAACTTTTCTATGTCTTCGTATTTGTCCAGACTGCCGTTGAACCGGATAGTCCTCACACTGGCGTCCGCGTACTCCACCCTGATGGCATACCACCGCTTAAGCTGCAACATAATCTCCTCTAGGGGCATGTTGTGGAATACCAGCTGCCCGTTTGTCCAGCCAATGTAGTTGGACACATCAACCTGCCGAAACTCAATTTCACCAGACTCGTTGTTCAGCACGGCCTGTTCGTTGGGCTGCAGCAGTCTTGCCGGGCGGTTGTTATGCGGGTCGATCAGTTTAATTTGCCCCTCGACCAAGGTGGCTACAGTATTTTTGGTATCGTCGTAAGCATTTAAGTTGAAGGAGGTTCCTAATACTTCGACCTTCATCTCGCGGGTATTTACCCGGAAGGGGCGCTTCGTATCTTTTTCAACTTCAAAGTAGGCCTCGCCTGTTAACTGAACTTCCCGGCAATCGGCCCCAAATTGAACCGGAAACCGAAGCGAGGACATGGCATTGAGGTGTACCTTTGTCCCGTCCGAAAGGGTCAAACGGTACTCGCCGCCAAGCGGAACCTGTATGGTGTTGTAAACCAATTCTGTATCGGGCTTCTCGCGGGCTTTGTTGTAGTTTATTTCACCTTGACTCTTTTGGATTTCGGTTCCGTCGATTTCGGTGAACCGTGCCGTATTCATGGAGTCAAGCACAACGCTTCGCCCGTTGCCAAGCGTTAAGGTTGCCCTTGATGAACCGGGTTTAATTGGTTCTCCATGCTGCACCACTTCGTGGTTGAGCTTTACTGTACGCAGGTGAAAATAAGTAAGGCCACCGATGAACAGCGAAATCAGGAATACCGCTGCTATGCGCGATAAGCTGGTGAGAATGATTTTTTTTGCCCCTTTTCTTTCGATTTCTGCAGATATACGTAACCAGCCTTCACTTAAATCTACCCGTTCCTTTGACCGCCGCCAGTTTTTAAAGTTCTGTGAACTTTTAATACTTCGGTAAGCCCTGCTGTTTTCAATACTCTGCGTGCGCCATCCTTTCAGTTCTGCTGACTCTTCGGCGCTGATTTCGTCGCTAATCTCCTTGAAGATCAAGATGGCTATTCTTTCAAATTCCTGTTTGTCCTGTACCATTTATACGCTTTCTATGCTTTTAAAGCACCTAAGTCAGGAAATCGGGTGACAGCGTGTGAGCGTTTTGTTTTATTTTTTTTGAGGGCTAGACAAAAACCGGTTGGGTCTTGGCGTACTTCTTGGACAGATAAATTAGGAGAAACAGCTCCGGGATAAGCAGTTTTCGAAGTTTTTGGAAGGCCCGCTGTTTGTTGGTTTTTACCGAGTTGATGCTAATATTGAGCTTCTCCGCTATCTCTTTGTTCGACAGGCCGTCCAGCGAATACTCAATAACCTGTTGGTTTTGGGGGCTCAGGTTTTTTATAGCTTTGTAAATCAGCTCGTAGGTTTCCTGTTCAATGACCTTGTCGTGGTTGAAATGGCTCAGATCGTGGCTTTCACCGATAATCCCCTGTCTGCGTTTGGTATCCCTGATACAGTTTAAACACCTGTTTTTTATGTGCTTGTATAGATAGGCTTTGGCTGCTCTTGTATCCCTGATATCGGCTCGCTTATTCCACACCGACACAAATGCTTCCTGCACAATGTCGGCACCCTCAGCGCTGTCGGGCAAATAATAATTTGCCAGCACGCAAAATGAGGAATAGTGTTCTTCAAAAAAGATTTTGAACCCACCTGATCCATTAATCCATTTATCGTATCCTAAATTCAAACTAAGCTTAATGAACGAGAAAGAACCGAGTAGCTGGGACTACTAAGCGCTCGTAGCTCTTATTTATATCTGCAATCAATTTTATGCTTACAAATATGGTGAAAAAATAATTGTAACAAATTCATCCAAACACGACCAATTCACAACAGTTTTTCTGCAAAAAGCCAATTCTGTTCGATTTTCGGAACAAAATTCAATCATCGATAAAAAAGAAGAGATTGAAAACGGCAGGTATCAAAGCCAAAACAGCTTTAGGCTTACCTATAGGGCCGTCGGTATTGGTAGTAGCGCATAACCAGCTCCAGTGCCCGCTTAATGGCTTGGTTAATCGGTAGCTGCTCGTGGGCCAATTGCCAATCGATGGCGGCCAGTTGCATGTAATAGTCGGCGGCAACCGGCGCTTTGGCAATGGTTTTGGGTTGAAGGCTTTGGTAGGCAGGGGTTTCTTTAATAATCCGGCAGGTAACCATGCGGTATTGCCCCTGTTTGTCGCGGCTGGTCGAAAATCCAAACAGGCGGCAAATAAGCCCTCGGTACAGGTAATTGCTGCAACCACCGGGGGCATTGGGTAAGGCATTGAATACCACGCAGATTTCCGGTTCCGACAGTTGTTCCAGTTGATCGTAAAAACGGTCGGCTCCGCCACTTTTAACCAGATGGTAGGCCATAGGGAAAAATTCGAGCGGACTGGCTGAAATGTCCTTCTTCAGACAGCACAAATGGCACTTCGGGGCGCAGCCCAGACCACTGGTTTTACTAAACTTTTCGGTGTGCAAAGCCGCATTCTCGAGTACTTTTTGCACGCGTTGAATTTTTCGGTACATCAGATTCTACGCACAAATGGGTTGGGTTGAATACTAAAATATTCCAAGCTCAGATTTTGATTGATTGGTCACAGCAACCGACGGGCTTTGTGTTGAATACTAGAATATTCCAAGCTCAGATCCAGATAGCTTGTAGTATCCAGATTACCACAAATCTAAAAAAAAATGTTACATCCCTGATTCCGGGGTTGAAAGAATTATTTTTAGGCAGGATCGTTAAAAACGGAAATAGATAAAGGGTTGAATATCAGAACTTGAAATAGACTGAATAAGAACAAAGACCAGCACGCAAGCCACAACCTGCACCATAAAAGGCAAATGGATAAACAGTCCACGGATGCGTTCCTTCAACCCGTACGGAAACCAGATAAGCACAAAACCGAGTAACAAAATACCCATTGTGGGGGCATAGTTTCGTGTTCCTTCGGCTGTTAATTGCGGTATAAAGTGGTGTTGCAACTGGAAAAACAGGCGGTGAACGGTAGCCATATCGGGTGCCCTAAAAAATATCCAGGCCAGGCTTACCAACTGGAAAGTGATAAAACCTTTTACGAAATTAGTTTTACGAGAGTCCCGGTTTTTCAACCACTTCGGGAGTAACTTTTCTACCGACAGGCCTAGGCCGTGAATAGCCCCCCAAATAACAAAACGCCAGCTGGCGCCGTGCCACAATCCGCCCAGTAGCATGGTAATAAGCAGGTTCATGTGCATGCGCAAACTGCCTTTCCGGTTTCCGCCCAGTGGAATGTACAAATAGTCGCGCAGCCACAGCGAGAGCGAAA
The DNA here is from genome assembly GCA_047972415.1 of Mangrovibacterium sp. Classification (GTDB taxonomy): domain Bacteria; phylum Bacteroidota; class Bacteroidia; order Bacteroidales; family Prolixibacteraceae; genus Mangrovibacterium. Next base: position 10,025 of record JBKEAN010000080.1, read on the forward strand.
TGTGCCATCGCCGCCAAAAATCGGTTAGGCTGGTGGCTTGGTAAGGGGCATTAAAGTTGACGGGGATTTTGTAGCCCAGTATCAGTGCCAGTCCAATGGCAATATCGGTATAGCCCGAAAAATCGCAGTAAATTTGAATGGAATAGGCATATACGGCCAGTAGGTTTTCGAGGCCCGAGTAAGCGCCGGGTGCATCGAAAATACGATCGACAAAGTTAAGGGCCAAAAAGTCGGCAATGACCATCTTTTTAAGCAGTCCTTTCAAAATCAGAAATACGGCATGGCTCAATTCTTCGCTGCTCAGGCGGTAGCGCTGGTACAGCTGCGGAATAAAAGCTGCTGCCCGCACAATAGGCCCAGCTACCAGTTGTGGAAAAAAGCTGAGGTAAAAGCTGAAGTCGAGTGGGTTGCGCACCGCATCCACGCGCTGCTGTCGCACATCGCATAAATAGCTGATGGCCTGAAAGGTATAAAATGAAATGCCAATTGGCAGAGCAATGCTGTGCATATCGGCCATCCCCGCATGAACCTGATTGAACAACCAGCCCAACCAGTTAAAAACAACATAATTGGTTCCGAAAAGCTCGTTGACCGACCCGGTAAAAAAATACGCATACTTAAAATAGCCCAGCAGCGTAAGGTTGAAGGCGATGGCAAACGCTACCCAAAAACGGTTCTTGCGGAACCTGTTGATAAGCAGGCCAAAACCATAATTCGACAGGCACGAGAACACCAGCAGCGACAAAAAAGCGCCATTCATCTGGTAATAAATATACCAACTGGCAGCCAGCAAGTAACTATTTCGGGATAGGCTATCACGGTACACCAGCGAATAAAACCCGAGAATAAGGGCAAAGGCAATCCAAAAGGCCATCCCGGTATAAAACAGCGGGTGATCGGGAAGGTAGTGGGTTAGCTCGTGCAGCAGTTTGCTCAGTTGTTCTTCCATGCTGTTTGTTGGTAACTTTCAAGTTCGTTTAGCAGCAATTCCGCCAGTTGGTTTCCAACCTGCCCGGCACCCTGTTCCGAAAAATGTACATAATCCTTTCGGGCGAGGGGAGGAACAGCTTCAACCCAACCAACCATACTTCCGGGGCCACCCATGTACTGCTCCAAATCCCAGAACAGGCAATGGTTGTTCATGGCGGCTTCGTACTGTATTTGTTTTATGTGGTGAATGTTATCGTACGAAACCAGTTGCCCGTCCACCCGGTGCGCCATGTCCGAAACGCCGATAACCAGAATGGGGGCTTCGGGGAAAGAGCTTCGCAACCAGCGTAGTTGCCGGTTAAACTGGCTGCGGAAAAAAGCATAGTCGGCCGAAGGGTACGGAACCAAATTCACCCCAAATTGAAGAATAAACATGGCGGGGTGCAGTTGCCCAAACATTTGCTGGAGGCTTTGCCTGTCGGACTGGTTGAAAGGAGGATAAGCCAGCCCGCGCAAGGCAATATTGTCGACAAACACGCCACTCGCGCTTTCGAGCGAAATACCGGTTACGCAGAGGCTGTCGCGGGGATTGAACATTATTTTCAGATCGTTGGGGGTTTGGCCGAAATGTTCGGTAAGGCTGCGAACCTGGCAGGCCGAGTCGGCTTCTTCTTTCAATACCGTTTGCGAAGCATTTATCAATTCGAGCCCGGAACCTTGGTTGGCGCTGAAAAACAGCCGAAGCTGCTGGTAATCGTTTTCTGCCGGTCGCAATTTCAACCGGTTGATGCGGAACCAAAGCGCTTCGTTGTTAGCCACAGCCAAGGTGTTGCGAAAAATAATGCTCCGGTTGCGGAAGGTTTCATCTTTTGGAAGCCAAACCTGCCAGCCGTCCGAGAGGCTCATTTGTAGCTGGTGTGCTGGGTTGTAATACTGGTCGGGTGCAATAAGCCCCGGCCCCCGGCCGCCGAAACATTGTTGCAGCCTTTTTCGCAGGGTGGAGGTAATGCGGTCGTTTTCGATTTGCGAATCGCCGTAGTAAAGTATCCGGACTTGTTGGTTTTGAGTTGAAGCGGTTTTGAGCAAGGCCGATAATTTTTGCAGCCGGATTGAATCGCCGGGCGGGAATAACAGGCCGCTCCCCTCAGGAATTGCAAGCGGATAGTTGCTCGCGTTTTTGGCAGTGTCGCCTGCAATGGCAAACAAAGCCGAGTCGTTCAGCATTGAATCGACCATTAAAGAGAGGCTGTCACCGGGGATGCTATTTGCTGCCCGAAAGGTACTATCGGGCTTTGGCGAAGCACTTTCATGCAAATATTCCTGGCTTCTTTCCGATTGCAGAAAAGAAACCAGGAATATGAGTAAAAGCACCGAAGAGACAAACAAAAATACCCGGAAAGGTTTCATACCAGCGATTTCAGTTCAGCTAAAAGTAGCATGAAAATCGGGGCTGTGCAAATCGAGTAATCAACAGGCCGCTAACTCTTGCGTTGTATTTTCAGCTTTTGCCCCGGTTTAATGGCCGATGAGCGCATATTGTTGATGTTCATAATATCCTGATTGGAAACACCCGGAAACTGACGGGCAATCGACCACAAGGTGTCGCCTTTACGAACGGTGTAATACACAAATTCGGCATCGGAGCTCACCCGCGATGAGGCCGTGGAAGCGGACGATGCGGACGCCGACAGGCTTACGTTGCTGGCTTGGGCATAATTGTCGCCTTTACCTGCTGGCACGTAAACCACCAGTTTTTGCCCCACCCGTATCAGGTTTTTATGAATGTTGTTCCAGCGGCGGAGATCGGTCACATTTACCCGGAACTTTTGCGAAATGGCGCCTAGGTTGTCGCCCGAACGGACGGTATAAACCAGCCGGTCGCGGCCGCTTACATCCGAACTTCCGGTGGCATAGCCACTACGCTCTTTGGGTACACGAATTTCGTTATTCGGGAAGTACTTTTCGCGGTTGTGGGCAAAAATGCTGTCTTCGTAATCAAGGTACAAGGTAACTTTTTCAATGGGCAGTCGCAACGTGTATGGTTTGTCTTCTTTTGCCGGGATAATATCCAGACGGTATTGCGGGTTCAGTGCCAATATTTCAGCCTCGGGGACATTTATTTTTTCGGCAATTTGTTTAAAATGAAGGTAGCTGTGCACCTGTATGGTGTCGGTTACAATGGGGAAATCGGGGTAACGCGGTTGCAGGTTGTGTTCCTGGTAATGGTTCATCACATAAGCTGCGGCAATAAAGGCAGGTACATAGCCACGGGTTTCGCGCGGCAGGTAATAATATACCGACCAGTAATCGCGGGCACCCCCGGCACCCCCGGCACGCCGGATGGCTTTGTTTACGTTACCCGGGCCACAGTTGTAAGCTGCAATCACCAAGTGCCAGTCTTTGTATATTTGGTACAGGTCGCTCAGGAATTTGGCGGCTGCCTGGGTGGCCTTTTCGGGGTCGCGCCGTTCGTCAACAAATGTGCTGATTTCGAGTTTGTACATTTTTCCGGTGCCGTACATAAACTGCCACAACCCAACGGCATTTGCCCGTGAGCGTGCCCCCGGGTTCAGTGCCGACTCAATAACCGGCAAATATTTCAGCTCCATGGGCAGGTTATACTTTTCGAGTTGCTCTTCGAACATGGGAAAATAGTAGCTCGATAGCCCCAAAATCATTTCGGTGAGGCCGCGTTTGCGCTGGGTGTACAACTCTATAAAATTTTTAACTGTCGGATTGTACGACAGTTCCATAAACGAATCGATGCTTTGCAGTCGCTTGATATAAACCGAATCGGGTAGCGAATTCAGGCTTAAGGCTTGGTTTTCGCTGCGAAAAAAATCAACATCGTAGGTATTTTGAATGTACCAGCTGCTAAACAGGCTGTCCATTTGTTCGCCAAACAAGTCGTTCAGGTTTTCGTCGGGCGAAGCAAATACCGATTCGTACCCGTTGAGGGTATCCAGGGCCAGAACCTCGATCCGGGCAATTTGTTTCAGGTTAGTCCGTTCGTTACTGTCGGCCATGGCTTTCCAACTACCAAGGACAACCAATCCAATCAAAAAACATACTTTTTTCATTCGTCCCCCTTAAAATCTGATTTGTATATTCACTCCGGGAACTTGTTTACCAGCGCAATAGACCGGGCCGGGTGCCCAGTTCATACTAAGGTCGTCCCCAATGTCGAAACCGAAAAGATGCGCATCGACTGTTGCATCGATGATATTGAGTGCGTAAAAAGCAGCACTGATAATAATCATAAAGTCGCGGTTGCGACGTGCCGAGTTCTTTGCACTGTTGAGCCGGGTTGTAAACTGGGTCACCTGGCTGGCATTGTCCCAATCCCAATTCCCCTCAATTACTAAGTCCTTGAACGAGTTTGTATTTGGGTCATCATCAACAATGTCGGCATAGGCTTGTTGGTAAAGCACATAATAATCGTTGTTCCAGTTGATGGCATAGCCCAAACCAACAAAACCTCCGTATATTAACGGGACTTTCCAATATTTCTTGTTGTAAATTTGCCCTAGTCCGGGTAAAACAGCCGAATAAATGGTTGCTTTCCGGGGCGAGTGCGTTTGGGCAGCCGGTTGCTGCACCGGAATGGTGTCGCCTTCGAGCTTTGGCTCTTGGGCAAACGCGCACAGCCCGGTTGCTGCGAACAGGAGCGAAAATACAATAATTTTAATTGGCTTCAATGTCCCTTAGTTTGAAGTCGTTAACGGCTCAATTTGTCGAGAATACCCATGATTCGTTCCAAATCTTTAGCAGATTTGAACGGGATCACGATTTTTCCCTTCCCTTTGTCGTTCAGCGAAAAACCAACTTTGCTGCTGAAAAATTTGCTCAGGTGGTTTTGTAATTCCCCGTATTCTTGCGGGTATTTATCTTTTTTGCTTTCTGCCAACTTTTCTGCAGTTTCGACTGCTCCGCCCGTTTGCCCTAGGTTGCGCACGATTTCTTCAACCTTACGCACCGAAAGTTCTTCGTCCAAAATCAATTCATAAATTGAAAGCTGGTCTTCGGTATTGGGAATGTTGATTAAGGCGCGGGCGTGGCCCATGCTAATGGTTTTGTCCATGATGCCTTTTTGTATCAGTTCCGGAAGCTTCAGCAGCCGCAGGTAGTTCGATACGGTTGAGCGTTTTTTTCCAACCCGTTCGCTCAATGTTTCCTGGGTAAGTTTGCACTCGTCAATGAGGCGTTGGTACGACAAGGCCACCTCAATGGCATCCAAATCTTCGCGCTGGATGTTTTCAACCAACGCCATTTCGAGCATACCGTCGTCGCCTGCCTCGCGGATGTAGGCCGGAACTTTGGTCAGCCCGGCCAGTTTAGAGGCACGGAAACGGCGTTCGCCGGCAATGATCTGGTATTTGTTTTTGGCTATCTTTCGTAGCGTAATTGGCTGTATAATACCAAGTTCTTTAATAGAAGCCGATAGTTCCTGAAGGGCTGTTTCGTCAAATTTAGTCCGGGGTTGAAACGGGTTGGCTTCAATTTGGTCAACCGGAACCTCATTAATCGATGTGCTTGTACTTTGTTTGTGTGTGTCCGCATCGTCGATAAGGGCTCCTAAGCCCCGACCCAATGCACTTCGCTTGGCCATATCTTTCACAGGATCAGATTATTCAATTACTTTTTCGGAATTTTTAATTTTTGTCAGATCGTTTTTTTGCAGAATCTCGCGGGCCAAATCCATGTAGCTGGTTGCTCCTTTGGAGCTGGCATCGTACAGCACGGCGGGGATTCCAAAACTGGGGGCTTCACTTAACTTGATGTTCCGGTTGATGAGGGTTTCGAAAACCATGTCGCCGAAGTGGGTTTTCACTTCTTCGTAAACCTGGTTGGCCAGGTTCAGGCGCGAGTCGTACATGGTGAGCAGAAAACCTTCAATTTCCAGTTCCGGGTTCAGTCGGGTTTGGATAATTTTAATGGTATTCAGCAGTTTTCCTAATCCTTCCAATGCAAAATATTCGCATTGTACCGGTATAATGATTGAGTCGGCAGCGGTTAGCGCGTTTACCGTAATCAGTCCCAACGACGGCGAACAGTCGATAAGGATGAAATCGTATTCGTCGCGTATTTGATTGATGACGGTCAATAATACTTTTTCGCGGTTGGGCAGGTTCAGCATTTCAATTTCGGCACCTACCAAATCAATGTGCGAGGGGATCAAATCCAGTCCGTTAATTTCGGATTTCAGGATGATATTGCGCGGGTCAATATTGTCAACAATACATTCGTAGATACTCGTTTTAACATTCTTCACATCAAAACCAATTCCCGAGGTGGCGTTGGCCTGTGGGTCAGCATCAATTATCAGAACTTTCTTTTCCAGTACAGCTAAACTGGCAGCCAGGTTAATGGCTGTTGTTGTCTTGCCAACTCCCCCTTTTTGATTTGCTAATGCGATTACTTTTCCCATAGGTTACTTCCCGATTTTGCTGAGTTTCAAAGTTAATATTTTATGCGATATTGCTTGTTGCACCGAAAAATTAATCAGGTTCAAAGCCGGGATAGAAGGAGTCGGTTTTTCTCTTTCTGTCCATTGTTTTCCGGCTTTTTCACAACATGCAAAAGTAATAATTTTTGCATCGGAGAATCGGGTTTACATTTTTTAACCTAATAATTTGGGACAATCACATCGGATCAACATCGGCAAAAACCTGTAGTGCCCCATTGTTTGGCAAGGCTTTTAAGGCTTTCATTTCATCTGCGATTTTTTTCTTCGACAGGGCCAGTTTCGCGTCGCGTTCCAGTTTTACCCATATTTCTTTTTGATACCAATTCTGGATGCGACCAACCAGTGGGTACTCAGGGCCAAGTATGTTTATGCCGAAGTGTTTGCGTAGTTTCTCGGCCAGCAGGTTTGCGGCAGCGTTCAAGCGATCGCGGTTCTGATGTTTCATTACTACTTTAACCAACCGGTAATACGGAGGGTAGCGGAACAGTTGCCGTTCGGCCATCTGGCGGTTAAATAGCCGGGCATAGTTGTTCTCGGCCACGTCAAACAGCACGGGATGTTTGGGCTGGGAGGTTTGAATGACCACCCGGCCCTGTTTGTTTTTTCGGCCTGCGCGCCCGGCTACTTGCGCCATCAGCTGAAAGGCGCGCTCGAAGGAACGGAAGTCGGGGTAGTTGAGCAGTTGGTCGGCATTTAAAACACCAACCACGCTCACATGGTCAAAATCGAGCCCCTTGGTAACCATTTGTGTACCCACCAAAATGTCAATTTGTTTGGCTTCAAACTGAAAAATCAGTCGTTCGTAAGCTTTTTTAGCTTTGGTGCTGTCCATGTCCATTCGCGCAATGCGGGCTTGGGGAAAGAGCAGTTGCAGCTCTTCTTCAATTTTCTCGGTGCCAAACCCGCGGGTCCTCAAATCGGGCGAGTGGCAATCGGCACATCCCGACGGGATGGATTGGGTGTGGCCGCAATAGTGGCAAATAAGGCCCGAGAGGTGTTTGTGGTAGGTCAGGCTCACATCGCAATTGCGGCATTTCGGAATCCAGCCGCAACTGCCGCATTGCAGGTAGGGCGCAAAGCCGCGGCGGTTTTGAAACAAAATAGCCTGCTCGCCGTTTGTTAGCGCTGCATCAATCGAGTCGAACAATTCGGGGCTGAGCAGCGAGTGCATTTGCTTGCGGCGAGTAGCTTCGCGCACATCGGCAATTACCATTTCGGGCAGGCTAATATTCCCGAAGCGTTCGGTCAACTCAACCAGTGCGTATTTATTGGTTTTTACATTGAAGTAGCTCTCGAACGAAGGCGTAGCTGTTCCAAGAACCACTTGCGCCCGGTGTATCTGCCCCAAAACAATGGCCACGTCGCGGGCATTGTAGCGTGGCGATGGGTCGAATTGCTTGTAGCTGTTTTCGTGCTCTTCGTCAACAATAATCAGCCCGAGGTTATTGAATGGCAAAAGCGCGGCCGAGCGGGCCCCGCAAACAATCTGGTACTGGCGTTCGTTTTCGTGCAGGGTATTCAACCATATTTCAACCCGTTCGGCATCGTTAAAACGCGAGTGGTAAATGCCAGCCTTGTCGCCAAAAGCCCGCTTCAGGCGCTTGATGAGTTGGGTGGTCAGTCCAATTTCTGGAACCAGGTACAGTACTTGTTTGCCCAAGGCTAGTTGTTCTTCAATCAGCTTAATATACACTTCGGTTTTTCCGCTCGATGTAACTCCGTGAAAAAGAATCGGTTTTCCGCCGGGCATTTCAGCTTTTATCTGAATGAAGGCTTGGTTTTGCGCTTCGTTAAGGTCAAAAACGATTTGCTCGCTATCGTTGTCAAAGTCCAGCCGGCCTACTTCAACTTCGCGGATAAGCAGGATTTCCTTTTCGGTAAGCGAACGCAATGCACTTTCGCTTCCCCCGCTTTTTTCGAGCAATTCTTTTTTGGCCAGGTTGCTTGGCTTGTCGGGGTGATAAAGCGTTTCTGCCAGAAAAAACTCCAGCAATTCCTGTTGTTTCCGGGCTCGTTTCAGGCTGGCGAGCGTTTGGTTAAGTTGCTGTTCTGTTGCGTGTTTTGGGTGAAGAAAAACAAAGGCTTGCGTTTTGGCCGAGTAAGTATCTTCAATTCTCTCTTCAATTAAAATTGCATTTTTTTCGAGCAGTATTTTGAGGGTTGGCAAAGCCGATTTCTTCCCCAGGAACTTGTTGATATTTTGAATGTTGGTACGCCCGTGCCCTTGCAGCATCAGCAGGATGGCTTCTTCTTCGCCCTGAAGATCGACTGGTATCTCGAAGTTGGGGTTGAAACTGACTTTGGTCTGGCTTTCGAGTTTCAGCGCCGACGGGAGCGCGGCTTTGTAAACTTCGCCCAAGGTGCAGCAGTAGTAACCGACCATCCATTCCCAAAGAATAACCTGCGCCGGGGTAATGATGGGCTCGGGATCGAGAATAGCATCAATATCCTTGATGTCGAACGAGCCGACAGGCATGTTGGGGTGAAGTTTGTAAACCAGCGCCGAAAAAAACTTGCGAACACCGAATTGCACAATAACGCGAACACCCACTTTTATGTTGGCCTGAAATGCCGGCGGAACCCGGTACGTAAACTGGTCGCCCAACGGGAGCGGCAATATAACATCGGCGTAAAGTTGTTCGGTCATGGTACAAACTTCGTAAAAAAGTTTCAAGCTGCAAGCTGCAAGTTAACCACCGGGTGGTTGAGAAAATGAGAAAAAGGAAAGCCTCCCCCGGCTTCCTAAGGAGGAATTGGCTTTTATTTTGCAGTTTGTTCAAATTAACACCCTCTTTTTATCGCCGGGTTGTAACATTTAACTTTACTTCTTCACAGCAAGGCACTTGTTAGCGGCTCACAGCCGTCGAGCGGAAAGTCTTTTTTTCTAGTTTTGATTCGTTAACGCATTTCCCCGAGCAACTTAAACAACAGAATAAGCTGGTTGTCAACTAAATTTATTGTTTCAATTTAAATTATACGAACATGAACTTGATTAAGAAAAAATGGTTTTTCGTTTTGTTAATAGCAATATTGGCAGCTTGTAGCACACCAACAAAATCGGGTGAACCATCCGAAATTGAGGCAGAGGTAAAAAAGACTGAAACCCAGGTGCTCAATTCCGTTTCGAAAGCGATTGATACCGCTAAAGAAAAGATTGACAAAACCTCGCAGGAACTGGATAGCCTGCTGGACGATATTAGTAAATAAACATGGTTGAACAAAAAAAGAAAAATCAATGAAAACGTTAAAAATACAATTGGTTATTGCGGCCATGTGCGTGGCAGGTTATTCCTATTCTCAAACGGTTGATGTTCAGAAAAAACTGAACAACGAAAAAGCAAAGGTTGAGAAACAGGAAAAAGAGGCGAAAAAAGAAGCTCAGGATGCCCACAATAACCTAAAGAAAGCCGATGAAAATGCCGAAAATGTAAAAAAAGATGCTCAAAAACAGGTAGAGAATAAGCAGCAAGAAGTTGAAAAACAAAAAGATAACGTCGAGAACAAAGCTGCAGAGAAAATGAACGAAGGAAAGGCTTACGGAAAAGATAGGGCTGCCGAAGGGGCCGAATTCGGGCGCCTGCGTTCCGAAGAGGCGAAAACGAAATATAACGAGAAAAAATCGGAGATGAACAGTTCGCTCTCCAAAGGCTCGGTAAAGGTTTCTGACACCCGCGAAAAGATTGGTAAGGCCGAAGAAGAGCTTGAACAAGCGCGGAAGGCAAAGAAAATTACCAACGAAGAATACCAGCAGCGGGCTGAAAAAATAAGACAGGCCAAAGCCAAAACAGATGAACTTGAAAAACAAATCAAGCAATATGGCAACGAATAGTGGTTGCGATTGATTTTTGAAATGTTTTGATGAACAAAGGCTGCAAGGGGGAGCAATTCCCCAACTTGCGGCCTTTGTTTATGAGCCCTTATTTACGTGTTTGGCTCAACGCGGTATTTAAGTAATTGGCAGATTATCTGCAATTTCTTCCATTTGCCAGCGGGGGGTCGATGTGGCGCCGGTTATTCCAACCGACTGAATATTATCAAACCACGCCGCTTTTAATTCATCTTTCGATGAAATGAAGTAGCTGTTCGGGTTCGTTGCCAGGCAAACATCGAAAAGTGCTTTGCCGTTCGAGCTCTTTTTGCCGGCAACAAACAAAATCACATCGTATTGAGCCGCAAACTCACGCATTCGCGGCATCCGGTTTGCCACCTGGCGGCAAATGCTATCCTTAATTTCAGTACCAACATGGTTTTGGGCTTTTATCATTCCCGATAAACGGTGAAAATCGTCGAGCGATTTGGTGGTTTGCGAAAACACCAGTACCGGGCGTTCCGGGTCAATTTGAGTAAGGTCATCCTCGTTTTCAACCACAATGGCCTGGTTGTCTGTTTGGCCGTTTAAACCGGTAATTTCGGCGTGGCCTTTTTTGCCAAGCAAAATCAATTGACCGTTTTTAGCTTGAAGTTCAGCAAAACCTTTTCCAACGCGCTGTTGCAATTTGAGCACAACCGGGCAAGTGCCGTCAATCAAAGTCAGGTTGTGGGCATGTGCGTAGGCGTAGGTCGAAGGCGGTTCGCCGTGAGCGCGTATCAGGACGGTACAATCCGAAAGTTGAAAAAATTCCTCATGCGAAATGGTTTGCATGCCCAACGCTTCCAGGCGTTTCACCTCGTCGTGGTTGTGAACAATGTCGCCCAGGCAATAAATTTTTTCGCCTTTGGCGAGTGCTTCTTCTGCTTTACCGATGGCGCTAACCACCCCAAAACAAAAGCCCGATTTATCGTCGATAACTATTTTCATGCAGGGAAATTACAAGTTTCAAGTTTCGTTCGCTGGGCAGCAAGCAAATTTCAACCTATTGCGGCGAGATTGCTCAGGCATCTGTTTTCTCGCGAACCGTTTTCATCACCCAGTTCATTTGTTCCTCGCGGGTCAGGTCGCTGTTATCCAAAATAATGGCGTCGTCTGCTTTTTTCAGTGGGCTTACTTCCCGTTCCGAATCAATGCGGTCGCGGTAGAGCACGTTTGCCAAAACCTCGTCGAAACTCACTGTTTGCCCTTTTGCCGTCAGCTCATCGTAGCGGCGTTGTGCCCTCACTTCGGGACGGGCGGTCATAAACAGTTTAAGCTCGGCTTCGGGGAAAACAACCGTGCCAATGTCGCGGCCATCCATCACAATCCCTTTGTTTTGTCCCATTTGTTGTTGCAGGGCAACCATGGCGTCGCGCACTTCGCGGATGGTTGCAACGGGGCTCACATGTTGCGAAACCGGAAGCTGACGGATTTCTTCTTCAACATTCTCGTCATTCAAAAAGGTTTCATTACGCTGGTTGAGGGGATTGAACCGGAACCCGATCGCAATTTCGCCCAAACGGGAAACCAATTCCGCTTCGTTCACTTTTCCGTTGCCGGCAAGTTTATTCCGAAGGGCGAACAAGGTAACAGCGCGGTACATGGCACCACTGTCAATATAAATGTAGCCCAGGTTTTTAGCAATTTCTTTGGCTACGGTGCTTTTTCCGCACGACGAATGCCCGTCGATAGCAATCACGATCCTGGCTTGGTTTGCTGTCTTCATGCGGATAAAGATAGGTTTTTTGGGGCATTGAGCCATGCAGGCGAAAAGTAGTTTTTTGTTGCAGTTACTGGCGGGGTTTGCAGTAGTGGCGCTCCCTAACGGACAAATTGTGGATGGGTTTTGCGATTCAATATTTTGATTAACAAGTAGTTGTCTGTGTCGTATGGCAACAATTTCTAATCCGAAAAGCTCGTTCCAGCCACCGTTCAACAATTCAATATCCCTTCTACCATTCCCGTTTGCAAAGCGCTTTGGTAATGGCAAAAACCACCGGACAAATACGGCAATTCTTTTCGGTCAGGTTCAGAATCTGGAAAAAGCGGGTACGGTCGGTGTGTGGGTATTCGCGGCAAGCGCGTGGCCGGTTTTCGTACACGCAGCAATAGTTGTCGGCCATCAGAAACGGACAAGGCGTTTGCTGAAATACATAGTCGTTGTCGTCGTCTTGATAAAGGTAGGCCGAAGCAAAATCGGCCGCTTTCATTTTTTGCACCTTGGCCAGGCGCTCAATATCCTTGTCAATTACAATGGGGCTAATGGTGGCGCAACAATTGGCACAATCCAGGCAATCGAATTGTTCAAACGCTTCGTTGTGTAACGTTTGCACAACCTGGTCGAGGTTTTTGGGCTTTTTCGTTTTCAGTTTTTTAAAAAGTGTAGCAAACTCTTGCCGGTTGTTGTTGCAGAGTTCCTTCAGTTGGGCTGGCGTATAATAAATAACTTGTTCCACTTTGGTTTGCCTGTCGTAGTTGTGGCGCAAAGATAACAGCATTTCAACTAAAAAGGAGAATCCCGCCAATCGGGCAAATGGCGGGATTCTTCAGGAACAGGCATGGTTGATTAGTTTCCTATTTCACCACGGCTTACATTTATCGGTACAATTAATTTGATGCTAATATTCCGGCCCATGTTGTAATAACCTTCGCGGCCTGTTTTTTCATTCAATCCGGTGTATTTCAGTCGGCTAAGGTGGCTCTGGTAGCTTTTGTTGGTCAGGTTGTTACAGCTCACATGTACGCTAAACAGTTTCCCGCTTCGGCCGGTAATATCGGTTCCAAGTCCGGCATTCAGCAGCGTGTACGCTGGTGTTGCCGTTTCGGTATGGTAGGCCGAGAAGATTTTTTCCTGTTTCCAATTGTGCTCAAGGCCAAAGTTCAGCCACGAGTTTTCCATTCGCTTGTTCAACTTTTTGGCAGTCAGTTTTATTTCAGAGAGCCATCGGGCGGGTGGAATCATAGGTAGGTTGTCCATTCCGGCGGGTTGGTTTTCGAGTTTGCCGCGGGTGTACGAAAAAGTGTTCTGAAAATGAAGGAAATGCCAGGGATGCGGGTGCATGTCAATAAACAGTTCACCACCATATAAGCGAGCATCGCCACCGGTATATTTAAATGCCGGATTGTTGTTGATTAGTGAGTCGCCGCCAGCTGCTGCCCCCAGTTTGTGGCGGTAAATGTAATTGTCGACCCGGTTTTGAAACAGGTTCAGCTCGGCCGAAACATGTTTGCTGTCGATGCCTAGGCCCCAGTCGAACTGAAGGCTTTTTTCCGGTGTCAGTTCCGGATTCCCGATTTCGTAGCGCGAAGTTCCCTGGTGTTCGCCGTTCGAGCCCAGTTCGGCAATGTTTGGAGCCCGAAACCCGCGCGATACGTTCAGTTTGGTGTAAAACGATTCGGTAATCTGGTAGCTGACACCCAAACTACCCGAAACACCGGTGAACGATTCGGTAAACGCCGGAAACCGAAGCCCGGCATCAGTTAAGAATAAGGCTTCGCCATCAATGTGGCGGCGGTCAACTCGAAGTCCTCCGCTAACGTCGAATTGGGCAAGCCGTTTGCGGGCAATGGCATAAATTCCGACATCGAACAGTCGGTACGCCGGAACCAAAAACTCGGAACCTTTGTTTTGCGACTGTTGCCACATTCCGCCGGTTCCGGTCGTCAAATCCCAATTGTTTTCAAACGGCAAGCGGTATTTAAAATCGAAGTTTAGCGTATTTAGTTTGAAGTATAATCCGTAGCTGTCAGCCTCATCAAACTCTTTGCGGTTATTTTGCTGAAACCCAATAATGCCTTCCATGTTACTTTTGCCGAGGTACAGTTTATTATTCCAAACCGCTTTGTAGTGAGTAATTTTTTGGAAAGGCACTTCGGGCTGGTACGAATACCGATGGTGATCTTCTTCTTCGTGATCTTCTCCTTCTTCTGCTTCGTGTCCGTGGTGGTGCCCTTCACCAATAATACCCGGTTTTAGTTCGTAATAACTTAGGTTGACGTGTGAATAACCCCAGCTTCGGTTGATGCCAGCCAAAAGGTTGGCCGCATTTTCGCTGAAACGCGAATTGTCAACATAGCCATCCACACCATTTTTATAATCATGTGCACGTTTGCCGCTAATGCGGGCACTCCAAATTAATGCATTGTTGTTTCCGGCCAGGGTTGCCGAGTAGCCAACCAATCCGTTATTGGTTTGGTAATTGGTTACGAGGTTTCCTTTTATGTTCCCGTCGGGCAGGGTTGGGGCAGGCAGCAGGTTGATGACACCAGCCAGCGCATCGGAACCAAAAGCCAGGCTTGCCGGCCCTTTTAGTATTTCGACGTGGTTAACCGCGTATTCGTCAACTTCAACTCCATGTTCGTCGCCCCATTGTTGGCCTTCCTGTCGAATGCCGTCGTTTACAACAATCACGCGGTTGTAGCCAAGGCCACGGATAACCGGTTTCGAAATTCCCGAACCGGTTGTAATTTGCGAAATACCAGGTTGCCTGGACAGCGCATCAATTACGTTGGTCGATGTGCTTTCGAGCAGGGCCGCCGCCGATACGACTGCAATAGGTGCCGGGGCCCGTTTTTGCTCAATTAAACCGGGTTGGCCGGTAATAACGACCTCGCTTATTTCGGTCACCGATTCGTCCAGTTCAAAATTGGCCTCGCTGGTTTTATTCAACTCAATAGTTTGGCTAACCGATTGATAACCAATCAGGCTAACTTGTATTGTTAGGCGGGTGGGCGGTAGTTTGCCAATGCTGTAATTTCCATTGGTATCGCTCAATGTGCCAATTTTCAATTCGGGTAAATAAATGGTTGCAGCAGTCAGGGTTTCGCCGGTTCGGGCGTCGGTTATTTTTCCCCGAAGTTGTCGTTTTTCACCCGTACTAGGCAATTCTGCCAATAAATTGTTTGTTGTGAACAAGTAGAATATCAATAAACTTACAATTTGTTTTATCATTTGTAATTAACTGTATTTCATTGGCTGCCGATTGGAGCCAATGTGTTTTTTACCTGAATAATTTGTGTCGCCTGACTTCAGCACATGCTGTGCGGACACGCGCACCAATTTATACACCCAAACAGGGTGTATTGAATAGCGTGTTTCCGAAAGGCAATGAATGAAAAGAATCAGGCAGTAGGTGGGGCCCGGAGCGAAGCGTGCCGGATGAGCCGCGTATAAACAGGGTTGGGTACAGGAGAAACGAGCACCGGGTATGCCTGACGGAATACCGAAGGTTGAAAATCGGCCTCGTTAATGAAGTTGAAGAACTCGTACGCACAAATGGGGCAATGTTCTTCCTGTTCCGATACGGATACCGATGAATTAGTACAGTGGCTGCAAACCTCATGGTGCTTGGGTTCGTGCGCGTGCCCCAGCCTGCTTATCGTAGGGTAGATAAACAGGAGCAAATGGCACAGCACAAAAAGCAAACGGTTGTATGGTTGCAGTCGTTGTTTCATCGGCAGCTAAAACAGGTTGAAGGGCTTTCGGTTTAAACCGGGTTAAAAAAATTAGATTTCGATGTTCGAAAGTTGGGTTTTGCCTGTTCTCCGGCTCTTTTTCCGTTTAAGCTGGGCCAGGAACAGGCCAGCAATCACAATGGCAATGCCGATTATTTTTGAGGGTGTAATTTCTTCATCTAAAATAAAATAAGAGAAAATAACCACAAAAACAGGCATTGTATTAATGAACATGTTCGACTTGTTGATTCCCAGGTGACGAATGCTGTAAGTGAAAAAAATGAACCCGAGTATCGACGCAAAAATGGCCAGTTTTACAATCGCCCCAAAAGCTTCGCTGTGGAAGGGAGTGGCGAAGGTTTTTTCGGCTTCGAAAATAGCCCAGAAGGGAAAAAACATAAAGGCTCCAAAAAAATTCTGATAGCTGATGATGGTGTAGCCATTGTAGTTGTGAGTCAGCTTTTTAAGGATAATGGCATAACCAATGGTTGACAGTACCGCCAGAAACTCGAGGGCAACACCAATCGGCGAAGCTGTAAACGTAAACGACTTATCGAGTACAACCAGCGATACCCCTGCAAACGAAATAAGCAGGCCTGCAATGTTTGCCCAGCTCAGTTTTTCGTTGTGAAAATAGTACGCGGCCAGCGGTGTAAACAGCGGAATGGTGGCTACAATAACGGCAGCAACCGTTGGCGAAACGTATTTCAACCCGAAACTTTCGCCCATGAAATATAAAAACGGTTCGAAAAACGACAGGGCCAGTACCCATTTCCAGTCGCCCGGTTCAATGCGCTGTAGCTTGCCAATCAGCTTCGAAATTACGAACATAATGGCAGTGGCCATCGCCAGCCGGAACAGGACAACCGTCATGGGTTCGTAGCCACGGTAGGCTACTTTGAACCAAACGAACGAGAAGCTCCAGAAGAACATGGCGGTGAGGGCTGCGCCGTAGTATTTTAGCGTGTTGTTTTGCATGGTGCGAGGTTACAGGATGTGCAAAAATACGTTTTTTTGAACCGGTTTGCTGGGGGCTTGTATAAAAGCAAAAAGGACACCGTTGCTGATGTCCTTTTTTGTTTGTTTGGGTGGAAAACCGGGCTCGAACCGGCGACCTTCGGAACCACAATCCGACGCTCTAACCAACTGAGCTATAACCACCATTTCAGTTGCGGGTGCAAATATAGTATTTTATCCATTAGTTTTGCAAGTGTTTCCGGGACGGGGAACAGATTTTTTTGAATCTTTTCTTAAAGCTTTTCTTTTTCA
>JBKEAN010000081.1:0-2634 GCA_047972415.1 Mangrovibacterium sp.
TTAATCGGTGAAAAAACCATTGCTGATGCCATCATGGACCGACTGGTTCATCAATCACACCGAATTGAATTGACCGGTGAATCTATGCGAAGAAAAAAGAAGATGGTTAGTGACCAAAAAAGTTAATTTTACCTAATCAAAACAGCAGAAATGGTTCGTGTTTTTGACCCCGTAAAATACCTGCACACTTTAAATCGGCGAAGCTGCACAGTTTAAATCGGTTCGGGTGCACACTTTGGTCGGCATTTGCATACTGAAGTCTGAGCCGTGGACGAAATTTCCAGTGATTTTAATTGCATCATTTTACTTTGCTGAACGGAGAGTTTTGTCTTGATTTGTGCTTTAGGGAGTGAAGCAATAAATGTAGTTTCGTCTATGGTGCGTTTATCCACGTTTTTGACATGTACGCCTGAAGGAATTATTCGCCCATTGCTATTTAATGTAGCATATTCAAAAATTTCATCTTTATTTTTCATAATAGGATAGCCATCAGTTGTTTCTATCCACCCATAATTTTCATCTCCTTTTTGCACAATAGTTAAAATGCTACCGTTGGGTTGAATTATTTCTATCGGATAAGGATAAGCTGAAACTGCAATCAATTCCTTTTGAAAACAAAGTGTCAATGTTACTAAAAACAATACCGTTTTTATAATACTCCTATTTTATTGTTAATGACCAAAGTGTCCCAACATAATTGCAATACTCTGTTAAAGGATATTCTGGAGAAGTAGATGTAACTTCTCCAGTTTTGCCAGCAAAATAAATGGTTACCTCCCCAGAACAGTCATACACATTATACTCAAATATTCCTTTATCCGGTGTATAAGGAACTAAGATTACATGCTCACTCGTTTCAGTTACTTCATATAAATCAATTTTAAAGCTTGAATGAATATTTTTTTTATTTACTAATATTTTATCGTGTATTATTTTCAGCCATTCAACATTCATCAAAGGGTCTTCCACTCCACAGGCAGAAATCTCGTGGTTTTCATAAATCTCATATCGAGATTCTTTTTCTTCATCGCACCCTGCCCCCAACAAAACCACACAAAGTGGCAACAGGAGCAGTACAGTTATTCGTTTTTTTAGCTTTTTCAATTTCATATTTTTGGTTTTTAATGGTGAGTAAAATTCGCGTGGAGTGGCCAACACATTCAATCGGTAAAATGCGGTGGTGGTTTTTTGGTGGTGGCGGTTCGTTCATGGTAAATGGTTTTAGCGGTTAGTGGTTTTTCGGAATCCTAAAAATACAAAAAACTGAGGCTTTATGCCAGTATTTTAAGCGTACGCAATCGTACTCTTATTCAGCCGACTATACCGTAGATGCAGCCTGGTAGCCCGGGGTTGCGTGAGAGGGTCAACAATTTTGTGGCAAAGCCAGCTCGCCGCACGCAGTAACTAAGCGGGCGCGCACCCAGCTGCTGCCGCTACCGGTAGTCGTAAGAATAAATGCTCTAATGGGTCGGATGTAAATTGTAAAATACAGTGATTTTAGCAAGCAAATTATGTGTATTTGGCAATTGCAAATTCATTTAAATTAGCTAAACTTGAAATCAAACCAAACTAAATCTGTAACAATGAAAAAGATCGTACTTGCGTGGTTATGTGTATGTTTTATTACAGCCGCTTTTCCACAGAAAACGAAGTTTGAAGCAAAGATTGGAACTAATCTCTCGTCGCTAACCGGCGACGAAGATGAGGGAGTAAACCCAAAAATAGGCCTTTTAGTCGGTGGAACATTTCATTTTCGAATTCTGGATTGGCTCTACTTTCAACCATCTCTTCTGCTTAGCGAAAAGGGGGCTGTTGAAAAGGTACTTATTAGCTCACAACAAATTAAAACGAAAGTTGATGCCTGGTATGGACAAATGCCCCTCCAAGTATCATTCAGGTTCCCGGTTAGTAACGACATCAAAATCCGGTTGAATGGCGGAGTTTATTACAGCTATGGGTTAATGGGCAAAACATCCGTAAAAGTCGGCAGTACATCCATTACTACGAACACTTTCAAAAAGGAGTATACAGATGGAGAAAAATTCCGTTCGTTGATAACCCAAGATCTGGGAGTTACGTTTGAAATGGTTGTGCAATACAAACAAATTAGTCTCGGCCTTGGATTGGATAGAGGAATTACTCCCGTTAATGACGATCTTTCCAATTATGATTTATACAATATTTCCGGAAATTTAACTCTTGGCGATTGGTTTTAATCTCTTACACTTCAGCCAAAATCGCCTTTGCCCCGGCAATCGATTTTATTTTTTCGAAGCTTAGGGTGAGTTTGTCTTTTTGCTCTTTCATGCGGCATTTGCCCGGGTTCTTTTGCACATAGTTGAGCACTTTGGTAAAAGCCTCGGATTGGTAATAGTGCGATTTCTGGTCGGCAATGAAGTAACAAATCATCTTTTCGTTTTTCAGAATAATGCGTTCGATCCCCAAATCGATGGCAAGCCAGCGCAGGCGGACAACTTCGATCAGTTCGCGGCTTTGTTTCGGCAATTTTCCGAAGCGGTCGTTCAGGCTGGCCTCGAACAATTGCAGGGCTGCTTCGGTTTCCATGCTGTCCAGCTCGCGGTAAAGCAGCATCCGTTCCGACACGCTTTGGATGTACGAGTCGGGAAACAACAA
>JBKEAN010000082.1:0-12196 GCA_047972415.1 Mangrovibacterium sp.
TCAATAAACAGGATAAAATCATCAACAAAGTCGAATAAGCAATCAACAAAGAGGAATAAAACATCAATAAAGTTGAATAAACTATCAACTAAACTGAATAAAACATCAATTAAATTGAATAAATTATCAACTAAATTGAAAGAAACATCAATTAAACCGAATAAAGCAGTAAGCTATTCTTATTAAACAGCAATAAGCTGCAAAACAAATAGGAGATAATGCTTGGCCACTAGCGCTTATTTCAAGTACAGGTTACTGTCGCCGTAGCTCAGAAAGCGGTACCCGTTTGCAAGGGCGTGTTGGTACACCCGCGCCCAGTCGTTACCAATAAAAGCCGAAACAAGCAGCAACAGCGTGCTCTGTGGTTGGTGAAAATTGGTAAACATCCCCTCGGTAACCCGGAACTGGTAGCCCGGAACGATGATGATTTTAGTGTGCGCACCAATGGCCTGAAGCCCATTTCGGTTCATGTACGCAAGAATTGCCTGCAAGGCCTCTGCCTTGCTGATGTTTGCCTGCGATTGGTAAGGCAACCATTGTTCAACATCCAGTTCGTGAGGTGCAAGTTGGGGCTTCTGGTGTATTTTTACCCCCAGCCAGTACAAACTTTCGAGCGTTCGGATGGAGGTGGTGCCCACCGCAATCAGTTTTCCGGGGTGGGCAAGCAGCTTTTCAACAAAACGGCGTTGCACAATAAGTTGTTCGGCGTGCATTTGGTGCTCGGCAATGGTAGGTGCTTTTACCTGTTTAAAAGTTCCGGCCCCCACGTGCAGGGTCACCTCGTCGCAGTCAATATGTTTGGCTTTCAGTTTTTCAAAAACCGTTTCGGTAAAGTGCAGCCCGGCAGTTGGCGCTGCCACCGAGCCTTTAATGCTGGAATAAACGGTTTGGTAGCGTTCCAGGTCGCTTTCTTCGGTTTCGCGGTGCAAGTATGGCGGAATAGGCAGCGTTCCGGCAGCTTCAATCACGGAGGCAAAGTCGGCAGTGGGGCAATCCCAGCTAAAACGCACCTGCACATTTCCCTCGTGCCGGGCCAGCTTTTCGGCTTTTAGCTTGATGGTTTTCCCGTTCAGCAACACCGGTTTCACAAGCACCTCGTTTTTCCATTTTTTCAGGTTGCCCACCATGCAATTCCAGCTGCACTGGTTGGTTTGTTGAAAAGCCAGTTGGTAATCGGCGGGCTCCAGGGGGTCGAGGCAAAACAGTTCGATACCGGCCCCGCTCTCCTTCCGAAAAAGCAAGCGTGCCCGGATAACACGGGTGTTGTTGAACACCAACAGGCTTCGCTCGGGCAAAAACATGTCGAGTTGCAGAAATTGCGCATCGGTAATTTCGCCTCCGCGCCAAACCAACAGTTTCGACTGGTCGCGTTGCGGCAGCGGGTATTTGGCAATACGCTCGTCGGGCAGCTCGTAGTCCAGCGCCTGTGCGCTCAGGTCGAAAACAAGATGGTTGTTTGTTGTGCTCATGGGCGGCAAAAGTACAAAAACATGCAGCCCCCTCCAACTCCCCCCGGGGAACGGGAACGAAGGGAAAGCAAAAGATGAAGAAAGTACTGAATCAAGACTCTAGACTCTAGAATCTAGATTATTGAGTCTCATTACTCATCCTCAGTTCCCAACTCCCGACTCTTTTCTTACCTTTGAGCCAAAATTGAAACAAATGACATATCAAATAGGCGATAGGGTGAAGTTTTTGAATGCCGTTGGCGGCGGTGTGATTACCAAACTGCTTGGCAAAAACATGGTTCATGTAGAGAATGAAGATGGATTTGAAATTCCGGCTTTAATTTCCGAAATTATTTTGGATGCCCAGCAGGAACCGGCTACCGATAAGAAACCCGGTGTAAGCGATTTTATACGCACCGGGCAAGTGAAGCCAACCGAGCGTAAGCCGCAGGGAGAAGTTCGCACAGCCAGCATTGTTCCCGGAAACGACGAGCCCCGTTTTTTTCTGGCCTTTGTTCCCGAAAACAGCCGCAATCCGCTGGAGGGCGAAACCAAGATTTACCTGGTTAACGACTCCAACTTCTTCATCCTATACCATTACAGCCACTTTGCCAACGAACAGTTTGTAACGCAAGATGCAGGCAAATTGGAGCCAAACACCAAGTTGTTGCTTGGCAAAATAGGGCAGGCCGATATTGCCGCTTTGCCTGCTTTTGGTTTCCAATTGCTGTTCTATCGCGATAAATCGGCTTCGCTCGAAAAGCCGCTGCGCAAGAAAATTGCCGTTAACCCGGTCAAGTTTTACAAGGCGGGGAGTTTTCACTCGACCGATTTTTTTCGCGACAAAGCCATGTTGTTTAAATTGAACGAATCGGAAATGGACAAGGCCGTGAACGACCTAAAGAACGCCGACCTGAAACAGGCAGCCCGCGAAAAAGAACCGGCCAGGGAGCCTCAGTCTGTTAAAGTTGAATTGCCCGAACTGATGGAAGTTGACCTTCACCTGCACGAGCTGGTTGATAGCGAAGCCGGCTTGTCGGCCAAAGATATGCTGGACATTCAGCTAAAAGCCTTCCGCGAAAAAATGCAGGAAGCCATTTCGTCAAATTCGGTTAAAAAAGTAGTGTTTATCCACGGGCTGGGCAACGGAACCCTGAAAACAGAGTTGCGCCGCGAGTTGGCTGGTAAATACAAAAAATACGACCATCAGGATGCCAGCTTTCAGGAGTATGGTTATGGCGCCACGATGGTTATTATCAAGCGATAGTTGCAAAACATAGCACAAATGAACAGGACGGGTTTTATGGCCCGTCCTGTTTTTATTTGAGTCGTACAATTTATTCTTCAGGCTTGAAAACCCAGAACCAGGCTTCGCCGCCCCATTCGCCCCAGTTGCTTCCGTTGTCGCCGCTACGGGTTTTGTAAGCCAGCACCATTTGGTCGGCGCTAAGCTTAATAATGTCGAAGGTGTAAACCGTCACCTTGCCATCGTTTTGGCTGATGCCCTGTAAAATGGTGGTGCCCGTTATTTTCAGCTCACCTGATGCCCATACGTCGGCACCGCCATTGTACAAAATGGTGTCGGACATATCGAATTGGAAGGAGCCAGTTTCAATTTTGGTTCCCGTGCTGTTCGATTTTGAGAAGACAGCGCCATCGGTAATCGAGAAGGTCATAAACGAATTGGCATCCCACCCGGCATAGGCAGTTTCCTCTTCAATATCGGCCAAGGTACGTCCCCACCAATCGGGCTTTACGCTTCCACGGTAGCCCCCGTTTCCCCAAATTTTGCCCAGCGACTCGTCCCACACCCATTTTTTTTCGCCGGTGCCGCACAGGTACTCCCATTGGGCAGGTACTTCAAAAGTGAGTTCATCAACCGTCACCGATAGCTCTTTGGTGATTTCGCTACCATCGCCGTTAAGGCCGGTAAAGCTTATGGTTTGCGTACCGGGTACGACCATTAATATGGTATCGGCAGCTTTAAGGGATACACCAAGCCCGTAGTCCCATTGCGAAAGTACGGGGCTGTTGTTTTTCAAAATAATTTTGTTCGAATTGACTCCGTCAACCACTAAAGGTGTTGCGGAGATATCCAATTCGGCAACAGAAATTGAGCCTGATAGTGAGTCTCTATCTTCAATTGGGTCGCAGGCAGCAAATGTTGCGCCAGCGATCAACAGACTATATACTATTTTTTTCATCATGTTATCCTTTTGAATTAATAACTATTTCCATCCGCTGTATTCTGAGCTAGACGTGTTCCAGCCCTCGTTTTGTGTTAGAACGCCTTCGGATAGCGATATTTCCGAATCGGGGATTGGGAAAAAGCCTCCTGTCTCGTTATACCGGGCAGCGTAGCCTCCGCCAAAGGCTTTGTTGGTTGACTCAACCCCTTTGATGTAAATTTTTTGCCCAATCTGATCTTGTAGAATATCGGCAGCAATACCCCAACGGCGAATGTCGTTCCAGCGGAGTCCTTCAAACGCCAATTCCCATCGTCTCTCGTTTTGCAATGCTGTTAACGAATAGCTTACGTCATCGAGTCCTGCGCGTTCCCTTACCTTGTTCAGGTAAGTATTGGTTTCGGTAAGCTCGGAGTGCATCAGGTAAACATCGGCCAAACGAATTAAAACCAAATCCTGGGTGTTGTCCAATTGCATATCGTCGGTCGTTCCGTACATTAATACCGAATAGCTATTTACATAACTGGATCCGTTGATTGCGGTAACCGGAACATTTTTCTTTTGCCAATAGTCCGTTTCCTGGATGAAGTCGGTCCAACCGCCGTATGAATAACTCGGAAGTTCACTGGGAATGTCAATAATGGAAGCTTCGCGTCTTACATCGCTGGGTTCCGCTGCTTCCCAATCCTCCCAAAGCTGTGGGTTTACGGGTCCCACTCCCCAGCCTGCTCCGAAGGGAAATGTATTGGCTAGTGCTTGTCCCCCTCTTAAGCCGTAGTAGAGGCAATATTGGTTTGAATAACCAATGGTTGTACTCCACGAGGCAAAATTTGAGAACTTCACGGAGAACAAAACTTCAGGGTTTACATTGCCGCTATTTTCGACCCAAACCAAGCTTTTGTCTTTTGTATAGTCGTAATCTTCAACCGTATATGAATTTGTGTACGGCCAGAGGTTCCTAAAGTCTCCGACTAGGCTATGTCCGCTATTGGTAATGCAATCTTCTAACCAAGCGATTACCTCGCTCTTGGTAATTGTTCCCGTTATTGTTCCGTCGTCGCCAAGAAGCGGGAGTTCGGTCTCGCCGTAATAGCCTGTGTAGAACAAAAATACGCGAGCCATCAAGGCTTCTGCAGCCCATTTGGTGGCATGCCCGCTTTCTACGGAAGTATAGGCTTCATCATACATCAGTTCAATCGCATTTTTGAGGTCAGATGCTATTTGGGCATATTCTTCTTCCGGTTCAGCTTTTGGGAGGTTGACTGGTTCGGTACTCACAACCAAGGGAACCTGGCCAAAAAGGGAGGCCATTTCGAAATAGTAGAACGCGCGCAAAAAATACGCTTCTCCCTTGAATTGGTTTTTCTGTTCGTCGCTTTCCCAGCCTTCGCAATTGTCCAATGTTTCAATTGCAGTGTTGGCGCGAAAGATACCTTGGTAGCGGGCTTCCCAAAAATAGGACATCATGTCTTCGCCATAATTTAGCAACATGTCTTTGGCCTGGGTATCTTTGTCGTTTTCTCCCCCTCCTCCCAATACATCGTCGGAGGAAAGATGTGCTACATTAAAGTACGAGGATGAAGGTGCTGCATTGGCGTAGCTTAAGTTCGTATATATGCCAGTAAGGACTTGTTCCGCATCAGTTAAGGTTTTTGGAAAGTTGCTGGTGTCTTTTTCGGTGTAATTGTCCGAATCTAAGAAGCTATCACAACTGGCAAGTGCCAAGGAGCTGGTAGCTATGATGATATAAATTATTTTTTTCATAGGTTTTTCGATTAAAATTTCAGGTTAACACCAAACAAAAAGGTTCTTGGACTAGGATAGAATCCAAGATCGATACCGGAAACCCAGCCTTCGTCGAAACCATAGCCAATTTCAGGATCCATTCCTGAATAACCGGTGAATGTATATAGATTCTGAGCTGATACATAGAATCTGAGTTGGCTCAACGGAATACGAGTGAATAATTGTTTGAAATCGTAACCCAAGGTAACGTTTTGGATTTTCAAATAGTCACCATTCTCAATATAGATGTCTGAAATTTCTTGCCAGTTTTCATTGCTTCCGGTTGTTAATCGGGGGAGTTTATTCGATGTACCTTCGCCGTACCAACGACCGAAAATGTCGGTTGTATAGTTTACCCAATAAGAGTCAGCAAATGAACGGTACGATTTGGCAATTTGCTGTCCGAATGCCCCGTTGGTGGTAACAGCCAGGTCGAAACCTTTATATCCAAGGTTAAACGAGAAACCCAGTGTGAAGTCAGGGTGAGGGTTGCCGATTTCGCATTTATCATCTGTATCAATGCTTCCATCCCCGTTGTTATCTACAAAAATCAAATCGCCAGGTTGCGGATTATCTTGTAGCGTGGCGCTTGCGGCGTTAATTTGTTCTTGATTTTGGAAGACACCAGCCGTTTTGTAACCCCAAAAATAGCCAATCGGATAACCTACTTGGGCACGGTACATTTCGCCGGTTCCTTGGCTAAGCACATTTGTTTCGCCATGTATAATGCCTTCGGTGTTGGCAATACGGGTTACTTCGTTCTGGTTGTATGCGACGTTTAGGTTGACCCCGTAGTTTAAGTCACCCGCTTTGTCGTTCCAGTTCAGCGCAAGTTCAACCCCTTTGTTTTCTACATCACCTCCATTGATATAGGGCGGATTTGTACCAAGAGAAGCAAGTACAGGGGCAACGACCAGCCAATCGCGTGTTACTTTCTTGTACCAGTCGAATGCTAAACCCAAGCGTGAATCGAATAAACGGGCATCGAAACCAAGATCCAATTGCTCCGAAGTTTCCCAGGTCACATCAGGGTTTGGCAGAATATTCGGATATCCCCCGGTAGATTGGGTGGTTTTTGTATTTCCGAACGAATAGGCGTTGCTGCTGTCAAAAGCAACGGTTGCCAGGTATTGGAAGTTTTCAATGTTGCAATTGCCGTTTTGTCCCCAGCTGGCTCGAAGCTTGAAGAAATTCAACCAATTTTGCGTGCCTTGCATAAACGATTCGTTACTCAATACCCAGCCGGCAGAAACAGAGGGGAAATACCCCCAACGCTTGCCCTCAGCAAAGTTTGATGAGCCATCAGCCCGGACAACAACCGAGGCCATATAGGTCTCCTTGTAGTTGTAAAGTAAACGTCCGAAAAATGAGGCCAGGCTACCTTCACCCCAAGGAGCGCCCGAAATAGAGAGACCACCGGAATCTCGCTTCCACCCTTGTGCATTACTGATGTAAGCGTGGCTGAAATCATTAAATATGGAGTAGTCGTCTGTTGTGGAAAGGTCGGTTCCCATTCCCCATTTTTCCATCGATTGCCCTACTAAAGCGGTCATGTTATGATTTTTAAGCGAGAAGGAATAGGATGCGGTGTTTTCCCAAGTCCAACTATGTCCATTTCCCAAGGATTGAGTAATATCATCGCTTGTGTTTGTTGATGTCGTACTTAAATCGTACGCGGGAACATAGGACCGATAGTCGCTCGCACTCATTTTATAGCCGTAGCTACTTCGGAGAATAAGTGACTTAACTGGTTGTATTTCAAGATAAACATTGGCCTGCAATGCATAATTTTTGCTTATATTTTGTCCTCGGTTATAAACCATCGAAGCAATCGGGTTCTCGATGTATGGCGACAGGTCAACTAAGCCCGATTCATTTAGGTAATCACTTTCTGTGTAATTGCCTTCATCGTCATAGACCGGAAGCAGGGGATTGGCGCCCAGCATATTGTGAACGTCATTCCAATAGATGTCACCAATGCCAATCCCCATCTTTTCGTTGTAGTTGAAATTTAGGTTTTCTCCTAACTTAATGATTGCCAACCCTTGATCATTTTTTAACGCGATATGATCCGAGTTGATTCGGGCTGTATAACGTTTGTAATCAGGCGAAACTGGTTTACCCAAAATACCTTCTTGGGCAGAATAAGAAAAACCCATTGAAAAGCTTGATATTTCTGAGCCACCAGCCATGTTGAACGCATGGTTCTGGATAGGTGCATTCTTATTCCTAATTTCATCCAGCCAATTGGTTCCCTTCCATCCGCTTTGTACTTTCGCATAAAGATCGGGAACTAAAGTTGCCCAATTCAGAAGATCCAGTCCTTCATTGAAATGGATTTCGTCAATAATCGACATGTACTCAGAGGCATTGAGCAAGGGAGCCATTTTGTACACATTCTGAACACCATAATAGCCATCGTAACTCATCTGGATTTGGCCTTTTTTGCCTTGTTTGGTGGTTACCAAAATAACCCCATTGGCCGCGCGTGCACCGTAAATTGCCGATGATGCTGCATCTTTTAGTACATCAATTGATTCAATATCTGCGGGATTAAGATTGTTGATGTTGCCTCCGGCAATCCCGTCAATCACATATAGGGGGGCGGCATCACCTGTTGTTCCCAGACCACGGATATTTACTTTAAAACCTTCGCCCGGTTGGCCCGAACTTTGCGTGATATTGACCCCGGGCGACTGGCTCTGCAAGGCTCCAAGGGCGCTGACGGTGTTCAATTTTTGCAAACTTTCGCCATCAACCTGAACGGTTGCACCCGTTACCAGCTTTTTCTTTTGCACCCCGTAGCCAATGGCCACCACTTCTTCCAGACCAATGGATTCTTCTTTCATGGTCACTTTCAAGTTCGATTGGCCGGCAATGGCTACTTCAACCGGTTTCATCCCAACAAAGGAAATCATCAATGTACCGTTGGCCGGAACATCGGGCAAGGTGAAGTTGCCATCCATGTCGGTAATGGTACCAACGGTAGTGCCTTTCAGTACAACCGAAGCACCGGGAATGGGCTCGCCATCGGCCCCGCTTACCTTACCGCTTACTTTGCTCTTTTGCTCCTGTCGCAGAGGTGCCGGATTGGCTTCGGTAAGTGCAATTTGGCGGTTGTCAATTTTATAACTGATGCCGGTGTCTTCAAACAGCTTGTTTAATATCGCTGTTATAGTGCTGTTGTCAACATTGATGTTGACCGGACGATCGACATTGACAAACTGGGCATTGTACATGAAGTAAAATTCCGATTTGTCCTCGATTTCCTGAAGAACTTTACGAATGGTGGTATTGGAGTGGTTTACCGAGAGGCGCATATTTTGCGAATAGCTGGTGACTGCCCAAGCCTGGGACACCACGAACAAACAGAGGGCAATTGTTATCCTCATAGTTTTCAATAGTTTCGATCTCCAGAGCCTGTCGAGCCCGGAAACCATCGTTAAATAGTTTTTTTTCATAATTTTGGAATGGTTTGAATTTTTTTTCAAATTAATCCGGGCCATAATGCGCTAAACATCTTGGCTCAAACGGAAAGGAGGTGTTGGTCGCATCTCCTTTTTCTTTTGCGGATTATAACTCACGTTTACAATTCACGGGCTTGTTTCACTTCATGCTGTTTTTGATTAAAATGGTGGGTTTATAGGATTGAAATCCGTTGTTTTCGATGTAACTGCAATCGAGTTTTGAGGTAAACTCAATCAACTCCAGTATTTTGTCCAAATCTTCAGTTTGAATGGTCGCCGTAAACAGGTAGTCGTTGATTGCCGGGTCGTCAACCAGGATCCGGACATTGTACCAACGCTCCAATTGGCGGAAAACATTCGCCATGCGCTCATCCCGAAAAACCAAGTCCCCGTTCAACCACGAGCTGATGCGATCCAAATCGCTTGCTTGGATGCTGAATCCGCTTTGCCCTTTGGTGTACCGGGCCGCCTGTCCGGGTGAAAGCTCGGTAAACTGGCGTGCATTTTCGAAGTTGCCTTCAAATAGAACAATTTTTCCTTCTTTCAGTGCAATATCGATTGTTGGATCCTCTTTATAGCTTGTTACGTTAAAGCTGGTACCCAGTACTTTTAGCCCAATATCGCCCATCTCGAGAATGAAGGGCTTTTGTTCATTTTTGGCTACTTCAAAAAGGGCTTGTCCCGATAAGCGGATTGTCCGGGTTTTACGTCTGTCCAGGTTAAGCGGATAAATAACCGAGGAACCGGGGCTAAGCCAGATTTTTGTTCCATCGGGCAGTTCAAACTTTCTTATTTTGCCCATTGGCGCTGTTTCCTCTGTTAATAGATTGGAACCACTAGCTGTCGTTTTCAGTTGAAAGAACAGCGGGATGGCCAGCATGACAAGAATCAAGGTGCAGGCGGCGACGGTAAATGCTTTTTGATAGAATTGAACCCGGCGCTTGTCTATCGCTGCTTTTCCGGTCGGGCTTCGCTCATTAATCTCCTTAAGGATGTTCTGAACATTCGGAATTCGGTCTGTAGTTGACGCCGAGCTTTGCCAGCTGTCTTCCAGTAGCTCGTCTGTTGCAGCGAGTTCTTCCTCGCGGTTGAACGACCGGTACAGCTCTTTTAGCTCCTCGTCGTGCAAGCTTTGCCTGGTGAACAGGCGTTGTACGAGCTCGGATAGTTTGGCTTTGTCAGGCATCAGCGTTTACGTTTGGAATGAATACACTTCAAATTAAAAAAACCATGAGCCGGTGTTGATATTTTTTTTGAAAGAAGTGGTTTTGTTCCAAATGACCGGGTTTTGACTGTGAACTGCGGTACCTGGCATGTTGTGTTTAACCGAATTTGCTCAGTTGCAAAAAGGCTGAGCTAGTCAGGGGAATAGAGTAAGAGCGACAGCCAAAATGCCATAACGTTTCAGCGCAGTAAGCACATCCTTGTTCGCTTTGGCCAGGTGCGTGTCGATGGTGACCACGGATAGCTGAAGTTTCTCGCTGATCTCTTTCCTACTCAATCCCTCTATCTTCTGCATGCGGAAGATTTGTTGCCTTTTTGGCGGCATGGACGAAATAATTGATTCAATCAACTCATTGGTTTCCCGTAACATGAAGTAGCTGTCAGCGTTTTCCGCTGTCAGTTCGGTGTAAAGCTCGATATTCTGGTCAACAATCCGTTGGTTGATTTTTTTTCGGGTGTAATTCAAAAAAGTGTTTTTCGCCACCTTAAACAGAAAAGTTTCAAAGGGGTATTGCTCATTAAACAGATCGCGCTTCTCCCAAATCCGCACAAAAACCTGCTGCAGAATTTCTTCGCTGTCGAATTTGGAATGCGTCAGGTTCAACAAAAATGCATAAAGCTTTTGATGGTGTCGGTAAAATAGATCCTCAAAAGCCTTGGGATTACCTTGTTTAAATTCGACAATAACGTTGATGTCCGTATTGCTGGTATTCAATTTGTTGTGTGTTGGGTTGCTTTGCTCTCAAATATAAGGATTGTACAATTAAGTATGCAATTGATTTTGCTGATATTTTTTTGAGTGGATAGCAAAGATTTTGATAATCTTTTTTAGTTTTGCACTCACATTTCCGGAACGGCAATTAAAGGCATTTCCGGGGTTTCGTTCAAAACAAGAATGCCCAGGTGGTGAAATTGGTAGACACGCCAGCTTGAGGGGCTGGTGCCGGTTTCGGCGTGCAGGTTCGAGTCCCGTCCTGGGCACAAAAAGTCGCGAATTTCGCGGCTTTTTTTGTTTATAGCCTTCATAAAAAAGGTCAATTTACTAGTCCTTAAATTTGCGTTAACTACTTTTAGTATAGGTGATTTGATGGTAAAAACGATATTTTATCAATATCCCAATGAGTGAATTTGGTGTTTGGGTTGTTTTATAAAGAGATGTTTAAATTTGTGCTTCCTTGTTCCGCTTTAATGTGCTATACTTGTGTTTAAAACGATGCACGCAAATGAACGATTAGCATATTTTTTCAACCTAAATCATATTTATAATTCATTTTTTTGCCATGAGTAAACGTTTTGCTTTTTCGCTTTTACTGTTGCTTGCTTTCGGTTCAATAAGTTTGCGGGCACAGGATTTTTCTCCGGTCGATCAGGTCAACATTCTGATGGGAACCGATTCAGAATTTAAACTCTCGAACGGAAATACTTACCCGGCAATTGCCATGCCTTGGGGGATGAATTTCTGGACCCCGCAAACCAATAAAATGGGCGATGGCTGGACCTATGGCTACGATGCCGATAAAATACAGGGTTTCAAACAAACCCATCAGCCTAGTCCGTGGATTAACGACTACGGTCAGTTTTCGCTTTTCCCCGAAACAGGCGAGTTAAAATTGAAGGGTGAAGAGCGGGCCAGCTGGTTTTCGCACAAAGCCGAAACGGCGCGCCCGTATTATTATAGCGTGTATTTGGCCGATTATGATGTAGTGACTGAAATTACACCAACCGAGCGTGCCGCCATGTTCCGCTTTACCTTTCCCGAAAACGAGCAGTCGTTTGTGGTGCTTGATGCTTTCGACCGCGGTTCCTACGTGAAGATTATTCCTTCAGAAAACAAAATTATCGGTTACACAACCCGGAATAGTGGTGGTGTACCTGACAACTTCAAGAACTACTTTGTGGTGGTTTTCGATAAGCCTTTTGTGAAGGGACAGGTTTGGAGCGGCGACAAAGTTCTGAACGGCATTACCGAAAAGCAGGACGATCATGTTGGTGCTGCGCTTCAGTTTAAAACAAAAAAGGGCGAAAAAGTACATGCCCGGGTAGCGTCGTCATTCATTAGCTATGAACAAGCTGAACTGAACCTGAA
>JBKEAN010000083.1:0-7239 GCA_047972415.1 Mangrovibacterium sp.
CCCAGTGATGCACCGCCCGAAATACCAAGTGTAAATGGCTCAACCAGTGGGTTTCGGTAGATGCCTTGTAAAATCACGCCGGCCAAACTCAGCGAGCCACCAACCGCCAAGCCGAGAATAACCCGCGGCAAACGCACTTGTTTTATCAACATGGCTTCGATGCTATTGGGTTCGCCTCCTGCGAAAAGTAGTTTTATGGCATCCGCCAGTCCTATTTTCATTTCGCCCGAGCTGAGCGAAACCGCCATCGAAAACAGGAGCAAAGCCGACAGTAAGCCTACTGCCAGCGCCCATTTCAGGTATCTTGGATTATTTTTCAACGTTTTCACTTTTAGTGCTTAGGTACAAAGCCATCAATGTCGAGTTTATAACGCTTATGCCCATTGTACAAAGCACAGCTGTACTTTCAACTAGAACTCAATCCCTTTACGGCTCGCAATCCCATTTTGGTAGGGATGTTTTACCATGTTTATTTCGCTCACATAATCAGCGCATTCAATCAGGCGTGGCGTAGCTCCCCTACCAGTCAGCACCAATTCGGTTCCTTCCGGTTTTTGCTGAATGAAGTCCAAAAGTACCTCTTCTTCCAAAAAACCGTCACGAACGGCAATAATTATTTCGTCCAAAATGAGTAAATCCGGTTGGGTAGTCTTCATGTAGCCAGATAAGAAGACCATGGCTTCGTCCAACTGGCTGCGCAAGATGTCGGCTGTCATATCCTTTTTAAACGAAGGGTGACCTCCTGTAAATCCCTTGACGGTAGCACCGAGCTTTTTTAAACTGTCGATTTCGTGATAACCGTACAAATCAGGGCGTTTCATAAAGTGGCAGTAGCTCACTGTAAAGCCACTCCCGAGCGCCCGTGTGGCCAAGCCAACGGCCGCAGTGGTTTTTCCTTTTCCGGTTCCGGTATATAGGTGGACTAGTCCTTTTTTCATTTTTTTTTGACTGTATAGAATACTGATTTCCAAAGAGTGAATAGATTGTGAACCTAACAACTGCGACTTCTACTGCTGCTTTCTTAAGTTCTTATTGCACACACGCTTTTCTCTTTTACCACGAAGTACACAAAGGTTTTCACAAAGAACAACAAGCCCAACCGACAGCTTCGATTGTGACAGCAACTACTTTGCGTAAATCATCCCAATCATTTGTTCCAGGGCATCGGCAAAATCGAGTGGTGTCGGGCTACAGGTTTTTTCGGAGTCGAGTACAAAGACCTTTTTGCTTTTCACGGCATTAAGGCTCTTGTAGTTCTCCCATTTGCCTTTTTCGTCGGCGCTGAGCGAACCCATCAGGATAACAAAAATGACATCCGGGTTGCGCACCAATACGCCCTCGCGGGTCATGCTGCCAATGCTTAAATCGGCTGCAATATTCTCACAAGCGGCAAAATTGATAAAATCTTGCATAAAGGTATTTGGCACAACCGTAAACAGCGGGTTAGCACCGATTTGCATAAACACTCGCGGCTTTTTGCCCAATTTCGGCACCGTGGCCATTACGTTTTTTAACCGTTGTTGCGATTGCTTTACCAGTTGTTCGGCAAGCTGTTTCTTCCCAATCTTTTCACCCAAACGAAGTAGGTACGTACACATTTCGTGGTACGATTTCGGATAAGGGAAGTACATCACTTCAACCCCCATATTTTCGAAACTACGCTTGGTTTCGGGGTTGGTAAGCGAGCTGCTTAGTACCAAATCGGGTTTTAACAGCATGGCCTTTTCGAGGTTTACTTGTACGGCTGATGCTACTACTTCAGCATCGTCCGGGCTATTGAGCGTGCAAAAACTGGTACAACCTACCAGCAACTCTTCGGCACCTAGCATGTACAAACTTTTGGTAAGCGAGGGTGCCAGTGAAATAATGCGTTTGGGTGCTGCTGCTTGTGCCTGAAATGCCAGCACAAGCACGAAAAACGCCAGGATTGATTGAAGTTTTCTCATTAGTTTAAAGGTAAATACCAGTGGTTATGTAGTGAATAGGGCTCGCCGCGTTCAATGGCGACCGGATGCCGGAAGATGGGCCCGTCGATAACGAAGCTGTGGAACTCGCCATTTTCGGCACAGATGTCCATGCCTGGCATAAGCTCAAACTCGCGGATCATCCGCGAATCGAATATGCGCCCAAGGTACGACGCTGGCAAAGCTTCGGTGCGAACGGCTACCAACAGCGGTTTAAAACCTTCGTTTACCAGTTCGCGGGCCAGCATTTGGGTAGGGTTGCCCCAAAGCGGGAACAAGGCTTCGATACCTGTTTCGGCGCATACCCGTTCAATCCAGGTGCGGTGCTCTATCAGGTAAATATCGCCAAAAACACCGGCTTCCAAGCCTTCGCGTTTCAAGCCCTCAATGGCTGCCTTAAAATCGTTCTCATAGGCATTGCCTCCGGTTTCGTGCTGTATTAACCGAATACCCATAGCCGTGGCTTGCCGTTGCAACAGCTCCGCTTTTAATCCGTGCGAACGCGACAACCGAGTATCGCGGTCGCACATATTCAGCAATCCTAATACATGGTGGTTTCCGGCGTTTAGCGTTCGGTACAGGGCCAGCATACAATCTTTGCCGCCACTCCACGAAACAAATACATTCATACGTTAAGTCGTTACGACCCGGCGAAACGAATCGTGATGGAATGGGTATTCCACCGATCTTGTTCCCCGAAGATCCGGTTAATACGGTTTGTTTGCGGCAGGTCTTCTGGCTCACCTCTTTTGCCGGTGCCTTCCCGTACGCGAAAAGCCGTACAGTGGCCGGAGTTCGGCAAAAATATACGAGGTTTACAGCAGCGGGGACTGCTCCCGGTTTTAACGGGATTCCCTTATTAAGGCAGGCTTTAGGGTTTTAAACCTAAAAAGCGGAGCCACCGAAAACAGGGCAAAAGTATGAAAATTTGTTATCAGAACACCCTTATGCGTTTATCGATGTTATAAATTGATGGTAACAAACGGTAAGTTGCCGGAGCCCAGCTATACTTTTACAATGTACCGATAAACGAAAACAGCTGTTTTTATAAAAAACTATTATTTAACCGAAGTATAAATTAGCTTTACCCGGACTAACCGAATAATTGCAGGCTTATGAAAAAGAATAATCCGCAAAACCGCCTAATTATTTTATCGTGGTTATTAAATATTTTATTCGCGAATAAAATTTATCGCATTCGCGAATGCGATATACCCCTTTGGGAGCCTGCCGAAAAACATAAGCCCCGATTTGGTTTTTTTATCGCCACTGCCGTAACTTCCGTACTGTTATTTTTAGTGTTAACCCAAAATAAAATTGAATTATGCTGAAATACAAATTAGTAGAGCGTGGAAACCCGTCGGATATAAATGCGCCGAAAAAATTATACGCCCGCCCGGTAAAAACCGGTAGCAAAACGGTTAATTCGTTAAGCAACGATATTGCAGCCATATCGTCGTTAAGCCGGGGCGATATTGCCAACGTGATTACAAACCTGGTTGAACGCATACCTAAGGATTTGCTCGAAGGTAACTCGGTAAGTTTGGGCGAACTGGGTACACTCCGGATAAGCTTTAGCAGCGATGGTGTTGAGACGGAAGCCCACTTTCACACTTCGAAAATAAAAAACTTAAAGGTAATTTTTACCCCTGGAAAGTTGATTAAAGAAGAACTGAAAAAGGCAAAATTTCACAAATAACATGGGAAAAACCCCATTGGTAAGCAATAAAAAGAAATTACAGGTTAATTACTTTTTTGGCTACTTTTTGCAGTTCAATAATATCCATCATGGTGCCTTCAATACCGGTTTTCCGTTCGTTTATAAGGTTAAAGTGGTTGAGGCATGTTTTGCAGGCCAGCAGCCGTACCCCCTTTTTTTGCAGGGCATCCAGGTTGTTTAATACCGGCGAGCCGGTACAAATCAGTTTCACGCCGGCATTATAAAATACAATAACTTGCGGAAGCTCGGCTTCTTCGTTCAGCAAATGCAGGTAGTTGCTTAGTAACAGCAAGCCCAATTGTTCGTCGCCCTCCCCCATTCCGTAGTGGGCTAGTTGGATAAGTGTGTTTTTAAAGCTGTTCATTGTCCGGATAAGTATAAAATTTAGGTTGAATAATGCTAGCTCAAAAATTTAAGTTAAGCAATAAAAAAATTGGGCCGTTTACCCAGTTGCCGGAACAGGTTTTACGGCAAACCTTGTTGCTGGCCCAGCCATGTTTTAGGCCTTGCCAAAAATAACAAAAGCTGCCCGAAAACCTGGCAGCTTCTGTATAGAACGGTAAGGCGTTTTTATTTCTGTTTCAAAATATCGCGGATTTCGGTCAACAGCAGTTCTTCCTGGGTTGGGGCCGGAGGGGCAACCGGGGCAGCTTCTTCTTTTTTCTTCATACCATTCATTGCCTTAATAATTAAAAAAATAGCAAAGGCGATGATAACAAAGTCAACTGCCGTTTGAATAAACAAGCCGTAACTAATTGTTGCGCCTTTCTCAACCACTTCGCCAGCAGCATTCATCACGTCATCTTTTAAAACCCATTTAAACGATTTAAAATCGGCACCACCGAGCAACATACCCAATGGCGGCATCAGAATATCACTTACAAATGACGAAACAATTTTGCCAAATGCACCGCCAATAACAATACCGACAGCCATGTCAATCACATTGCCTTTCATGGCAAAGGTTTTGAATTCTTTAATAAAGCTCATACGCGTAAATTTTTAAGGATTAATCCGTCGTGTAAAATTTGTGTCAAGATAAGCTTGAATTAAGATAAAATCAACTCGCGACAATGGAAAATATAAAAAGATAACGAAAATGCGCCGTTCGTGCCTTTCCCTAAAAAAACTATCTTTGTAACCCGAAAAACCAGATTTATAAAAACGACTGATAAATAAGAAGATATGAGCCAATTTAAACGGACACTGATTACCTCTGCCCTGCCCTATGCCAACGGGCCGGTCCACATCGGTCACCTTGCCGGTGTATACGTTCCGGCCGATATTTATGCCCGGTACCTGCGCCTGAAAAACGAAGACGTTTTATTTATCGGCGGCTCCGACGAACATGGCGTTCCAATTACCCTGAAAGCTAAAAACGAAGGAATTACACCGCAAAATGTCGTGGATAAATACCACACCATTATAAAAGAATCGTTTGCAAGCTTCGGTATTTCGTTTGATGTGTACTCGCGCACCAGCGCCCCTATTCACCACCAAACGGCTTCCGAATTCTTCAAAAAACTATACACCGACGGCAAGTTTATTGAACAAACGTCGGAACAATACTACGACGAGGAAAACAAACAATTCCTGGCCGACCGCTACATTGTGGGAACCTGCCCCAAATGTGGCTTCGATAAAGCGTACGGCGACCAGTGCGAAAGCTGCGGTACCTCGCTAAGCCCCACCGAACTTATCAACCCAAAATCGATGATAAGCGGAAACACGCCGGTTTTAAAAGAAACCAAACATTGGTACCTGCCGCTCGACCAGTACGAAGATTGGTTGAAAGAATGGATTTTGGAGGGCCATAAAGAATGGAAACCAAACGTGTACGGACAGTGTAAAAGCTGGATCGATAGTGGTTTGCAGCCCCGTGCCGTAACCCGCGACCTCGACTGGGGCGTGCCTGTTCCGGTTGAAGGTGCCGAAGGAAAAGTGCTGTACGTGTGGTTCGATGCGCCGATTGGCTACATTTCGGCCACCAAAGAACTGACCCCCGATTGGGAAAAGTACTGGAAAGATAAGGAAACCAAAATGGTACACTTTATCGGGAAAGATAATATTGTGTTTCACTGCATTATTTTCCCGGCTATGCTGAAGGCAGAAGGAAGCTATATTCTTCCGGAAAACGTGCCTGCCAATGAGTTCCTCAACCTCGAAGGCGATAAAATTTCGACCTCGCGCAACTGGGCCGTGTGGCTGCACGAGTATTTGGATGAATTCTCCGGAAAAGAAGATGTGCTGAAATACACCCTCACCGCCAATGCACCCGAAACCAAAGACAACGACTTTACCTGGAAAGATTTTCAGGCCCGCAACAACAACGAGCTGGTAGCCGTATTGGGTAATTTTGTAAACCGTGCGCTGGTGCTGACCCAAAAATATTACAATGGCGTAGTTCCGGCTCTGGCCGAATTAAACGAAGTTGACAAAGCTGCACTGGCCGAAATAGGCAAATTAAAAACCGAAGTTGAAAAAAGCCTCGATAGCTACCGCTTCCGCGAAGCCTTGAAATACGCGATGGATTTGGCTCGTTTGGGCAACAAGTACCTGGCCGACGAAGAACCCTGGAAAGTGGTAAAAACCGACCCGGAGCGCGTAAAAACCGTGATGAATGTTTGTTTGCAGATTACTGCTAACCTTACGATTATGCTGGAGCCCTTCCTGCCATTCAGCATGAACAAACTACGCAGCTTCCTGAACCTGGGCAAGCTAGACTGGACCGAATTGGGCCGCACCGATTTGTTGCCAGCCGGGCACCAAACCAACGAGCCGGAATTGTTGTTTGAAAAAATTGAAGACGAAACCATTGAAGCTCAAATTCAAAAACTGAAAAACACAAAAAAGGCAAACGAGGCAGCGGGAGCAACAGCCAAACCTGCCAAAGAAAACTGCTCGTACGACGATTTTATGAAGATGGACATTCGTACCGGAACCATTCTGGAAGCCGAAGCCGTGCCAAAAACAAAGAAATTATTGAAGCTGAAAATTGACACGGGCATCGATAAACGCACGATCGTTTCGGGCATTGCCGAGTACTTCAAACCCGAGGAAATTATTGGTAAGCAAGTTTCGGTACTGGTTAATCTGGAGCCTCGCGAACTACGCGGAATTATGTCTCAGGGAATGATTTTAATGGCCGAGGATGCCGATGGCTCGTTGAAATTTGTAACGCCCGAATCGAAGGTAAAAAACGGATCTGAAATCCGCTAAACGATACAACCGCTCAACTCTTGTTGATGCGGTTTTTCGCAGCCACGTCGTACTGTTTACACAGATCGGCAGCTGCTCCGCATATCCCGAACCGCCTTTGTACGCAAGGGCGGTTTTTTTCCTGACTTCCGCGTTTTTAATATGATTAATAGTTAAGTTTCTTATAACCAATACTTAATGGATTGGCATGAGTCGTTTTGGGTGTCCCAATGATGAATTTGGGTACTTTTAGTCCATGTATGTCAGGAAAAAGAGGAACAAAAGTGGCGTTATCAGTGTGCAGGTCATTGATAAAAGCAGTGGGTCTTACCGGGTTATTCAAACGATTGGGAGTTC
>JBKEAN010000084.1:0-14999 GCA_047972415.1 Mangrovibacterium sp.
CCTGAAACAAATCGGAATGAAATCGGATGTGTTGATTATCCGGATGCGCCACGTGCCTTTTATCGATTCAACCGGTTTGCATAACCTGAAAGATGCCGTGAAGGGCTTGCAACAAAGTGGTACGAGAGTGTTGCTCTCAGGTGTTCAGCCTAATGTGTTGAAAGATTTGGAAAAAGGAAAAGTATTCGACCTAATCCCATCGGAAAATGTATTGTCAACCTTCGATTTGGCACTGAAAAAGGCCAGCGAAAGCCTGGATTCAAAAGCTTCAAACCATAAGTTATAAGCTATAAGCTGCAAGCTACAAGTATCAAACGACAAGCTATAAGCTGCAAGCTACAAGCTACAAGTATCAAGCTACAAGTATCAAACGACAAGCTATAAGCTGTAAGCTACAAGCTACAAGCTACAAGCTACAAGTATCAAGCTACAAGCTGTAAGTTTCAAGTCTGAAATCTGAAATCTAATTTTTCAGTTCTCATTATCCCGGATGGTTTCGGTTATCACGGCCTGAACAAGTATTTTTTCTAATTTAGCGAAGAATCTATTTTTACCTGAAACAAACATGTAAACTTGACCATGAAGAATTTGTTTTTCACCCTTTCTCTGATTTTTATTTTTACAAGCCAGCTTTACGCTCAGAAACGTTACCTGGAACCTTTTGCCGACTCGGTTATTGTAGATACCTACACCTACGCCGATAAAAATCAGCATGAACTTCAACTGGATTTGTATCAGCCGGCTTTCGATCCGGATCAAAAACGCCCGGTACTGATGTATGTACATGGCGGCGGGTTTGCAGGCGGTGTACGCGACGAAGCCTTTATCAGCAAGTTATGCCGCAATGTGGCTGGCTATGGTTATGTTGCGGTTTCAGTGAGTTACCGGCTCACCCGCAAGGATTCGGTTACCGGATTTGGTTGCGATTGCCCGGCCGCCGAGAAGTTAAAAACCTTTCGGGCAGCTGTTGAGGACGTGCAGGATGCTACGTATTTCCTGATTGAGCGGCACGAACAACTGGGCATCGATCCCCACCGGATTATTTTGGCAGGGAGCAGCGCCGGTGCCGAAACGGTTTTGAATACGGCTCTTCAGCCTCCGTATTGTTACGGGCTTAACTCGGGTCCAGTGTCGTACGCCGGGGTTATTTCTATGGCCGGGGCTATTCCCGATACAACGGCTATTTACGACGATTCGGCGGTTCCGGCTTTGTTTTTCCACGGAACCAGTGATCAGCTGGTGCCTTATGCAACCGCCCCGCACCGTTATTGTTCGCCCGGCAATCCGGGTTACCTCATCCTGCATGGTTCGTATACCATTGCCGAACGGCTCCGTAAATTGGGTAAATCGTACTGGTTGCATACCATTTGCGGTGGCGACCATGCCATTGCCAGCACCCCGATGCGCGATTTTTTCGACGAAATTATCCGGTTTTGTTACGATTTTGCGTTGAACGGGAAGAAAGCCCAGGTACATACCATTGACGAGGGCCCGCAGGACGGGCGTTATCCGGAGTATAACTTTTGCGAAACCGAAACCAATAGTAATGATGAAAACTAAAGGATTACTTTTTATTTTTCTTGTTGTGTGGAGCTTCTCGGCCACTGCCGTTGATTTGAAGCTGATGAGCTGGAATATCCGGTTTAATAACCCGGCCGATGGCGAAAATGCCTGGCCGCTGCGCCGCAACCATGTTACCGGGTTAATCCGCTTTCACGCGCCCGATGTGTTTGGATTGCAGGAAGCCCTGCTCGGCCAGATAAACGATATTGCCGAACAACTGCCTGGCTACGATTGGGTGGGCGTTGGCCGCGACGATGGTATGAACAGCGGCGAATATTCGCCCATATTTTATAATTCGAAACGCTTCCAGCTTAAACAGCAGGGCTGGTTCTGGCTGTCGGATACGCCCGATGGGCCAAGCACCGGCTGGGATGCCGCCTTGCCGCGCATTTGCACCTACGTGCTGCTCGAAGAATACGAAACACGCAAAAACTTTTGGGTATTCAATACCCATTTCGACCATGTTGGGGTGAATGCCCGCGAAGAATCGGCCAAACTAATTCTGAAAAAAATGCACGAACTGAACGAAGACAAGCTTCCGGTTATCCTTACCGGCGATTTAAATGCCGAACCGAAGGACGCGCCCATCGATGTACTGGTTCGCCGCATGAACGACTGCAAAGATACCAGCGAAGAACCGCCCTATGGCCCCGAAGGTACCTTCAATAACTTCGACTATAACAGTCCGCTCAATCAACGGATTGATTATATCTTCGTTAACCGGAAGCTGGACGTGCGCAAGTACGGCGTGCTTACCGATTCGTACAACCAGCACTATCCATCCGACCACTTGCCGGTTTATACCGAAGCCTATTTTAAATAGCCCGGCATCCGGTAGGGCGGCTGCCCATCTTATTACGCAGTACCGCATCGTTTTTCGGCAACGGAACGATGGCGGTACTGTTTGTTTTTAGTCTGGCAGCAAACCAAACACGTTCGGTAGGTACCTTGGTGTATCTGGTAGCCCCGGTTTAGCCTCTGGTAAGCTCATTTTAAAAGTAAATGAGCTTACCAGACAGGAAAATGACCTTACCGAAGAGGAAAATGTGCTTACCAGAGAGGAAAATGTGCTTACCAGAGAGGAAAATGTGCTTACCAGAGAAGAAAATGTGCTTACCAGAGAGGAAAATATGCTTACCAGAATTGTTGAAGAACCTACCAAGTGCATTAATAAGCCTACCAGCATACAAAATAGGCTTACCAAGACCTGAATAAGCCGGAATAACTTGCAACCTTATCGTGATTCGAATTAAAACGGTGCTAATCGACCCCGCTTAATGTTATGTTATGGCTTTTCGTTTCGTTTTTGGGAATAGGCAAAGCCTGCGGTATCAGAAAATAATCCTGCAGGTTTGGTTTGAAACCCTTAAAACTAGCAGCAGAGGATGGATAAGTTACCTTTTTTGGGGCCAGATTGGATTGGTGTTGGTTTTTATTCAATTTAAGCTGACCGTAATTCGGGAGATGGTACGAAAAACCCGGTCCTTTTGGTTATCGCCAAAAATCCGTTCATTAACAGGGAGTATTGCACGGTTATTTTGCCAACGACCTGCCCGGAAAAGCACAAACAGGTTGAACAAATTACCCGCAACGCTGTATTTGGCAGTATGCAAACCGATTTTTTGATTGTAGGACAGGGTTTAGCCGGAACATTGCTCGCGTTCGAGCTTATGGAGGCCGGTTTTTCGGTACAACTTATCGATTCGCCTCAGTACCAGAAGGCCTCGCTGGTGGCGGCGGGCTTAATAAACCCGGTGGTGTTTCGCCGGCTCACCAAAAGCTGGCTGATAGACGACCTGTACCCGCAACTGGAAGACACGTACGCCCGCATTGAAAAGCTGCTTGGCTGCCGGGTTTACTTTCCGGCAAAAATCCGCAAAGTTTTTGGTTTGGGCGAAGCCGGTTTTTGGCAAAAAAGGGTGAACGAGGGTTTGCTTTCGCATTATTTGCAAGCCGAGACCGACTGGTCGGCCTACCCCGAACTAAAAATGGAGCAGGGGAGCGGTTGGGTAGAGAAGGCAGGCCGCGTGGATTTGGAAGCGCTGATAACGGGCTTCCGTAAATACCTGTTGCAGCGCGGAGCATTGATCGAAAGCTGCTTCGAATACAGCAAACTAAGCTTGCTAACCAATGGCGTATGCTACGAAAGCTTGCAAGCCAGGTACCTTATTTTTTGCGAAGGGCACCGGGCTTCGCAAAACCCCTTCTTTCAGGCCATTCAGTTTAAACATACCAAGGGCGAAGTATTCCGGCTGGAAACCACCGCTTACCAAGCCGACTTCATTTTAAACAAAACGTTCTTTTTAATGCCACTTGGCGGACAACAATTTCGTATGGGAGCCACCTACGACTGGGATAATCTGAACGAAAAGCCTACCGAACAGGCTAAACACGAACTTTGCGCCAGGCTGGAGCAAACCTACACCGGCAACTACCGTATTTTGCAACACCAGGCCGGCATCAGGCCAACCACACACGACCGAAGACCCGTTTTGGGCCTACATCCGCAGTATCCGCAGCTGGGAATATTCAATGGGCTGGGCTCCAAAGGCTGCATGTTGGCCCCGTACTTTGCACGCCTCTTTGCCGCTTCGTTTGGCAGTGGGCAGGACATCAATTTTCCCGAAGTTAGTTTGATGCGTTACCAACAGGCGTAAAAAGTAGCGAACGGTAAATTCATTTTCAACGAAATGGAGGCCGGGTTTTTAAAAGCCAAATTCATTTGTAACTTTGGGTAATATTGTACCAGTAAAGCGTTGCCTGTTTTATTTCAACCCAATTCGGAAATAATAAAACCGGCGGGCATTCAGGCTCAAACAGAACTAACAACGT
The DNA here is from genome assembly GCA_047972415.1 of Mangrovibacterium sp. Classification (GTDB taxonomy): domain Bacteria; phylum Bacteroidota; class Bacteroidia; order Bacteroidales; family Prolixibacteraceae; genus Mangrovibacterium. The sequence continues at coordinate 4,396 of JBKEAN010000084.1, forward strand.
AACTTATACAATCCGAGATGAAGAAATTACTGTTTCTTTTGGCAACTGTATTCAGCCTGGTTTTCACTACCAAAGGGCAGATTGAAGTTAGCCGTCTTTATGTTGAAAACAAGGTTAACCCGGTTGGGATAAGCGAAATGTACCCCCGGCTAACCTGGGTCTTAACATCAGCTCGACGGGGCGCAGTACAAACTGCTTTTGATGTTCGGGTGAGCGAAAACGCCGAATCGCTTCAAAAGGGGCTCGATTTAATCTTCAGCACCGGGAAAATCCCCTCAGACCAATCCGTTTACGTGCAATTTACAGGTAACACCCTAAAGCCGGGACACAAATATTACTGGCAGGTACGGGTGTGGGACCAAAGCGACAAGGTATCGAAATGGAGCGAAGTGAATTATTGGGTGCAGGGAATTATGGGCCCCGAAAATTGGCAGGCCAAATGGGTTCAATCCGGAATTGCCGAGACCGATGAACGTATACCCCCGGTGTTTCGCCGCGAATTTGCCCTTGCCAAACCGGTGCAACTGGCCGTAGCATTTGTTACAGCTCACGGTATTTACGAAGCCGAGATAAACGGAAAGAAAGTGGGCAACCAGTACCTGGCCCCCGGTTGGACCAGCTATAACAAACGGCTCCAGTACCAAACTTACGATGTAACCAACTTACTGCGCGATGGCAAAAATGCCATTGGCGTTACCCTTGGCAATGGGTGGTACCGCGGCCGCATAGGTTTTGGTTGGAAAAAGAATAACTACGGGACAGATTTGTCGCTGTTATTCCAGATGCAAGTGATTTACACCGATGGTACAGCTGAAACAATTGTTTCCGACGGAAGCTGGCGCTCGTCAACAGGGCCTATATTGTCGTCCGAAATCTATGATGGCGAAACCTACGATGCCCGTTTAGAGAAAAAAGGCTGGTCGGAGCCAGGTTTTGTAGATGTGGACTGGGCGCCAATTAAAACCGCCAACTTTCCGGTGGTTAATTTGGTAGCTACCGAAAACGAACCGGTTCGTAAACACGAAAGTTTTACTCCTATCAAGCTGATAACAACTCCCAAAGGCGAAAAAGTGCTCGATTTTGGACAAAACCTGGTTGGGTGGGTGCAACTAAAGGTTACCGGAAAGGCTGGCGACAAAATTAGCATTCAACATGCCGAGGTTCTGGACAAAGAGGGCAACTTTTATACCGATAACCTACGCTCGGCCAAGCAAACCAATACCTATATATTGGGAGGCGGTAGAGAAGAAGTGTTTGAGCCGCATTTTACCTTTCAAGGGTTTCGGTATATTCAGGTTGAAGGCTATCCGGGCGAGTTGAACCCCGAGAATTTTAAAGCCATTGCCCTCTACAGCGACATGCGGCCAACCGGAACATTCACCTGCTCGGACGATATGGTGAACAAATTGCAACACAACATTCAGTGGGGTCAACGCGGCAACTTTGTGGATGTCCCCACCGATTGTCCGCAACGCGATGAGCGCCTGGGCTGGACCGGCGACGCTCAAGCCTTTGCATCAACTGCTGCATTTAACTTCAATGTGCATAGCTTTTACAGCAAATGGCTGAAAGACGTGTCGGCCGATCAGGCAGCCAGCGGGTCTGTGCCGTACGTGGTCCCGAATGTACTGGGCGACGATTGTAGTCCGGGCTGGGGCGACGTGGCAACCATTGCTCCTTGGGTGATGTACCAGTCCTATGGAGATAAACGCGTGTTGGAAAGCCAGTATGCCAGTATGAAAGCATGGGTAGATTTTATCTGGGCGCAATCGGCAAATAATTTGTGGCGGCCGAAGCAATCCTTCGGCGACTGGCTCTTTTTCCGCCCCGATGACGATAACGCCGGCCGTTCGGCTTCTACCGACAAGGATTTAATCGCTCAATGTTTTTACGCCCATTCAACCCAATTGCTGATTAATACCGCCAAGGTGTTGGAAATGGACGAAGATGCGGCTCGCTACGATTCGCTGCTGGTCAAGATAAAAGACTCGTTTGTAAATGAGTTTGTCACTCCGGGTGGGCGCATGGTATCGGGTACCCAAACCGCCTATGTGCTGGCACTTTGGTTCGATATGTTGCCCGAAAGCCTCCGCGCCGATGCGGTGCTGCGCCTTGTGGCAAATATTAAAGATTACGATTATCACCTGACTACCGGCTTTCTAGGAACGCCTTATTTGTGCCATGTGTTATCGCGCTTTGGGCAAACCGAACTGGCCTACCGCCTCTTGCTCGAAAAATCTTATCCTTCATGGCTTTATCCGGTAACGATGGGCGCTACCACCATTTGGGAGCGCTGGGACGGAATTAAACCGAATGGCAGCTTCCAAACTCCCAGCATGAACTCGTTTAACCACTATGCTTATGGTGCTATTGGCGATTGGATGTACACCGTGGCTGCGGGTATCCAGGCTAATCCGGAAGTGCCAGGCTACCGATCGTTTTTTATTAAACCTTCGCCAAGCAAACAATTACAGCATGTGAAAGCCGAGTTGGAAACTTACTACGGAAAAATAAGTTCGGCCTGGGAATGGCAGGGACAACAACTGGTGCTGAGCGTGAGCGTTCCGGTAAATACGAGCGCTGAACTTTTTATTCCGGCCTCAACGGAGCAAGCGGTGTCTGAAGGTGGAAAAAAGCTAAGTCAGTTGAAGGACATTGAGGTTTTGGGAAGCGAGAATGGCTATGTGGTGCTGAAAGTGGGTTCAGGGAATTACCGCTTTACGGTGAATTAGACTTGCTGCAGCACGATAGAACGGAATAGCAAAGGCAAATTAATTGCTCTTTGTGCGGGAAGGGTGTTATGGAACCACCGGAATATAACTGCAACTCATTGCGTTACCAAACCGCACTCCGGTTCTCACACCAACTTCCCCTCAATAGCCATTCGGACCAGCACGGCCGTATTGCGGGCGTTCAGCTTAAAAAGAAGGTTTTTGCGGTAACTGTTTACGGTTTCTACGCCTAAAAAAAGTTTGTCGGCTATTTCGGCGTTGGTCAGTCCGTCGATGATGAGTCGCAAAATATCGGTCTCGCGTTGCGTGAGCAAAATGTGTTGCACAGTCCGTTTGTTGACAAGCATATCAATTTCGTGGCAAAGGAATGTTTCACCATTCGATACGGATTCGATGCCTGCAATAATTTCTTCGGCCATCGAATTTTTAAGCAAATAGCCTTTTGCCCCGTTATCCAGCATACGTTTTACAATGGAATATTCGCCAAAACTGGTGAGGGCGATAACCGGGAGGGCGGACCAACGGCTGACGATGCTTTTGCAAAGCTCAATTCCATTGCTGTCGGGCAGGTTAATGTCGAGCAGCAGAACATCCGGCAGCTGCCCGTTTAACTTGCGCAGGCATTCATTGCCGGTTGCCGCTGTCCATACGGTTTGCGCAATGCCCGATGAATCAATTAGATGTTTAAAGCCTTCGACCAATAAGGGGTGGTCGTCGGTAATGGCCACTTGTATCATGTTGTTTGCGATTGATTATTGAGTTGAAATTCTATTTCCACCTCCGTTCCTCTGTCCGGCCCCGATTGTATGGTTATCCGTCCAGCATGCAAGTCAACACGCGACTTCAGGTTATTCAAGCCCGATGTTTTTGAAAAATCTGTTTTCGAAGTGTCAAACCCTTTACCATTATCCGACACGATAAGGTTCAGCCGGTTATCATCTATAATTACCTGTACGATAACCTGTGTTGCCTGCGAATGTTTCAACGCATTGTTTACCAGCTCCTGCAAAATCCGGAACGATGTAATTTTGTAACTTTCCCCCAACGCTTCTTCCGTCCCGAAAAAGTGGATTTCTGCATGCGGAATATCGTTGCAGAAATCGGTCAGTGCAGCTTGCAGCCCTTCGCGCGTTAGCGATTCGGGCATCAGGTTGTGGGCCACGTGGCGCAATTCTCGTATGGCCTGGTCGAGCGTTTCCAGCGCATTCTGAAGAACGGGTATTTCCGTTTGGGGAACGATTGCATTTCCTTTCAGCTTGTGCAATTTCAATTTTACCAACGACAACATGCCGCCCAAGCCGTCGTGCAGGTCGCGGGCAAGGCGGGTGCGTTCGGCATTTTCGCCTTCAAGTATGCTTTGCGTGGCAATCAGTTTCTTCTCCTGCTCCAGGTTGATAATTCTTTGTTCGGCAATCAGTTTCTTTTGCCGGACGAAACGGTAACGCAAATACACGATTAACAGAAGCAAGAGGATAGTTGTAAGCGTTGTTATGGTAATGGCTCCATACAGCGCTTTTTGTTTCAGGAGTGCCGCTATTTGTAGCTCCTTTTTTTCGGTTTCGTACTTAATTTCCGTTTCCGAAACCGATTTCTGGTAGTTCTCGTTCGCCCTTTCGTTTATCATGGCGGTGTACTTGTCAAAATACGTTCGGGCTTTGTCTTTGTTCCCCAGGTAAATATTCGATAAAGCCATATTGGCCACCAGGTTTGAATAAATGCTAAATTCGGTTGTGTCAGTTTCTATCGCTTTTTGGGCATAGGCAAGGCAGTCGCCGTACCTCTTTTGTGCCAGGCAAACGTTCGAAAGGATGTTCAGCGCGTTTGCGATATAGGAAGGTATTTCTGTTTCTTCGGAAAGGGAAAGAGCTTCCAGTCCGTATTTTTCGGCAAGCCGGTGGTTTTCACTGTCTTTAAAATAAATCGAAGCAAGACCTGCAAGCGATGCTGCTTCAAAGTGTTTTTCGCCCGACTTTCTGAATGCTTCAACAGCAAGCCTTTCGAAAACAATCGCGCTGTCGGCTTTATTTTGAAAGGAGAGAACCGTGGCAAGTCCGTCGTATGCCTGTCCCATTCCGCTTGTATCGTCGAGTTCCCGGCTTAGTTTCAGCGATTTCCTAAAATATTTTTCAGCCTGGGCGTAGTTCCGTAACGAGTTGAACACCGAACCGGTATTGCCCAGCAAGCTGCGCACACGCTGGGGTTTATTCACCTTTTCGGCTAAGGGGAGCGCTTTCATATAATAATCCAGGGCTTTTTTATAATCGCCCTGCACATTGTACAGGTTGCCGTATGCCCCGTAAATAGCCGATTGTAGGTTTTCGTCGCCGATTGAAGTGGCTGTTTGCAAGGCTTTTGACAGATGAACGAGCGCCGAGTCGTGCAGGCTGGCCATATAGTAAGCGATGCCTGTGTTCAGGTAAAATGTCGCTACCATTTTTTTGTCGCCTTCTTGTTCGGCAAGCACGGCGCCTTTTTGCGCATACTGCACTGCTTTGTGGTAATCGACAGAACTGTAGCCCCAACTCAGGTCGTCACAAATCCTGATTTTTTCTTTTGGCGACAACGTCCTGAGCTTTAATTGGTTTTCGAGCGAATCGAGGTTCTGGGCAATCGCCGCACAAGCGGACAAAAACAGATACACAACAATGAAAGCATGTTTCCGCCCCGTTCTCCACACGGTGTGCAACAGGTGGATGGCGAAACCCGCCAAGCCCCTGTTCTTACCCCATAAAATCCGGCAACCTGATATTGTCTTCATTATATTCACTTGCTTGATAAAAACAAATTATCCTTATTCAGAAATTATCGGAACGCATTCGTTTGCAATGTTTTTCATCGGCACAACATCACAAATATAATTCTTAATCCGCATTGAAAAAACCCCTTTTTGGGGGTATTCCGGCTATTTCAAGGGTCGTAATTTTGGTGGTATAAATTCAAATTTTAAAAAACCAGGACGACCATGAAACGAGCACGAACGCAAACATCCAACAATTGAGATGAGAATCGAATGCGAGTTCCATGTGGCCATTAAAAAACAAATTATTTACACATGAAAAATTTAATCGTGTTCTTCAGTTTAACTCTTATGTTGCATTGTTCTGTCAATGCGCAAAGCTGGCTCGATAAATTAGGCAAATCGGCCGAAGGCGCTGCCAAACGGGCGGTTGAAAACCGGGTAGAACGCAAAGCCGACGAAGCGGCCAACAAAACAATGGACAAAATGGAAGATGCTGCGAAGAAAAACCCAGAGAAACCCAATTCGAAAAAGCAAAACAAAAAGGGCGAAAATCCGGAAGAGCAGGAACAAAGTACAAGCCCGCAGGAAAAAGACAGCCAGCTTGCTTCGTATTCCAAATTCGACTTTGTACCCGGCGAAAAAGTAATTTTTTACAGTGATTTCTCAAATACCGAAGTAGGCGATTTTCCTGCCGAATGGAATACAAACGGCAGTGGCGAAGTGGTTACCAACAGCGCTTACGAAGGTAAATGGCTGAAGTTTGTTGATTCGGAAAATGCTTTGTGGACAGATGCTTTGCTCAAACTTCCTGACAATTACACCATTGAATTTGATGTGATTCCGATAAAAGGCGACGAAGGGTCGATGGGCGGCTATGTTTTCCGTCTGATAAAAAGTATCAACACCAACGCTTACGATGCCGGCTCAATTCCCGGGAAGGGCGGATTTATGTTTAATATAGAATATTTCGGCAGACCCAATTACCGGGCTTATCTCAACGATTATCAGGGAAGTTTATACGACTTGCAGGGTGTGGTTGACAACGAAAAACTCTATCAGAAAGAAAATCAGAAATACCACATTGCTGTTTGGGTTCAGAAAAGTAGGCTGCGTTTGTACCAGGACGAGAACAAACTTTTCGATGTTCAGAAAGCTTTTCCCGATGCTTCGGTTAAAATAGACCGAATCCGTTTTGAAGAAGGCGCAGCTCTAATCACGAACATACGGATTGCTACCGGGCAGCCCGATATGCGCAACAAACTAATAACCGAAGGGAAATTGGTTAGCTATGGAATTTATTTCGATGTAAATAAGGACCTTGTAAAACCCGAATCGTACGGAACGCTGAAAGAAATTGCCGCTATTTTAAACGAAGTGCCCGATGTGAAAGTGAAGATTGTGGGCCATACCGACTCCGACGGGCAGGATGCAGCCAACCTCGACCTCTCGAAGCGCCGCGCCGCCTCGGTGAAGGCCGAGCTGGTAAAAACCTTTGGCGTTAACGGCGAAAGGCTGCTTACCGACGGGGCGGGTGAAAACCAGCCTGTGGCAAAAAATGATACGCCTGTAAACAAAGCCCTCAACCGAAGGGTAGAGTTTGTGAAACAATAATGAAATACGCCGGGCAAACCGCAAGGTTACAGAAATTGTCCGGTTACATGATTGTTGCTAATGTACCTAACCAAATAAACCCGTTCATTGTCAGCTTGGTAAATTGAAAAGAAAATGTACCACGTGGTTTGTTTGTTTCTTCTGAAAGAACAATAGTACATCTCTTTTCCATAGCGGTCGAAATAGGAAGGCGCAATGTATTTGGGACGGAAATGCAACGAGGTTTGTATGTCGTCAAGCAATTCATCCACATACCTTAATGCGCTGTCTTCAAAACCGAAGTAATCTTTTTGGTACAGAATGGCAGAAAGTTCGTTAAAGTAATCAAGCGCTTCGGGAAGAAAGATGATTTTCATTTTTTGCCCTGGCTATAAAGCTTGCGGATATGGGCTTTTGCACCCGCCGAAAACTCTTCCATACTAATGGCTCGCTGAAAGTCATGGTCGGGTTCCAATACGCGTTCTGCCGTTAAATGGAATGTTTCAGTCTTGCCCCGCTGGATAATGACATGCTCGGTTTTAGCTAAATCGAGGTATTTTTTTAAGTTGCTACGTAACTCGGCACTGCTAATAACTATCATAAACGGACGAATTTAGATGTACACCATAGCGTACGAAGTTAACACATTTAACCAGAAATTGTCGATTCAAATTGTATAAAACCATTAAATAACTCACTAAAAGTACAAATCAGATGAAAAAAATAAAAATAACCCCAATGCTCGCTCTGTTGCTTTTCGCTATGTTTTGCAACGCCCAAAGCACCCCCGAAGCATTTTTGGGATTGCTGCCCGCAGTGCCGACAATTGATTGCAATACCGAAAGTTCGAGGCAAAACGAGGCCATTGCTGCTTTTCAATCGCAAATAAATGCCACGCGCGAAAAACTGTCGGAACGCATCCGTGCCGAAAAGCAGCAAAGCCGAACCACCCAACTGTCCGAAAACGTGAAAGGACAAGCTGTTGCCCAAAGCGGACTTTCGGAAAATGAATTGAACAAGGTGGCAGACAAAAAAACGTCCTCGGCCGAGAAAGATCGCCTGACCGATAAATCGGTGCAAAGCCAAACCGGTTTTTCGATGGCCGAGATGCAACAGGTAAAAAACATGAGCAAAGCCGACCGCCAGAAATGGGCAATGGAAAATTACGGCAAAGTAGCTCAAAGCGAGAAGCAGGTGGCAGCGGATGCCAAACCCTACCAGGCGCAAAACGCTTCGATGGCCAAACTGGCAGCCGAACAGCAGCAATTAGCCGAAAACCTCCAATACCAAAAAAATAGACTGAATAAAATGAAGATGGATTTGGAAACAAGCGCCACCGAGCAACAAATTATTTTAGACCGCAAGCTAAAGGAAATTGAGTTGCAGTTCCGCGATGTAAACGATGGCGAAGGCTCTACCAAAGCCGATATGGACAAACTCAGGCAAAAGAACCGGTTAATACGTCAGGCAAAAACGGAATACTGTTCCAAACTTAGTCCGCTTCAACTTAGCTATTTAACGGCCTACGAAAGTGCTCTGAAAGAAAACATTTTGCCCGACTTAAAACGTACTGCCGAAATAGAACACCAGATGCAAAATGCAACAATGGCCAAAGCGGACGAAAGTAACCTCGGTTGCCTGAGGGCTATTGAAGATTATGCCGGTGCATTGTCCGGTGCATTCAAATTCTATTTGCCGGTAAATAAAGAATAAATCGAATTCATACTAATTTAAAAATCATATAATTATGCGACTTCAAACTCTTTTTTGCACCTTGGCAATCCTGTCGGGTGCATTCCTGATAAGTTGTGATAAAAACGACGACAACGAACCTGAAACAGAAAAAACACCGACCAACTTTGCCGAAATCAGCCTGGCACATATTAAAGCCGTAGAAACAGCAATGCACAGTAATCCGATTACCGTTTCGGATGGCAACAACATTTACTGGGAAGCCGGCGATATATTTGTATATAGGACAGGCGAAGGGCGTTACGGCAAATTCGAAGTGCAGAAAATTGACCCGGCTGCCAATTACAAACTCACCATTCAGATTACCAATTATGCCGCCGATGGTTCCGTTTTTTTGGCTACCAACAGTGTGGAAATTCGCGGTACCTACCTTTGTGACCTGGATATTGTTACCGAAACAAGCGGAACTGCAACCGACGATTTTCACTGGAACCGGTTAACTTCTACAAACACCATGTTCGACCCCAAGAACGGGGCAAAATTTGTAAAATACCAGTTTAAAAGCTAAGCAGAATTACGATGAACCGCAAAACGTTAGGCCTGCTGCTATGTCTGGTTTCAGCAAGCACCGCTGCCCAAAGCCCGATGGAAAAAATGCTGAAAGATGTTGCCGGAACGCAAAAGGCACAACAGCTTAAAAGTCCCAATGTCGAGTTTTTGTCGGGCCGGATATTCATTACAATCAACGAAGTAACGTATCACCTTCCGATAAAAAAAGGAATGAGGCGTTGCGAACAGAAAAAGACAAGTATTTCGGGCAATTTTTACGGGCGTATCAGCAATGGCCGGGTAAAAACATACACCGTAAAACCCGGTGAACGCTCGAATTGCGAAGCCGACATGCACTGCCCCGTGTTCGACGGCAGCAGCAAATATGTGCTGGAGCGCGATTTAAATACGATGAAGGTTACCAAAAGTAAAGAATATCCGTTGATGGTGTCTTCGCAGTATATGGAGCAGGATTTCAGGTGGTTGAAGGAAAAAGAACAATATGTGGTAACAGCTTCCACTTCTACCGCCGGAACAAACACGCTTGAAGGCTTAAATATTGAAATAAAACCCTACAAACCAGCCCAAAACACACAGGGCGCAACGCTTGCGCCATTGCAACCTCCTTATGTGCTTTGGATTACCGGCGGCAGGGACTGGAAACTCGCCGGCGAACCCGAAGCGCCCGGCAAAAACCTGCGTTGGGACGATGCTAAAGAAAAACTCCTCCCGCAACAAGGCGTTTTGTCATTGGGGATACCTTACGAAATAAACAGCCCCGAACGCCCTCGCGAGGATGGTAAAAACCGGTACGAACAGTTATTATTAAACGATGTAAAAGGTTTCGACGATTTTTTGCTAAACCCAATGCGCGAATACGGCATTTCGGCAACCGCAACACGCTATTACAACGACGACTACTCCGAAAAAAAAATTTCCATTACCCTAACCATGTCGCTTGGCCCCGATATTGAATTAGCCCCACTTAAACCCATAGACGACCCGGAACTTGCCCCACTCGAACCCCTTGGCGACGAAATTGAGTTAGCCCCGCTGGAACCTGTTAAGGACTAAAAAAGGAATGCCGCTAAAGCCCGACCAGCTGAGGGCCAATTGACTACGAAAGATTTTTTATTTGTTGTCGCCCCACCGAAAAACGTGCGAAAGGGCAACGGTTTCGCAGCGCGAGCTGCTTCCGGCAGTTTACCCCCCATAATCGGATAGTTTACAAGGCTGAAATCCGGCACTCGCTTTTTATCTTTGCAAGCACCGGGAACCGCATTTGCTTCCGGAATTAATGC
>JBKEAN010000085.1:0-8315 GCA_047972415.1 Mangrovibacterium sp.
AAACTGATTTGCCCGTTTTGCTCTGCCTTCACTTCAGCTTGAACCTCATTCAGCTTTTGCTGATAAACTTCGGCCGTATCCTTTAAAATTGAAGCCGTCTTAGCCGCATTCTTCCTAAAAGCCGGGTTAATTGTTTCGAACAGCGGAATAAGCTGGTGCCGGATAATGTTTCGCTGATAAATCAGCTCGTCGTTGCTTGAGTCGTGTTTAAACGGAAGCTTTTGAGCTACGGCGTAAGCCAGAATTTCTTCGCGCGAAGCAAACAACAATGGGCGAACAAGGTGGCCGTTCTTGGGTTGAATACCGGTCAAGCCCCTGATTCCGGTTCCCCGGCTCAGGTTAATCAGCATGGTTTCAACCAAATCGTCGCGGTGATGGGCTGTTACAATATATTGGCATCCCAGCTGTGCGCGCAAGTCGCCGAACCACTTGTAGCGTAGCTCGCGGGCGGCCATTTCAATGGAGATGCCTTCGATTCGGGCATATTCTCGGGTATCAAAATGTTGCACAAACAGCTCGATGCCTTGCTCCCCGCAATAATCGCGAATGAACACTTCTTCACCGTCCGATTCGGCGCCCCGGAGTCGGAAGTTGCAATGGGCCACCGAGAACTCGAAACGGCTTTGCTGCAACAAGTGTAGCATCACCATCGAATCGGCCCCGCCGCTTACTGCCAGCAACAGTTTGTCGCCCGGAGCAAACAGGTTTTCATCGGCTATATGTTGCAGAAATGGTTGAAGCATATTTAGCGACCAACTACTTTTTCGCAAATCCGGATAATCACTTCAACGGCTTTCACCATCGAATTAACAGGCACATACTCGTACGGCCCATGAAAGTTATGCCCACCGGCAAAAATGTTCGGGCAAGGCAATCCCATAAACGAAAGGCGGCTCCCGTCGGTTCCACCCCGAATGGCGCGTATAATCGGTGTTACACCCACTTCCTTCATGGCTTCTTCTGCCAAATCAACAATGTATTTCACCGGCTCTACTTTTTCGCGCATGTTGTAGTACTGATCTTCCATTTCCAGTTGAACAGTGCCTTCGCCATACTCGTGGTTCAAAAAGCGGCAAGCCTCGGTCAGCAGCTCTTTGCGGTGATTAAACAAGTTACGATCGTGGTCGCGGATAATGTAAGTCATCACCGTTTTCTCCACCCGCCCTTCAAAAGTGTGCAAGTGAAAAAAGCCCTCGTAACCAGTTGTATGCTCGGGACGTTGCTGTTGGGGCAACATGGCGTCCAGCTTTTGCCCAACATGAATGGCGTTAATCATTTTATCTTTGGCAGCCCCCGGGTGCACGCTTCGCCCGTTAATGGTAATCACGGCAGCGGCTGCGTTGAAGTTTTCGTATTCCAGTTCGCCTTTTTCGCCGCCATCGAGCGTGTAGGCGAATTGCGCGCCGAATTTTGCTACATCAAAGTGGTCGGCACCTTTGCCAATTTCTTCGTCGGGGGTAAAACAAATGCGCACTTTGCCATGCTTTATTTCGGGGTGTTGAAGCAGGTATTCCATTGCCGTTACAATTTCGGCAACACCCGCTTTATCGTCGGCACCTAACAAGGTTGAGCCATCGGTCGTAATAATTTCCTGCCCAATGTAGTTCAACAAATCGGGAAACTGCTCGGGTGCCAGGCTCACTTTTTCGTTTAGTTTGATGGTACCGCCTTGGTAGTTCCGCACAATGGGGTTTACATTCTCGCCCGAAAAATCGGGGCTGGTGTCCACGTGAGCCACAAAACCTACCACAGGCGCTGGTTCGCTGGTTGTAGCCGGTAATGTTGCCATCACATAGCCGTACTGGTCTTTTTCAATGTCGCTCAAACCAATGCGTTTCAGCTCGTCAACCAATTTATCCATAAACGCCAGCTGACGGTCGGTACTTGGGAATGTTTTACTTTTCGGATCGGAAGTGGTGAACGTTTTGGCGTACCCGATAAAGCGTTTAACTACAGTCTCTTTCATAATTAAATATCGTCTGAATTAAATTTGAAACCAACGCGTTTGCCGGTCCGCATTTTAGCATGAATAATTTCTGCTGTCATTTGCTCAACCGAAGCTATTTTCACCTGATCGTAGGGTGGTACCAACAAGTCGAACTCGATGGCATAGCGGATGGACGTGTCGAGAATCTGTTTAACGTTTTCCTTCGAAATAATATCATTTTCAAAATCCTTGACCAACTCGCCCGATTGGCGTTTCCCTTCAACAAAGAAATGGTTCTCGCGGTTGATAAAAATCCGCGCAACCAGGTAGCCAAGGTCATTCATCCGGCTGTATTTGAACGAATCGGACAAAAAATTATAAATATTGATGATGCCGCAATACGAGTTCATCGGCTCCTTTTTTACATAGTCGGTTTTCCAAACCGGATGTTCGCGACTGAAAACGAATACATTGGAGTGCATACTGAATAACAGCATATCGCCTGCCAAACGAAACTCGGCTTCAAAAGGGCCTTTTTCATGAAACGAGGGTAACGATTCGTCTTCAATTTTACCTTTCAACTTCGCCGAGTATTCTTCGGCCAATTCTTGCAAAGCTTCTTTCAGTATATTGAAGGCCCCAAATGTGTTCCGGTAAACGGTTTGCTTCACATTCGACTTTTGTACAACCGATTCCAGGTTGTTGCTTTCGGCGGGTTTGCCCATAGTTTTTACATTTTGGTTAAAAATAAAAAAAGCAGCCTAAATTGACTGCTTTTATGCCGGTTTTAAATGACCTTAGTAAGCAATTGCAAATAATACGCGCTGGCCCGAGGGTTTTCCGGAGTAGATACATACCCCTTCTTCTTTCTCCCCTTCAAAAGGAATACAACGAATAGTTGCCTTTGTTTCGTCTTTAATCGCCTGCTCGGTTTCTGCTGTTCCGTCCCAATGGGCCAGTACAAATCCGCCTTTTGTTTTCAGTAGCTCCTTGAATTCTTCGTAGGTATCCGCTTTTGTTGTATGTTCAGCCCTGTAATCCAGCGCTTTTTGGTAAATATTTTGCTGAATGTCCTCAAGCAAATCGGCTACGGTTTGGTCTATATTTTCCAATTGGCCAACTTCTTTGGTCAGCGTATCGCGGCGGGCAATTTCAATGGTACCGTTTTCCAGATCGCGCGGCCCCACGGCCAAACGCACCGGCACCCCTTTCAATTCGTACTCGGCAAATTTCCAGCCCGGTTTTTTATTATCCGAGTTATCGTACTTTACACTGATGCCGCGAGCTTTCAGTTTGGCAACAATTTCTTTCACTTTTTCGTCAATCACGCCCAACTGGTCAAGGCTTCGGTAAATTGGCACAATAACGACCTGATAAGGAGCCAGTTTGGGTGGAAGCACCAAGCCATTATCGTCCGAATGGGCCATAATCAGCGCACCCATCAAACGGGTCGAAACACCCCAACTGGTTGCCCAAACGTAATCCTCGGTTCCTTCTTTGGTTGCAAAACGCACATCAAACGCTTTTGCAAAGTTTTGCCCCAAAAAGTGTGAAGTACCAGACTGAAGGGCTTTTCCATCCTGCATCAACGCTTCGATGGTGTAAGTTTCCAAAGCGCCGGCAAAACGTTCATTGGCCGATTTTGCTCCTTTAATCACCGGCACAGCCATGAAGTTCTCAGCAAAATCAGCGTACACATTTACCATTCGTTCGGTTTCTTCCAACGCCTCTTCTTTGGTTGCATGTGCGGTGTGACCTTCCTGCCACAAAAACTCGGCAGTACGCAAAAATAGGCGGGTGCGCATTTCCCAACGAACCACATTGGCCCATTGATTACACAAAATAGGCAAATCGCGGTACGATTGAATCCAATTTTTATAGGTATTCCAAATTATCGTTTCCGAGGTCGGACGAACAATTAATTCTTCCTCCAATTTGGCATCCGGATCAACAACAATTCCTTTACCATCGGGACTATTTTTTAACCGATAGTGCGTTACAACAGCACATTCTTTTGCAAAACCTTCAACATGGTTCGCTTCTTTGCTAAAAAATGATTTGGGAATAAAAAGCGGAAAATAAGCGTTGACATGGCCTGTCTCTTTAAACATGCGGTCGAGCTCGGCTTGCATTTTCTCCCAAATTGCATACCCGTAAGGTTTGATTACCATGCAACCGCGAACTGCGGAATTTTCGGCCAAATCGGCCTTCACTACAAGATCGTTGTACCACTGCGAATAATTTTCAGCCCGCGAGGTTAATTCTTTTGCCATTTCTTTTGATTTGGTATGGTATTTGCTTTATTTGTAATGCTTATAGAAGGCACAAAGTAAATAAATTTATTTCTAAAAGATACAGGAGGGTTCGATATGAAATCAAAACTTACAATCATCTCGGTATTAGCGCTGTTACTGGGTGCCTGTACCACCGGGACCTATGTAACCGACAGGTACGACGATGTTTATTTTAATCCGGGAGATGCTGTTCCGCAGGTTGCTGCTACTCCTGCTCCTGTTGAACGGGATATGGCCGGAGCAAAATACGCGCCATTAACCATTCAGAACAAAAACGCAAATACCAGCGGCGGCGAAACCTATACCAATCAGGTATTTACAAGCAACAATCCGTCAGCTGACATTCATAGTTACAACATGTCATCCATGCAATTGGTTGCTTCAGACACAACCGCCCTCAACGACGACAGTGACGTCAACTATGTCATTAATAACTATTACGAAGGCGATGACCTGGATTATAGTTACCGCATCAATCGTTTTCACCGTTATGGTTATTACTCGCCATTTGCATGGAATGTTTACGGATACTACGATCCGTTCTATTATGACCCTTATTATTATGACCCCTTCTATTACAATTCCTGGTATTTGCCGGGTTGGAGTTGGGGCATCGGTTGGGGATGGGGCTCTGCTTACTGGGGTAGCGGCTATTGGGGTGGCGGCTATTGGGGCCCGTCTTATGGATGGGGCTATCCTGGAGGATGGGGAGGCTATTACCCTTCGTACCCGATTTACCACGATCACGGAAATGTTAGCTACGGAAGAAGATCTAACCTGAACCAAAGCTATGGCGGCAGAAGCACCAGAAACTCGTCGGGCAACTTAAGTAGCGGCCAAATGCGATCAGTGGCTGGCAGCCGTCAATCATCGGGGAATGCGGTTTCGCGCACTACAACCCGAACAACTACAGGAGCAACGACTATTATGGATACTCGGCGCCAGGCTTCGGGAACTGCGGTAAGCAACTCGGGCCGAACCAGTATTTCGTCGGGAACAGCTGTTTCAACCGGAAGGACAACCACTGGGGCCAATACATCAAGAAGCTATCGGAGTTCGTCAACCCAAACCCGCGAATACACGCCAAGCTATACCAAGCCCCGTACGGTAACCCGTTCGAGTTATAATAACAACAGCAGTACCAGTTCATCGTATTCGAAGCCAAGTTCGGGACAAACAACGCCATCACGTTCGACTTACCGGAGCACGTATAATTCGAGTACCAATTACCAACAGGGATCGAGCAGAAGTACGCAATCGTCGGGAAGTTCGTCAACCTACCGTTCTACGAGCACACCGAACCGATCATACTCACCAGCTTCATCATCGGGTAGTACGTACAGCGCACCAAGCCGTTCCAGCTATTCCGGAGGTTCGTCGGTTGGAGGCGCCAGCCGTAGTGTTGGAAGCAGTTCGGGCGGTAGTTCGGGCCGAAGCACTAGCAGCGGTGGCCGTCGTTAAAAATTAGGTATTAACTTTATTGCAAGCGTCTTATGAAAAGAATATATTTTTTGGCAGTATGCCTTATAACAGCAGGTGGGGTAAAAGCCCAATACATGGCCGATGCCTACCGGATGTCCAATCACCAGGTACAAGGGACCGCCCGCTCGATAGCGATGGGAAATGCCATTGGTGCAGTGGGTGGCGATTTTACATCGCTATCGGTAAACCCGGCAGGAATCGGTCTGTACCGCACCAACGAATTCAGCTTTTCGACTTCATTTAAATTCTCGAAAAGCGATTTGAGCTTGACGAATGCAAATTTTGAAGAAAAAGACTTCAAACTGCATTTCAACCAGTTGGGATTCGTTGGCACCAGCAAATCGACCAACTTGAACAGCCCGGTTGTTAGTTTCAATTACGGGATTGGCTATAACAAGCTGGCCGATTTTAACCAATCGTTTTTCGGTTCGGTCAACCAGTCATCCGTTTCGTTTCTGGACGATATTGCTGACTACGCCAACTTTGAAGGATTGCCCAACGCTTATCTTCAGCAAAATTTCAATCAGATTGATAACTACAGCGATTGGCCAGCTAAATTGGCATGGGACACCTATTTAATTAATCCAAAGGAAGATGAAAATGGCCAGATTATTGACAAAGAATATGTTAGTATACTATATAACGACGAGAAAGTTGATCAATTAATTTCGGGCGAACGTAGCGGACGGATTAACGAATATGTTTTTTCGGGTGGGTTAAACATTAACCACCGCTTTTACCTGGGGGCAACCTTGGGTGTACACGATATTTTGTACAAACAAGAAACAAATTATACCGAGTTTATGACGGACGACTCGTTTACCTACACCGACTACCGGAAGTTATCGGGGACCGGCATCAATTTTAAACTCGGGGCTATTGTTAAACCAGTTCAGTCCATTCGGCTTGGTTTGGCCTGGCACTCGCCTACTTACTACGACATGAATGAAGAAAGCGTGCTGGCAATGCGATCCTATTTATTGGAAAGCTATTATTCCGAAGGAATCAATTTGTTCGATTACGATTTCCGCACGCCAATGAAAGTAGTTGGCAGCGGGGCATTCCTGATTGAAAAAATAGCAATGATAAGTTTTGATGTGGAATATATGGATTACCAAGCCATGCGTTTCAAAAATGGCGGCGGATACGACCCGATGACCTTAGATAACAACCAGATTAAACAAACCTTTGGCGATGCTTGGAACTACCGGGTGGGTGCCGAGTTTAGGGTTGCCAAATCGTTTAGCCTGCTTGCAGGGTACGAAAACTACGGAAACCCGGTAAAAACAACAAACACTTATGGCGAAGAACTACCAAGCGACAACACAAGCAGCATTGCCTTCGGGTTGGGCTATTCGTTCAACAACTTTTACTTCGATACCGCTTTAAAACATTACGAATCGAAAGCTACCGCTTATAACCTTCAGCCAAATTTTTACGAAACCCCGCTTAAAGAGCAAAATAACACCGTTACATTTACGCTCGGGTTAAGATTTTAAGTGAGAAGCGCCCCTAATCGGGGCGTTTTTTTTAACTAAAATATTACAACTTAAGCGATAAGGCCGGCAAAAAAAAACCGGCCTTATCGCTTGTAGCTAACCCGAATTGCTGTAAATTGTATCCGTTTGGAAAAACTTCATTATGGATCATTTCAGAAATATCGATTATACATCAACCCTGGAAATATTCAAGATTGCAGAAGTTGCCGGACACCGGCTTAAACTGGGCGAAATCAATACTTCGCGCTGGTTGCAAAAAGAAAATATTAACCTGGATGACGTTAAGCAGGCATCGACCATCTTTCCTGACCTGCGCATTTTTATTATTGGCGAAGGCGAGTTCGAAGGATTCTACATTTATTCCCAAAAAAAAGAAACTTGTTTTAAATTTGAGGCTTCGATATTGAATCTGAAATAGCCTTATATGACAGTTGCACCCGACCCTATTGGACAAGCCGTACACGACTACTTTTACAAACAGCTCAATAAAAACATCACCATTTATTCGGACGATTTTGAACCGGATACGGTAAAACCAGCTTATTTTTTCCGGAGCTTCGGGCAAATGCCGCCCCTTGAACAACTGGCGATGCAAAACGTACGCGGAACCGTTTTGGACATTGGCGCCTGTGCGGGCTGCCACACGCTGTACCTGCAACAGCAGGGCATTGATGTAAGCGCCCTGGAGCAATCGGCCTTATGTTGCGATGTGATGAAGCAGCGCGGGATTAAGCAGGTGGTACAAACTGATTTCTTTCAATTTACCGGTTCGAAATTTGACACCTTGTTGTTGTTAATGAACGGAAGCGGCCTTGCCGGGACGCTGCAAAACTTTCCGGCTTTTCTTCGGCAGCTAAAATCCGTGCTGAAGCCCGGGGGGCAAATACTGATGGACTCTTCTGACCTGATTTATCTTTTGATGAACGAGGACGGTTCGGTTGATCTGGATCTAAATGCCGTTCGCTACTACGGCGAACTGATTTACCAGCTTGAATACCTGAAAATAAAGGGTGCTAAATTTCCGTGGCTATACATTGACCGGGATTTGCTGGCCGGCTTACTCGAAGCTGAAAAACTTAAAATTGACAAAATTGATGAAGGCGGCCATTTTGA
>JBKEAN010000086.1:0-5721 GCA_047972415.1 Mangrovibacterium sp.
AAAGAAGCCCTTGCGGGATACGAGGGTATGCTCAACTTCGCCAAAGAGGTCTATGCGTCGGTTTGTAGTCCGGTATGGCAGTTTATGAAGTAGATGCCCCTCCTGGCCTCCCCGGCGGGGAGGAAAAAGAAGAAAAAGCCCCATCTCCAACCTTTCCCCGGGAGGGAAGGGAGATTGGACAGATAGATGCCTTTGATCAATTAATGAAACGACATATGAAGAAAGCTCAAAATAATTATAACGAGGCAAGCCGAAAGTCTCCCCTTCGGGGAGATTTAGAGGGGCTTTTCTCCCCCTCCCACGGAGGGGGGCGGGGGGAGGCTCTGGGGGGGGCTGTTGCTACCCGAAATGCCTGCAAGCTTTGTGCTCCGTTGGGAGCCAGTATTGCGTTCAAAGGAATCCGGGGCTGTGTGCCAATCATTCATGGTTCACAAGGCTGTGCCACCTACATTCGCCGCTACCTTATCAGCCATTTCAAAGAACCAGTTGATATTGCCTCGTCAAACTTTACCGAAGAAGCAACCATCTTCGGCGGCGGCGCCAATTGCGACCGGGCAATCACCAACGTCATTAGCCAGTACAAACCCGAAGTCGTTGCGTTAACCACGACCTGCCTCTCCGAAACGATTGGTGACGATGTGAAAATGCACATTCATAACTACCGCGAAAATCGCGAACTAGAGAACCTGCCTTACTTTGTAACGGCTTCAACCCCCAGTTACCAGGGCTCACATATGGACGGTTTTCACGAAGCGGTGGCTGCCGCGGTGAAAGCCTTTGCCCAAGGCGGCGAGAAAGGGACACATATTAATATATTCCCCGGGTTTGTATCAACCGAAGACCTGAGACAACTCAAATACCTCCTGCACGATTTTGGTTTGAATTTCGTGATGCTGCCCGATTATTCGGAAACACTGGACAACCCGATTTGGGAAACCTACCAACGCATACCCGAAGGCGGAACCCCGGTCAGCGCCATCGAAACCTGCGGACAAGCCGCAGCATCTATCGAATTGGGTACCGTGCTTAATTACGGTGCACTTTCGGGTCGCGTTAAGAACAGCCAGCTGTCGTTAACTGCGGCCAACTACCTCGAAAATGAGTTTGGTGTGAAAAACTACCGCCTGCCGATGCCAATTGGTGTGAAAAACACGGATCGGTTTTTTAAAGTACTCGAAGAAATATCGGGCCGCCAAATGCCTTATCGCTACCTCACCGAACGCGGTCGCCTGATAGACTCGTACGCCGACGGACATAAATACGTGTTTGGAAAAAGAGCGGTGGTTTATGGAGAAGAAGACTTTGTGGTCGCCATGACCACCTTTCTCGATGAAATCGGATTTGAAGTGATTCTGGCTGCCACCGGCGGCGAGAGCGGCCGCCTCGAAGACGAAATTCGTGCTGCTTGCCGCGAGCGCGGCGAGCAAATACTGGCCAGAAATAGTTGCGACTATGAAAAAATTCGGGAATGGTGTCAGACGAATAAACCAGACCTTCTAGTTGGAAACAGCAAAGGCTACTACATTGCCCGCGAACTGGAAGTTCCGATTGTTCGTTGCGGTTTCCCGATTCACGACCGTCTTGGCGGACAACGAATCAATCACCTGGGCTACTCCGGTACCCAGCAACTATTTGATAGGCTTGTCAACGCGCTCATTCAACAGAAACAAGATCATTCGGTGGTTGGCTATAAATACATGTAGAGTGAACCCCTCCCGAGCTCCCCGGTGGGGAGGAGAAAGAGCGGGAGACGTAATTTAAAAACCATTAAAGACTGAAAGTTATGATTGAAAAAGATACCATTAAGACCCCACCTACGGGGGGGCACGGGGGGGCTTCCATTGATATTGAAAAACATCCCTGTTTTAGCATTGATGCTAAAGGAAAGTACGCTCGTGTACACTTACCTGTTGCGCCCAAATGTAACATTCAATGTAATTATTGCAAACGCGACTACGATTGCGTGAACGAGAGTCGCCCCGGTGTTACCAGCAAGGTGTTGTCGCCCGAACAGGCGCTGGCCTACACCATAAAACTGAAGGAAAAAATGCCGCATTTAGCGGTGGTGGGCATCGCTGGCCCCGGCGACCCTTTTGCCAATCCGGTCGAGACCATGACGACTCTGCGTTTAATCCGCAAAGAATTCCCAGAAATGATTCTTTGTTTATCGTCCAATGGCTTGAATGTGGCACCTTATGTTGACGAACTGGCCGAGCTGAACGTGAGCCACGTCACCATCACCGTTAATGCCTTTGACCCCGAAATCACCAAAGAGGTGTACAAATGGGTTCGCTTGGATAAGCGGGGTTATGTCGGTGCCGAAGCGGCCCGGGTATTGCTCGAAAAACAACTTGAAGCTACCCGCATGCTGAAGCTTTACAACATTACCGTCAAAATAAACACCATCGTTATCCCTGGTATCAACGATCACCAGATTGGGAAGTTGGCCAAAACGGCTAAAGAGTTGGGTGCCGATCTAATGAACACAATCCCGCTTTATCCGGTTGAGGGAACACCTTTCGAAAACCTGACGGAACCTTCGTCGGCTGCAATGAAGCTGTTGCGAGCAGAAATTGCACAGCATATCAAGCCCATGACCCATTGCGCCCGCTGCCGTGCTGATGCGGTTGGCTTGTTGGGTAAAGACGATCCCGAAGCCGCAAAATTGCTGAGCGATATCGCCAACATGACGGTGACAGCTGACGAGAGCCGTCCGTACGTGGCGGTGGCTAGTCACGAAGGCTTGCTGGTGAACCAGCACCTGGGCGAAGCCGATTCCCTATCCATTTACAAAGAAACGCCATCGGGCTACCGTTTGGTCGAACAACGGCGCACACCGCCATCGGGTACGGGCAATGCACGCTGGGAGGCACTGGCCTTGTCGCTGAACGATTGCCGCGCGCTGCTGGTGGGCGGAATTGGGCCTTCACCCTCATCAGTAATCGGTCGAACGGGTATAAAAATCGTGGAAATGACTGGTTTGATTGATGACGGCTTGGACGCCATTTACAAAGGAAAATCCTTGAAGACGATTAAAAAAGCAGATGTGTTCCGCTGTGGAGCCGAATGCTCGGGAAAAGGGAGCGGCTGTGGTTGATAGTCCCCTCCAAGCCCCCGAATGGAAGGCTTAAATGAGTTGGAGCTATTTTCGAAAAAGCAAAGAATACGTTCATTATTAACAGGCTCTTCTGGCTCCCTTCTCGCTGGGGAGGGTTGGGGAGGGGCTTTAATTCAATTATCATGAAAAAACCCGATTATCACATTTTAGTTTGCAACTCGTACCGTGTTGCCGGCGATGCCAAAGGCTTTTGCAATAAAAACGGGGCCAGTAATTTCATTCAATATATTATGGAAGAATGCAACGACCGCGGCCTGGATGTAGCGGTTACGTCAACCGCCTGTTTAAACGTGTGCTCTCAGGGACCGGTAATGGTTATTCAACCCAATAACTATTGGTATGGCGGCCTTACCGAAGAACGCATTGACAAGATTCTGGATGCCTTGGAAGAAGGCAGCGCGGTGGATGAATACCTGATCTCGGAATAGAACCCCAATCCAGTCTTCTCCTCCGGGGAGGGAGCATACAATCATTGGAATAGCGTCTCATTTTTTGTTTGACACCTTAAATGCGAGTAAAATGAATGACTCTGATAGAGAATGTAATCATAGCGTCTCCCCTTCGGGGAGATTAAGAGGGGCTTCCTTCCATCTCATCGATACCACACTCCGCGATGGGGAACAGGCTCCCGGGGTTGCGTTCAGCTTCGACGAGAAACTGAGGATTGCCGCTTTACTCAACGAGGCCGGTGTGAAGGAACTGGAGGTGGGTACGCCGGTGATGGGGGCGAATGAGCAATTGGTTATTCGCGAAATTATCCGTGCCGGGTTCAGCTTTCAGTCAACTTGTTGGGGGCGTTCTGCCGAGGAAGACATGATCGCAGCCGAAAAAACAGGTGCAAGCCGTATGAATATTTCATTCCCGGTGTCCGACATTCAGCTAAAAGCTATGGGGCGAGACCGTAAATGGGTACTCGGTCTGGTGAGACCGATGATGAGCTTTGCACGTCAACGTTTCGATTTTGTGGCTGTTGGGGCACAAGACGCATCGCGTGCCGATCGAGTCTTCCTACGACAGTTTATCGAGGCAGTGTTGGCAGCGGGTGCTAACCGGGTACGCATTGCCGATACGGTTGGCCAATTAAACCCCTTGACAACCTGGGAGCTGTTCCACTGGCTCACCGGTGTATTTCCAACCGTTGACTTTGAATTTCACGGACACAACGACTTGGGAATGGCAACAGCCAATACCGTTTCGGCAGCTTTGGCTGGCTGTCAATCGGCCAGTATAACCGTGAACGGTTTAGGCGAAAGGGCAGGGAACGCCCCTTTGGAGGAAGTTGCGGTGGCCATGCTGGTATCGGCTGGAAGCGATTGTGGCATTCAACTAAGTAAGATGCAGGAGCTTTGCCGTGCTGTTGAGGCTGCTTCTCACCGGACGATACCTTGTTCAAAACCAATTGTAGGCGACATGATTTGCCGGCACGAGTCCGGAATCCACTGCCGAAGTTTGGTGAAAGACGAGCTGAGCTACCAGGCATTCAACCCCGGGCTAGTCGGGAAGAAGACTGAGCTGGTCATCGGAAAGCACTCCGGAAGCGGCAGTTTAAACCATTTTCTGAACACAAAAGGTATCTTTTTGGCCAAAGAACAATTGGCCGATGCCCTGGCAAAAATGAAGGATATCGCTTTGAGGAGCAGGCGGGCAATTGATTACAACGAAGTTGCGGTGCTGCTTGGGCTTCGGGCCAACGAGTAGAAAAGGTATAGTACAACTAAAAAACGATTTGATATGGACGGATGGAGCGCATATTATAATGAAGGAGCATCGTACTACAATACAACAATTGGGGGATTGAAGAAAAGCAGGCCCTTCGGGAACACTGTTTATTACAACCTGATTGGCTTGGTATTGGAGGCCTTTCTGACGGCAGCTACAGTAAAAGAAGATTTTCTGCCAGAGCATTCCAGTATCTCGGGGATGATTCGGGAGTTGAGGAAAAAATACGAGGTGCCGGAACATTTCACCGGCGAGTCTCGCTTTTTCAATCGCTTTATGAATATGTGCTCACTCGAAGTAACACCGGAGATAATTCCGACAGACGAGGAGTTGCAGCGCTTGGTCGTTTTTCTGAAAGAGGTGAGAATGTGGACTGAGAGCTTGCTTGGCGTTCCCTGTGCGACTACATAAATTGGCTTCTTTTATTTGTTTTTAAGTGTTTTACCGTTAGTTGGAAGCACACATTGTCGGTATTTGACCCAGTTCAGATGCTTTTTTCGTACTCGCCGCGCTAGTAGTCGCAGCATATGATTCGGTATTTCTGAACCGTTTTACAAGATGAAAGTAGAAAATGAGTGACGAAGTAGAACCTATTTGAAAAAAGTTCATCGTGTAAGAACGTGTTAATCAGGTGGAGTATCGGTTATGGCTAAAAAAAGAGTAAAAAAACATTACCTAATGTATTGCGAAATAGATAAAGCTATCTATATTTGCAGCCGCTTTGAGAGAAACACGGCAGCGATGCGAAATGAATCTGAAAGTGGCGTTCTGTAAGGATTAGAGGGGAAAAAGAAAATCGAAAAATATTTTAAAAAGTATTTGGAGAATTAAAAAAAAGGCTTTTTCTTTGCATCCGCAAAACGAAAAAACGTTCACTGAAAAAA
>JBKEAN010000087.1:0-9868 GCA_047972415.1 Mangrovibacterium sp.
CGGCACTAACTTGTCGAGCATCAGCTGCGGAAAAGCAGCCGAGGTTGTTTGCTCAATACAGCCGTGCGGATAATCGATCAGGTATTTCAGCCGGCGGTTTAAATCGAGCGGGGGGATGGCGGAAAGCTCCAGCCGCGCCGAATTGGTTCCATCCATTCCCGGGGCTACCACCGAAGTTTCCCAGCTTTTTCCCGGTTGCAGGACCGATTCCAGCACATTCACCACACGGGGGTTTGATGGGCGAACCTCCAGTTCAATTTCGTATGTTGCTTTGTTATTGCCACTTTCGGCTGTTATTGTTACTTTGCCGGTACCGGTCATTTCGGCTACTTTAAGGTTGAAGCCAGCCAGTTGATCCCCCATTTCGCTAAACCGGATTTGTTGGGTAGTTGCACCAAGTGGTTTCAGTAACTCGTTGGTTTGTATGCTGATTTTAACATTTTTTACGTCGGGTTTCATGGCAAATACGTTCACGGGCAGCTTCACCTCCTCGTCCGGGGCCAAAACCCGTGGAAGGGTAGCCAGTAGCATTAAAGGCTTCAGTACTTTTACCGATTTTTAGGTATTACCGTAGGCTCCATCTTGCCCGGCAACCACCATCACCCGAACGGCACCTACATAATTAGGCATCAATAGTGTGTGTTTGGCTGTCTTACCTTTGTCAAGGGCGAACGGGCCAATGAAGGTTACCACTGGTTTAAACCGGTTTACTTTTTTGCGTTTTGCAGCCGCTAGGTTTTCGTCGCCACCAACAGCGAAAGCGCGTTCCAAACGTGCCCCGTAAGCGCCAATCACGTCGTCGTAGAAGTCCCAGGTACGCACACCTAAAGCTTCGCGGGCATAAAACAAAGGCCATGGATCGGGCGTTTTAAAGCGGGTCAGGTCGAGTAAACCTTCGTCGACTACCGCCAGGGTGTAGGTCATTTTTTTACCGTTTTTTTCCGACACTTTCACTTCGTATTCTTTCTCGGGAGCCAGCTCGTCGGGCATGGTAATTACCGGGTTGAGGTGTGTTCCCGGATCTTCAATTAAAACGGGGACGACACCATAAAGGCGAATTGGCGCATCGTTTTCGGTTTGCGCATGTGGTTGGATGAGCGAAATATGGACAAAAATGTTTGGCGCCATTCCGGGTTTTGCATCAAAACTAAAAATGGTGTTTTGTTCTTTGGTTTCAACCCAAAACATATCCAATACGGACGAACCGTTTTCGAGGCTGACAAGTGCTTTTCCGTTTTTGCCCGACGGAATGGTTACGGTCACTTTTTCGCCAACATTGTATTTTTCTTTATCTGTTTTAAAGCTTAATATGGTTGCCGTGCCCTGCATACCATCGGCGGCCCAGTATCCCCACTTCGAAAAGTAGGCTGTAAGTCCGGTGCTGTGGCCGCTTTCTGGATCTTCCACGCGAATGAGGTAGCGGCCGTTATCGTCCCAATCGTTATATTCAATTTCGATGGGGATACTTGCCTGCCCGTTTTGCGTATTGATTGTACGTTGCAAAACTGCGCGCTCGTGGGAGCTGTTGACGTAGCGGGCCAAGTTGTCGTTGCCAGCATCCCACCACCAGTGCCAATCAACTTTATAAACGGTTAGTTTTAACCCTGATCGGTTTGTTTTATTTCCCTTGGCATCAACGGTTACAATATCCAGCGGGTACGAGGTGCCGGTTTTGTACCAGTTCGAGTCGGACGAAGGTAATTTTACACCAACAAATGCCGGGTACGGGGCATATGGTGCCGAGAGCACATCGATGCTGAAGTCGCCGGTTTCTTCGAAAACCTTGGTGCTGAAGTGGGCCGTGAGCATTCCGGGAGCTGAGCTTAGCCCGGGAAGTTCGAAATTGACTTTTGCTTCGCCTGTTTCGTCAACCCTGCCATCAAAAACGTTCTGATCTTCGGAATAAAAATTTTTGGACGGGTCGTCAAACGTGTAGTTAAACAGACCATTGAATTGTGTTTTTGCCGTCGAAAAGTTAAGCGAAATTTTTGCGGCCAGTTTTTTTGCAACTCCGCCATGCAGCCACGCGGTTTTGAGGGTGCCGTTTGCATTTCCCTGCGATATGCACAGCGGCTCGGCATTGAAACGCAGGTCCACTTTCAACCGGTTTGGTTTTACGGTTTCAACCTTAACGCGCTGGCTGAACACTTGTCCGCCAACCTTCAACACAGCGGTCCAGTTTCCGGTTGGCGCCTCGGAATCGGTTTCCGACACAAAGCTGTAAAAACCATTCATCCCGGCTGTTTTTACCTGCCGGGCAGCTATTTGCCCTTTGGGGTTGATGAGCTCGAAAACAACGGGGTGATTGGCAGGCAGGTTTTTCTTTTTATCCTCTAAAATGAAGGTGAGAAAAATTTTATCGCCGGGGCGCCAAACACCGCGTTCGCCATAAATGTAGCCTTTCAATCCCTTTTGAACAACCTCGCCGCCCACGTCGAAATTACTGAGCGAAAGCGACGAACCGTCGTCGAGCCGGAGGTAGGCAAACTGTTTGTCTTTTTCGGCAACCAGCAAAAAGGGTTTGTTTTTGAGCTGTACATTGGCCAGACCATCGGCGCTTGTGGTGAGTGTTTGCATCAGCTGTTTCTGGTAGTTATATATTTTGAGGGCCACACCCGATTCGGGCGCTGTTGTTTTCAGGTTGGTGACCGCAAAATTCATGGATTGGTCGGTGCCGCCTTTGGCAATAATTGCCAGGTTGGTAGCAAACAAGTTGCACGATACAAACCGGTTGTAGTTGTAGTACGAAACCGTTTCGGGATTTTCGTTTTCATCCCAATCGTAATCTTCCGGGTAGTAATAATCTGAATACCAACCCGGCTGGTCAAAGTCACCCATTTCTTCCTGCAACTCTTCTTCAGACTTTAATTGGTCGTAGGGCGAAACTTTCTCCGGGGCAGGCATTTTTTCCATGCCATACAGCGAATAGTCTTTACTAAACCGCAACTGGATGCGGTAAATAGCGCCGGGTTCAACGTCAACCAACTTACTTAAATCCACGTTGTACGTGTTCCAGCTTTTTAGCGCATTAAACGAAGCGGCAGTTAGTTCAATGCGTTTTTGCAGAATGAGGCGTCCTACCTGTTTAATGTTGTCGCCATCCTGGTATTTGTTCTGCTGAAAAAACTGGTGAATGTTGTTGGTAAAAATTTTGATGACACGTAAATCGACTGCCCGTAGGTTGACCGACTCGAACGGGAAAATAAGCTCGCCGGACGAAGGGACAATGCTCCCTTTTCCAATCAGACGGACGGCAGGTTTTAAATCTTCGAAGCGGATTTGCATGGTTGTGGCCTCTTTCAGTTTGAAGCCGAGTGCATTTCGGATTCCGCCAGAAATATAAATTTCGTGCTCGCCGGCCATGCGGTTTTGCGTGTACACCTTCAGTTCGTTGTTTTCAATTTGGCAGCGCAGCTGGTCTGTTTTGTCAATAGTTACCAAACCATCCAGGTTTTGGTCGGCTTGCAGTGGATCCGAGAAACGTATCAGCAGGTATTGCTCGGGTTGTTGTACCACTTTTACTTCTACCACTTTGAACACATCGATGGCCGGAAGTTCAACGTCTTCCTTCCCTTTGGTGTCGTCGCCAATCGCAGAGCCATCGTACTTTACGGTTATTATGCGGGTTTCCTTGGTGCGGATTAAACTATCGGCCCTGAAAATGTGGGTTTTCCCATCAGCATCGTGTTGCCAGTTTAGTCCCAGTTTTTTACCATCGAGCGTTACTTCGGCAATCGACTCTATCCGTTTCTCGTCGCCCCAATCGGCGGTAAAAATGGTTCCGGTAAAATATTGCAGCTTCAGGTTTTGGCTGTCGTATGCTTTTACGGCCAGGTTATTCAGGCTGAAGGATTGTTTTATGGTTTTCACCGTAAACTGCATTTCCCGGTATTCCTTAGGTACATCTAATATTTTACCCAGGGCCACGGTAACCCTGTATTCCGCATCCGGCTTCATTTGTTCGTCGGGTTGAAAAGCCAGGGTGTGATCGTCAACCCATTGCACCCGCCCTTTTACCGCAGGCGACAGCGAAATAAGTTCACCCGCTACATTGGTTCCCGGCTGTTCTGGGTGTAGTGGATCCTGGTTAAACTGAACCACAATAGGCGACTTGCACGAAATAATACCACTGGTGTAACTGCTTACGTATTGTGCGTAAGCCGGGTCGAGCGTGTCTGTTATTTTCGGGTTCGGTTTGCCGCACGAACTCAGTAAGACAGCAACAACGGAGCAAAGCAGGAAACTGGGGCGTAACTTTTTCATATAACGGTGTTTTGTCGATTCTTGGTTGAATACAGAAGAACAAAGTATTAAATATAATACAAAAGCAGATGTTTTTTGCCGAAAATTATTTCGGATTTTTTCGCATAAAATCGAGATGATGCCGGTTGTTTTTTCGGTTTTGGCAATTTGTGTAGGGCGAAGAACGATTATCGGTTCAGTTTTTCAGGGAGGGCACTTGACGAATTTGAATTTTGAACAACGGGAACAGACAATGCGTTGGCGCAGTTTGGTTGGCAGGAAGGGAAACCTGAGCAAAAAAAACGGGACAAACTCAAGTGATTTTGAATTTGTCCCGTAAGGTAGCCCGTAGGGGAGTCGAACCCCTCTTGCAAGAATGAAAATCTTGAGTACTAACCGATATACGAACGGGCCATTGTTTTTAGCGATGAACGTCCCCATTAGTTGGGACGGCAAAAATAGGTTCAATTTTTAATTTTCCAAGAAGTGGGTTCGGTTTTTTTTTGCGCCTGCTGTTTTTTTATCTTGAGCTAAACGAAAAGAAATAAACCGGCTTATTTTTCTTTTTCGGGCAAAGGCATTTGCTGTCTTATGCCGTTAAACAACAGATGAACACCTCTGCCGACCAGGATAAAAGCAGCCCCGGAGCTTCATTTTGCCCCCTCGAACCAGGGTGAAGGCACCCTCAGAGGTGCATTTTGCAGCCCCATACGCAACCCTGGACTACCAGGCTGCATCTATGGTGTAGTCATCTGAATAAGAGTATAATTGGTTGCTCTTAAGTACTGACATAAAGCCTGTGTTTTGTATCTTTAGTATTCCGAAAACCATTAACTGCTAAAACCATTTGCAATGAACGAACCGCCACTTCCCGAAACCGCCAGCACATTTTACCGATTGAATGTGTTGGCCACACTACACAAATTATGTTCACCACTAAAAACCAAAAATATGAAATTGAAAAAGCTAAAAAAACGAATAACTGCACTGCTCCTGTTGCCACTTTGTGTGGTTTTGCTGGGGGTGGGGTGCGAAAAAGAAGAGGAATTGCCGCCCAACACTGCAAAAGGGAAAATTATTATAGTAACCGGCCAATGTTATGGAGAAACGGTATTAATTGAAGTTGAAAATCCCAAAAGCATTGGCTTGCCGGGAACCTTTTCTTTTGTTGGAGAACCAGACAACGAGATAACCTATCAAAATGGCATTCTCGTTCCCTATTTCTCTAAAATAGGCTTGCCTAATACTGTGCCACAAACAGTTGGAACTTGGCTCTATTTCGAGTATCGCGAATTCACAGAGGAAGAAAAAAAAGGAAGTCTTTATTTTTCAACTACTGGTCCTATTGCATGTACTACAAATTATATTTCTCCCTCCGGAAAAAATTTGATCATTACCAAGGTTTTTGAATCTAAATAACTGAAAAACGATGAAAAGAATATTTATCACAACAGCATTCGTTTTGGTTTCAGCAATAGTTGCTTTAAGCCAAAATCACTACTATTGGTCGGGAGGTAAAAAACTTTACTTAAAGGAAAATACAGCCAAATACATCATTGCATCTTCATACAATGATGTATTGGCGATGGATAAGTTGAGTAGAAGTGAAAATGTTACAAAAATTGACAACATTAAAGGCAAATTACAGCTACTCAATACAAGTCATTGCACACTTGATAAAGTCAAAAAAATAGATGGGGTTACCAAAGCAATGCCAACTTATGAACTTGGAGAAACACCTTTTTACCTGACCGGGGAAATCTTACTTCAGCCAAAACAAGGAAAAAATATCGATGAAATCCTGAAAATATAAAAACCGGGCAACACTTATAAAACAAACCCCATACAATACATTTATTCTGGCTACTGATGATTGGGACAAATTGTTTGATTGTTGAACTTAGCGCAGAGGACGACCAGAACGCAGTTCCGCGAAACGGGCTTAGCGAAGGTGACAACGTGCTTCTTTACCAATTCGATAATAAGCAAAGTGGTAGTTGAAACGAGGTAAAAAAATGTAATTGTAACCCAACACGGATTTTTTGATACCCAAAAACAGCTTGTTGTAAAAGACGTAAAAATCAGCCTTTCAATTCAAAGAAGATTTTATCTTTGTTAACGCTAAAAATTACAAAAACACAAAACAAATACGTTATGAAAGTTACAGTAGTTGGTGCCGGTGCCGTTGGTGCAAGTTGTGCTGAATACATCGCCATTAAAGATTTTGCCGACGAGATTGTACTGGTCGATATTAAAGAAGGTTTTGCCGAAGGAAAAGCGATGGACCTGATGCAAACCGCATCGTTAAACGGCTTTGATTCGAAGATTACCGGTGTTACCAACGATTATTCTAAAACAGCAAACAGTGATGTGGCTGTTATTACCAGCGGTATTCCGCGTAAACCGGGTATGACCCGCGAAGAGTTGATTGGCATTAACGCCGGAATTGTAAAAACGGTTGCCGAAAACCTGATAAAATATTCGCCAAACGTAATCCTGATTGTGGTGAGCAACCCGATGGACACCATGGCATACCTGGCAGCAAAAACTACAGGGCTACCGAAAAACCGTGTGATCGGTATGGGCGGTGCACTGGATAGTGCCCGTTTTAAATATCGCCTGGCCGAAGCCCTGGGTTGTCCGCAATCTGATGTGGACGGGATGGTAATTGGTGGACACAGCGATACCGGTATGGTTCCGTTGATTGAAAAAGCCGTTCGCAACAGCATTCCGGTATCGGAGTTCCTATCGGCCGGGCAAATGGAAAAGGTGGTTGAAGAAACCAAAGTTGGCGGTGCAACCCTCACCAAACTGCTCGGAACAAGTGCCTGGTATGCTCCCGGAGCGGCCGTGTCCGAGTTGGTTCGCGCCATTGCACTCGACTCAAAAAAAATGTTCCCTTGCTCAGCACTTCTCGAAGGCGAATATGGCTTGAACGACATTTGCCTGGGGGTTCCGTGCGTATTGGGTAAAAACGGAATTGAAAAAATTGTTGAAATACCGCTGTCGGCTATCGAAAAAGCAAAAATGGCCGAAAGTGCCGAAGGTGTTCGTGCCGTAAATGCACTTTTGTAGGAAGCCTTAAAAATCTACTAGATAGAAAAGCCATTGCATGTGCAGTGGCTTTTTTTTGCCCTAAAGTGTGTTGCACCCAACCCGCAATTTACACGCCATGCCATGTGCAACTTGTTCGTGCTGCTATTTTTCTTTTACAATTATAAATATCGTTTTGGTATCCTTGGGCTTGTCTCTGTTTACTTTGTAACGTAGAAAGTGAGGTGTTTTTATTAATCGACCTGTTAACAGTCTCAATTTGTCTATTTTTATCGTTTTCCTTTTTGCTTTCATCGGCTATTTTCTTTTGCAAATCGGCAACATCCTTTTCCAGTCTATTTATTTTGTCTTGATAATATGAACTATCCATTGTGTTGGTTTTTTTTGTCAAACCTGCCATCTTTTCGGTAAATTGATGCAGCCCTGGTGTTAGTTTAGGTCTATAATGCTCTGGATTTCGTTTTCAAGTCCTTTTGAAATTATTGGTGTCAGAAGCTCTTTGTCGTAGTCATATTTCATTACAAAGGTTGGTTCAATCCTGGAATCAAATTTATTGTCTTTGTTCCGGTCGTACCCAAAGGTGATTAGCATGTCCTTTTCATTTTCAACATACTTGAATGAGGTTACCG
Organism: Mangrovibacterium sp.; assembly: GCA_047972415.1. Classification (GTDB taxonomy): domain Bacteria; phylum Bacteroidota; class Bacteroidia; order Bacteroidales; family Prolixibacteraceae; genus Mangrovibacterium. The sequence continues at coordinate 7,926 of JBKEAN010000087.1, forward strand.
TTGAATTACTGACCCCGATCCGTTTCAGTTGATAATTATTTAGCGAAAAGATGAAGAGTGATTGAAAGTCAGCCATATTTACCAGTTTGTCTTTATTCGAATCTTTCTCTGCACCTGAAAATGTAACGATTATTTCATCGTCAAAATAGGCGTATGCCAGATCAGAGCCCACTAACCTGGTACTGCTAACTTTCAGGCTAACATTCGTTTTTGCGGCATAAACAACCAAGTTGTTAAAGGCTCCGAAATAAGCGCTTGCATTATATGTTTTAGCTCTGCTGATGGAGGATCCATCAGATGTATCCATTAACCCTAAAACTCCTTCGTCCAGGTTTTCGGGTTCGTTCAGTGTTTTAACATGAACCGGAACGATGTATTTTAGCATTAACGTATCCACAAGCACAGGTGTCCCAAATGAAATAATCTGTTGCCTCAAGCTGTCTTTTTTAAGTTCTTCAACTTGCTCGTCAGAAAGCAGCGTGTTGGCAGCAGGTACTTTGTTTGGAATCAATTCAGAGACTAAGAGTACGATTAAGCTGATTAACCCGATTCCGGCAGCTGCCACAACAATTGTAACGAGGGCAGCTAACATTTTCTGATTGTAGTTTTTAATTTTTTCGATATTCATGTTCGTTTTATTGTAGTTGTGGTCGTTAAATACTCAATGAAACGCGTGGAAGCAACTGTGCGAAGCTTCGCAACAGGTGCCGCAATGCCGTTTACGCGCCACCATAGCTATTTTTACATCATCAGCCCGTTATCGCAAATGGCCTGTTAGTTGTACTATCCCGTTTATCCTGCCAAAACAAGGCTTATATCGCATTTTACTTTTGCAAATGAATGGGAAACTAAGCTTCATCTTTATTTCGTCCAATTTACAATAGTGCACACTCATTTACAACAAGTGTCCATAATTTGGAATTTGTTCAGATAAAGCGGTTTACAACGAAAGCGAAAGATAAGCCGCGCACTTTAAGTTGAGCCGGGATACAAAAGTTCGTTACCAGCCGAAAGCAGGCTTAAAAAATGGCCTTATTGGCTTTTATTGACACTTTTCGTGTTGGAGACGGTGCAAGACCGGTTTGTTTGGCCGCAGAATCGGTTTGTTTTGCCGTAGAATCGATTTGTTTTATCGTAGAATCGGTTTGTTTTATCGTAGAATCGGTTTGTTTTGCCACAGAATCGGTTTGTTTTGCCGCAGAATCGGTTTGTTTTGTCTCAGAATTGGTTAGTTCCGGCGCAGAATTGGTTTGTTTTGCCTTAAAATTGGTTAGTTCCGGCGTAGAATCGGTTAGTTTTGCCGCAGAATCGGTTAGTTCCGGCGCAGAATTGGTTTGTTTAAATGAAGGGCATGTATATTTCTGGCTTAAGAAATGTGCACAACCCTGAGATGAAAGGAAAAGCTTCCGGTTTTTTAGCTATCCGTATATCAATGAGGGTTTAAAATTGCACCGACAGGCACAAGCCGGCTTGTTTGCCGTTGTAGTAAGGCAAGGCTAGGGCGCTGGCCTGATGGTTTTTGCGGTTAAAGAGGGTTTCATTCATCCAGGGGTGTACCCAGTAGGCCACTTTGGTGCTAAGTATTCCAACTCCGGCGCCGGCCACCACATCCGAAAACCAGTGGCGGTTGTTGTACATACGCAAAATACCGGTACCGCTGGCTACCACATAACCGGCCACACCGTACCATACCGATTGGTCGCGGTACTCCTGGTGCAAAAACTCGGCCCCCATAAAAGCCAGGGCGGTATGCCCCGATGGGAACGAGTCGGAGGTGGAGCCGTCGGGCCGTTGTTCTTTTATAATGGCTTTTAGCCCATAGGTAGTACCCAGCATAAGCAAGGTAGCGGTGCCCAGAATTACGGATCGGTCTTTTAAATTGTTTCGGCCCCGAATGCCTACGGCATTGAGCACATACACCGATAAGGCAGGGGCAAAGCGGC
>JBKEAN010000088.1:0-15582 GCA_047972415.1 Mangrovibacterium sp.
GACTGGACCTGATAAACCCCCGCGTGTTCCTGATTACAGCTGTTGTCGTTTGCGCTGTTGTATCGGTAGCTACGGGCAGCTCGTGGTCAACAGTGGCTACCATTGGCGTGGCGCTGCTGGGAATAGGGAAAGCTATTGGTATTAACGAAGCGGTGGTTGCCGGTGCTATTATTTCGGGAGCTTATTTCGGCGATAAAATTTCGCCGCTGAGCGACACTACCAACCTGGCCCCTGCTATGGCCGGAACCGACTTGTTTACCCACGTGCGCTACATGTTTTACACCACTGTTCCGAGCATGTGCCTTTGCTTGTTAATTTTTCTCGGGATTGGCCTTTACTACGATTTTTCGAATGCCGTGGTTGATGTGGCCAATGTGAAAGCGGCTATTGGCGGGGCATTCAATGTTACCCCCTGGTTGTTCCTGGTACCCCTTGTATTATTCGTCATTATTATAAAAAAGGTGCCGCCCATCCCCTCGCTTATGATTGGCACCTTGTTGGGGGCATTGTTTGGTGTGGTGTTTCAGCCGCATTTGGTAACCGAGGTTGCCGGCGGGGTGGGTAGTTATGCCAAAGCCTCGTACATTAGTTTTATGCAATCCATGTTTGGCGACTTGTCCATTGTTACCCCCGATGCCAACGTAAACGAGTTATTGCAAACCTCGGGGATGCGCGGTATGCTCGATACCATTTGGCTTATTTTGTCGGCAATGGTATTTGGCGGCATTATGGAGTCGGGCGGTTTGCTGGCGCGCATTACCCGGCCAATTATAAAGTGGGCCAATTCAACCGGTTCGCTCGTTCTTTCCACGGTGGTAACCTGTGTTTTCTTCAACCTAACGGCATCCGACCAGTATATTTCGATTGTGGTGCCAGGGCGCATGTTCCGCAACACCTACCGCAAAATGGGCTTGAAACCCGAAGTGCTGAGCCGCACCTTGGAAGATTCGGGGACCATGACCTCGGCGCTGATCCCCTGGAATACCTGTGGCGCCACCCAAGCGCGTGTGTTGGGCGTGAGCACGCTTAGCTATTTCCCGTATGCGTTTTTCAACCTCATTAGCCCGTTGATGACCATCCTTTTTGCTTACCTGAACATCAAAATCCGACGGTACACACCAGAAGAAGTGCAGGAGGAAAACAACAAGCAATAGCCCATCAATAAAACAACAGCACACAACAGCAACAGCTACGCCCGGGGCTGCCCGTTTTTTGCCGGGCCAATTACCTGCAAGCAACTGGTACAGGCAGTATTCAAATTAATTAACTTTCCAACAAAAAATAAACAGATGAGAGTAATTGTAACAGGTGCCACCGGAATGGTTGGCGAAGGTGTTTTGTTTGAATGTATAAACAACCCGAAAGTTTCCGAAATCCTGATTGTGGGTAGAAAGAAGTACGAAACACAAAACCCGAAGGTGAAGCAACTGCTCGTTTCCGATTTTTTGAAAACGGGCGACTTTTTGGCACAATTGAAGGGCTACGATGCCTGCTTTTTTTGTGCCGGAATTAGCTCCGTTGGGTTGAACGAAGAAAAGTACACCCTGATAACTTACGATGTTACCCTGGCTTTTGGCAAAGCTGCCCGCGAGGCCAATCCCGATATGGTTTTTGTTTACGTTTCGGGCCGGGGTACCGACTCTACCGAAAAAGGAAAAACAATGTGGGCCCGCGTAAAAGGGAAAACCGAAAACGATTTGCAAAAAATCGGCTTCAAAGCGGTGTACAATTTCCGGCCAGCATTAATGATTCCTTTTCAAGGACAAATTAGCGTAAAACCGGTTTTCAACGTTATGGCCAAGGTGCTTAAATATGTTATGCCCAAGGCAACACTCACCCTTTCGCAGGTAGGCAAGGCCATGATAAATGCGGCCGGAACCGGCTATGCGAAAACGGTTTTGGAGGTGGCCGATATACGCGCCGCAGCCGAAAAAGCGAACGGATGAAACCACTTCGCCCGTCAACCCAAAACATGCGCTAAAAAGGCCCCGGCAAATACAAGGGCCTTCAACCCAACGGGCGTAACCGGGTGAAAAAAATGTCGCTTATATTTACGCTGTTTAAACTGTTGTTATGCACGAAACCTTACCTTTTCTGTTTGCGGTAGTTATATTGATTGTGTTGGTGCAAATGCTCGCCAAAAAAATACATGTAGCTTACCCCATTTTAGTGGTTGTAGCTGGCTTTGCCGTTAGTTTAATCCCCTCGGCGCCAAAACTTCAACTAAACCCCGATTGGGTTTTCTTTGTGTTTTTACCGCCCTTGTTGTTCGATGCCGCTTGGTCTATTTCGTTTAAAGGGCTGGTACGCTGGTGGCGCATTATTGGTAGTTTTTCGTTTCTGGTGGTGTTTTTTACGGCCACCATTGTGGCATTTGCAGCCAATTATTTTATTCCCGGCTTTTCGCTGGCTTTAGGTTTTTTGCTGGGGGGCATTGTGTCGCCGCCCGATGCGGTTAGCGCCGGAGCCATTATGAAATTTGTGAAAATACCGAAAGGGACGGCAACGATTTTGGAGGGCGAAAGCCTGTTCAACGATGCCTCGTCGCTCATTATTTTTCGTTTTGCCATGATTGCTGTGGCCACCGGGCAGTTTGTGTGGGGCCAGGCCCTGCTAAGTTTTGGCTGGATGGTACTGGCGGCATAGGCATTGGCCTGCTGTTTGGCTGGTTGTTTATGGTGGCGCACCGCCGCTTACCGGTTGATGCCCCATCCAATATCGTGTTCACCTTGCTGGAGCCTTTTGTGCTGTACTGGGTTGCCGAGGAGCTTCATAGTTCGGGCGTAATGGCTGTGGTTACCGGTGGTTTGTTTTTGGCTAACCGCCGCTTCCGCATTTTAAACAGCGAGAGCCGTATCCGGGGGTTCAGCTTTTGGCAAAGTTTTGTTTTTATATTGAATGGCCTCGTGTTTTTTGCCATCGGGCTCGATTGGAGCGAAGTGGTGAACGGCCTGGAGCGCTCGGGTACCTCGCTGCGCGAAGGCATTTATTACGGGGTGTTGGTCACGCTTGTTGTTATTGTTGTGCGCATTGTTGCCTCGTATGCTGCCCTGTTTTCGACCCTTATTTTCCGAAAAAGCATTGTTTCGCCCCATTACCGTTTCCGAAACGCCTGGAAAGGCCCTATTGTACTGGGCTGGACCGGTATGCGCGGGGTGGTATCGCTGGCTGCGGCCTGCTCCATTCCTGTTTATCTCGACAACGGGGCCGCTTTTCCGCAACGTGACCTCATTCTGTTTATCAGTTTTGTGGTGATTATACTTACACTTTTTGTTCAGGGACTGAGTTTACCTTTTTTACTGAACCGGGTAAAACTAAGCGGCTTGTTGCTGGTTGACGAAAATGGCGACGAAAAGGCTGCAACCTGTGCTATCCGCCGAAATCTCTGGCGCTTTTCCATTGCCGAAATCAACGAAAAGTACGGGCATTACGCCCGGGAAAATGTTTTATTGGCCGGTACCCTGGCCAAATGGCAACAAAAACTCGATGCAGCCGAGGAAGATTTATTAAACGACGAATCCAAGGCCATTTATATTGAACTGCTGGGAACGCAGCGTAATTTTTTAATCGACATGAACCGCAACCCGGAGGTTGACGAAGAAATTATCAGGCGCGAAATTGCCCTGATTGATATTGAAGAACACCGCGTGCGGATGCTGTAAGGCTTTGGTTCGAAAACCTCATGCAAATTAGTTCGAATTAATTACCTTTTTGCCTCGCGTTGGCGCCTTTTCGTCATAAATGGGTACCTTTTTGCCTTGCGTTGGTACCTTCTCGTCATAAATGGGTACCTTTTTGCCTTGCATTGGCACCTTTTCATCATAAATGGGCGCCTTTTTGTCTTGCGTTGGTACCTTCTCGTCATAAATGGGCGCCTTTTTGTCTTGCGTTGGTACCTTTTCGTTATAAATGGGTACCTTTTTGTCTTGCGTTGGCACCTTCTCGTCATAAATGGGTACCTTTTTGTCTTGCGGAGGTACCTTTTCGTTATAAATGGGTGCCTTTTTGCCTTGCGGAGGTACCTTTTCATCATAAATGGGTACCTTTTTGCCTTGCGGAGGTACCTTTTCGTTATAAATGGGTACCTTTTTGCCTTGCGTTGGTACCTTTTCGTTATAAATGGGTGCCTTTTTGCCTTGCATTGGTACCCGGATACAAAAACCTTGTCAGGATTAACTGCAACCCCGACCGGCTTAGGGGGCGGGTGCAGCCATTAATACAGAACTATCCACCCGTACAGGCAGAGCCGGGGCCTCCCTCCCTGAAGGGGGAGGGCCGGGGAGGGTTGTCTGTGCCAAATAGCCGGGTACAAGAATCCTGTCAGGATTCCAAAATACAGACAGGATTAATAGGGGAGAAATTCCGGAACTTAGGCTTTGCGTATCATTTTTACCGAAAACCAGCCCAGCACGGCAATGACGGTGCAGATAATGGCCCACAGCCAAAGTTTGTTTTCAAACAGCGGCTCGGTTACACGGACTGGCGCTTTGTCGATAATTTGTTCCGGTCCGGCTTGCAGTTCGGTTAGTTGTTCGGGTACCGAGTCGGCAAAGCGCTCCAAATCGTAGTCAGGGGCATAGGCATCGTTGTTGCCGTAAACCAGGTAGTAAGTTGCCGCTTGGTTAAAGCGCGCCACCAGGCTGTGTTCGTAGCCTTCAAGCCCAACCGAATCAAAGGTTAGGGGCGGGTTGTCCTGGTTGTAAATGGTCAGCCTCAGTTTGCGTACAATGGTGCTGCCAAAACCAAGCTCGTTTTTGCTGCGCGAGTCCAGTATGCCCGATGTCAGCTCGCGGTAGCTGTATTGCCAGCCTGTCTGGGTTTGCACACTGTCGGCCAGGTAGCTCAGCGTTACCGGGCGGTAGTAATCAAAAGGGCTGTTAATGCCCAGGCTTATCCGGCTCACCGGCACGGGCAGGGGCAGTTCAATGTCGGCCACAGTTTGTTTGGCAGGCTTGTTTTCGTTTAGGCCGAAGCGCTTTATCTGGTAGCTTTTCAGCCTCCCGGCGCTAACCGCGTTCTGCTCAACACGGGCAGCTGTAAGCTCCGGTTTCTCCTTGCTCTTTACCAGCAGGCGGTAGTAGTGGTAGTTGGCGGCCGGAAACACCAGTTTGGTAAATTGAAAGCTGGTTGCATCGTTACTGATGGACAAAATGCGGTAACTATCCAGCAGGGTGAACCACTCGTTCATGTCCGGGCTACCTTCGAGTTTCACCAGCCAGTCGAAGTTTTTTTGGTCAAACTCAAGCCGAATCTCGTTGACCGTTTCGGTAGCCGCCACCTCAAAGGTGAAGTAGTAACCTTTGTTGTTGTGTGCGGTATTGAGCGTGTTGAAGTCAACCGCCCGGCTGGTGCTGTGCCCGCTTGTTACCTGCAACAGGTAGGGCAGTTCCAGCGTGTCGTTTGCCGGTGTAATGCCAAAAATGCGAAGGTCGTTCAGCTCGGGCTGCAATCGTTCAAAAACCGCATCTGGCAGTACCAGCCGGTGCCATTGGCCGCTAACGCCGTTTAACTGGCGTTTGTAAGTGTACTCGCCCAATTGGGCATACGAAAAGGGGCAACTGACAAGGAGCAGCAGGCTCAATAGTTTAATTCGTCGGTCCATCGTTAATGATGTGTTTGTACTTTTGGTATAAGAATGAAGTAATGAGGAGCAACACGCCCAGCAATACAAAGACAATGGTTTTTGAAATGGTATCGAGCTCCGTTATGTCGTAAAAAAACAGTTTCACCAGGGTGAGGCCGAACAGGGCGATGGCGCAAATGCGCAAAGGCTTGCTTTTCTTCCAAATTCCCAGCACAATCAGTAAAAGCGAATAAACGCCCCAAAGGATGCTCAACCCCAACTTGTACGATTCCGCAGATCCAAGCAAGTCCATCCAGTGGATGAGCTCGGCGCTGGCCATCCACAGCAGCGAACCGTGCAGCACCAAGCCTAAGCCCACCTTAAACGGCTTTTGTGTAAACATGGACCGAACGTAACGGTAGCAGCAATACAAGGCCAGTATAACAAAGGCATACGACAGGTAGCGGATACCCAGGTTAAACATGCCCCGCTCGTAAAACACGGGCAGGCCGCGCTGCATGTAACTTATGCGCAACTCGCTCAGCGTGTAAAGGCCCTGCGTTAGAAACACCAGAATTGCTACCGCCAGCAAAGCCAAATTAAGCAGGCCCAAGTTGCGGTTCTTCAACTTAACGAAGTTTACAAACGCCAGAAGCGATGCAAAAAACAAGGAATAGTTGATTATCCAAACGGCACGAAAATGGTGCAAATCGTAGTTCCAACGAAGCTCCGGGTAATCCGGGTCATCGGTCGCCAGGCGAATAATTGAGTTTGAATAAGCCTGGTTCCAGTAGTTTGCAATTTCGAGCCGAAAGGCATAATAAACCACCACGAGCAAGAGAGCTGCCAGTGAGGCCGATAAGGTTTTAAACTGCCAGCTTGGTGCGGCAAATGGCGGCGTGTATTTTTTGTTGAAGTTCAACCAGTTTATAAACGAAACTGCCACAATAAACAGGAGTGAGCCTAAAAAGCTTACGCTAAACAGCGGGACGAACCAGTTCCCTTCCACCGATTCGTAAAGGGTGTAATCCGAAATCCAGTCCTGCACCAGACTTATCAAAGCCAGTAGGAGCAAGGGATAACTTAGTTTTTCGAAAACCGCAACGGCTTTTGTGCGTCCCATCCAAAACAGCAGGGCTGCTTCGGCAACCCAAATAAGCGTTACCCAGTTGCCGTTGAGTTGTACCGGCACCGCAATGGTTATAAAAGTCAGCACCAGGCCTGCAACCAGGTACACCAGGTTTCGGTCGGCCGATTTTCGGCGGTAAATAAGCACCCCGGCAATAAAATGAATGAGCCCGTTGCCAAGGGTAAACAAGCCCAGAAGCTGCGAACTGGTTTCGCCCTTTGCCAAAAGTGCATAGCCAATGCCGTAAAACAAAAACGAATTGGCCAGCAGCACCAGAATGTCGCCCGCTGCCAGCTTTTCTTTTTGAAGCAATTTGTGCCCCAGAAAAGTAAGGTAGAAGAGCACAAAAAAGACGGAAAGGAAGAACAGTGCCAGTTCAAAGTGCAAGTGCTCCTGGTAATCAAATGCGTACCATAGCAGGTAAATGAGCCAGCTCAGAATAAAAGCTGAATAATACAGCAGTTTCCAGCGCTTTTTGAAGGCAATAACCAGTATCCCGGCATTAATAATACTCATGTACGAAAAAAGGGCAAGCGCATTTCCCGACCCGTCGCTCAGCAAAAACGGCACAGCGTAGGCGCCAACCAGGCCAATGTGGGCAATAAGTTGCATGTTGTAATTAAGAGCGGCAAACACCGTGAAGGCCGTGAAAACGGCCATAAGCACAAAGGCCGGAATTTGGGGGATAAGCCCGTAAAAACTGTATGCCGCAAACGTTATGAAATACAGGATGGCCATAGCGCCGCTTACCAGCACTGCACTGAAGTTTTCGTACTTCGCTTTTAGTTTGATGCCGAAGCCCAGCAAGCCTAAACCGGCCAGGTAGCCCAACACAATGCGGGTTAAGGGGCTTATGAGGTTATTCTCGATGGAATATTTGGCGCCAATGGCAACCCCGATAATGGTAATGACAATCCCGATTTTATTGATTAGGTTTTCGCCGATAAATTTTTCGAGGTCCGATTTTTCTTTTGTCGGTCTGGCAACAGGCGGGACAAGCGGACGAGGGGCTGCTGCTTCAGTCTGGAGCCGGGGTTGTTCTTGGGCAGGGCGTGGGCTTTCGGCCTCGATTGGTGGTGAAGTTACGCTGGCTTCGCTTGCTGCCAGCGGCACTTCGTGGCTCATTGCCGGGGTTTCAGCTGTTTGCGTTTTTTTCGCTGTCGGGTCAGCCTGTAATTTGCCGGCGGTTTTAAGGGCATTTATTTCAAACCATAGCTTGCCAATGTCCTGCGAAAGGTCTTCCTGCCGTTTCACCAGTTTTTCCAGCTTAAAGAGCAGTTGGTTTATCAGGTCGCTATTGTCTTTCATTCTTTAGGTCGTTTTGTTGTTTTTATCGGGGCATATCTATTTTCCGTCGCTTTGGTACCCGCTCGTTGCTATTCAGCGCAAATAGTCGGCAATCACGATTTTTTTCTGCCCCATCATTACCTGAAAGGCGTTGGGTTTGCTCATCAACTCGGGTAGGTTTTGGGGTAGCACCTGCCAGCGTAACCCAAACTTATCGATACACCAACCGCACTGAGATTCTTTGCCTTCCCGGGTAAAGCCATCCCAGTAGTAGTCAATTTCAGCTTGATTTTCGCAATAAATCATCAGCGAAACCGCATCATTCAGCGGGTGGTGGGGCTTGGCTGTGTTCATCAGCAGATAGTTCTGCCCAAAAATACGTACTTCGCACATTTCGGTCCGGCCACTGGGGGTTTCGCCTAGCGCAATAACCTGCCCCGGCTGAAATTGCTTGCCAAAGATGTTTTTATAGTAATCCGGAATTGCCGAAATATCGCCGCCATTATCGCAAAGCCAAAGGTTGGGAACTATTTTGTTGTGTGTCATATTCGTCGGGTTTGGATTTATGCAGTTAATCGATACGAATAGCAAATAACGGATGCCTAATATAGGTACATGTTGTTGCATTTACCGTTTATGAAACAATAATTTTGAATGAATACAGCGAAAAGTTAGCATAGGCTACACTTTTTTTCGCTTGCCCCGTTTGTATTTTTTCCAGAGGTATAGTATTGCCGCTACAAAAATCCAAAGTGGCCAAAGATTGATAAAAAAGAGTGTGAAATCAACCAGTCCAAACCAACCCCTCGACAAGGCTTCTTTCAATTTTTCAATAAAATTGCTCCGTGATACGGGGTTGTATTTGAAATTTTTAGTTTCCGAAACCGTTAATTCAAGGGTACTGTAGCCCACCAGATCACTTAAATAGTTTAGCCGGCCTGTTGTGCTTTCAATTTCTTCTTCAATCTCGCGGATTTTACCTTCTATTTCCAAAATATCTTTAACCGTTTGGGCCTTTGCCAGCAACTCGTTATACCGGACGAGGTAATTTTTTTTATTTTGAAGCCTTGTTTCCAGATCAATAAAATCGTCGGTTACGTCCCGGGCGTCAATTTCTTTGTATTTTATTTCTCCCGTTCCGGTTTCAAGCTCTTGGATGAATTTCTCGAAATTGGTATGCGGAATCCTTATTTTTAAATTATAGGTCGCTTCCCAATCCGAGTTGTTTAAACTTTCCTTTTCGTAATATGCCGCCTGATTTTTCACCAACGAATCAATGCGCAACTTGGCCTTTTCCAGCTTGTCTACCTGCATGCCTATCCTGGCATCTTTTATGATTTTCTTTTTAACAACACTCGGTGTATTTACAGGAGGCAAAGGTGGGCTGGCTGGTTCAACTGCTTGTTGCCGGGTTATTGGGGCTATTTGGATCTCTTCTGCTATGTCGGCAACGGAGTAGGAGGCTTCGGCGCTTTGTTTCTGTTGGCACGACGCGAGAAGAAAGCTGAACAGGATGAAGGTTAAAATAGTTCTCATGGTTGCTCTGGTTTTTAGGTTTTGGTTTTTGATATTTGAACGGGCGTTTTTAGCCGGCTATTGTGGAGGTGCGTTTTCTGCAAAAGCAACAATATGCCCGTCAAAATCGGCTAAATATCCAACGCAATCTCCCCAGTCGCGTTTTTCGAGCTTGCTTATCTCCCTTGCTCCAAGCTGAATGCCACGTTGCATATAGGCCTGTGCATCACTAACTTTTAGGTAAAGCTCGCATCTGGGAACCTCGTTTGCCAATGCCGGGTGCGGGATTTTGTTTTTCAGCAACGAAACAATTCCGTTTTCGGGCATCAGTCCTAGTTTCACACCGTTGGTAAATCGAAATTCGGTCATTCCCGGAACATCCAAACACGGGTTTATGTCCAGAAGTTGCTCATAAAAATACTTGCTTTTCCCTTGATTTTTAACGTAAAGGATAAATTCTAATTCACGAAGGTCTTCCATGCAAATAGCTTTAGTAATTTCATCGGTAACACGGTTTAGTTCCTTGTTAACGCACTAATTTACAAAAGTAATCAACATAATCGGGGTTGAAGACCTGATTTAGCTTGCTCTGAAAAAAATAGTTGCCATTTGGAGAGCGATAACGCAGGGGTAGGATGCCTCTGTATTCTGATAGTAAAGGCGCAAAAGGCCGGAAGAATAATGGTAATTTATTCTTCCGGCCCTTATGTTGGGTTGCAGGTAGTACCTGTAGTTAAGCTAGCAGGCCGAGGGAAGTTTCTTTCAGTCCTTCGCCCGAAATGCCGTAGTGCTTAAAAATTTCGGCTTGCGAACCGGCCACTGTTTCCTCGTCGGGGATGCCCACGCGTTTGAAGGGTACCGAAATCCCTGCTTCGAGGATGGTCGAAGCGCAGGCTTCACCCAAACCGCCGTTCACGCTGTGTTCCTCTACAGTAATCAGGGCTTTACACTCGCGGGCAGCCTTTAGAATCGCTTCGGTGTCGAGCGGTCTAATGGTGTGCATGCTGATAACGCGCGCGCTGATGCCTTGTTCGGCCAACTTTTGAGCCGCTTCGAAGGCGGGTGCCACGGTTTCGCCACAGGCAATAAAGGCCACATCGTTGCCATCAACAATGGTTGAGGCTTTGCCGATTTCAAACTTTTCGTCGCCCGAGTGCAGGTGGGGCATATTCTTTTTGCCGAATTTTAGGAAGAAAGGCTTATCGGAAGCCGCTGCGGCTTTTATTGCTTCGCGGGCTTCAAAGTTGTCGGCCGGAACCACGACTACAATATTGTTGATAGCGCGCAATGCAGCCACGTCGTGCAGCGAATGGTGGGTCGAGCCCAGTGCGCCGTAGCTTACACCGGCACTGATGCCCACCAGATTAACCGGGTAGTTTGAATAAGCTACGTCGTTTTTTACCTGCTCCAGCGAGCGGGTTGCCAAAAAGCAGGCAGGCGAGGTGGCGAACACTTTTTTTCCGGCAGCAGCCAATCCGGCGGCCACTCCAACCAGGTTTTGCTCGGCAATGCCTACTTCAACGATTTGTTCGGGCAGCTTGTCGGCAAAGGGAGTTAGCTTACCAGAGCCACGCGAGTCGCTGGTAACAGCGATGATGTTACGGTCGGCCAGGCCTAATTCAATCAGTGTTTCCGAATACACTTCAAGGTTGGCTTTTCCTTTTATTAATTGATCTGTAATCTTCATTTCCTTTTTAGTTTGAACTACAATAATTACAAGGTTGAACGCGAAGACACAAAGCCGCGACGGGCTGAGTGTGTGTTGTTATGCGCGGTTTGTCTTCCTTAATCAATGAGCATTATTTGCTGCTTGGCAATTGTAATTGGTTAAATGCGAATTTTCGCTTGTGTTTATGTAGCCAGCAATTCCAACTGGGCATCCAACTCGATCATGGCTTTGGCGTATTCCTCGTCCGACGGAACGCCGTGGTGCCATTTCTTCACATCTTCCATATAGCTGATGCCTTTGCCTTTTACGGTGTTGGCCAGCACAAAGGTAGGTTTGCCTGCAAGCGTAGGTGCGTCGTTCAGCGCGTGCCGGATCTGGGCAAAATCGTGACCGTTTATTTCTACCACGTTCCAGCCAAAGGCACGCCATTTTTCGTCAATGGGGTGAGGGCTGCACACTTCGGCATTGCGCCCGGTAATTTGGAGGGTGTTGTGGTCGAGAATGGCCACCAGGTTGTCGAGTTTGTAATGGGCCGCCATCATAGCGGCTTCCCAGTTGGAGCCTTCGGCCAGTTCGCCGTCGCCCATAAGGGTGAACACGCGGTAGGATGCGGCGTCTTTTTTGGCGGCCAAGGCCAAACCGGCACTCACGGGTAATCCATGACCCAGCGCACCAGTGTTGAATTCAATGCCTTTCACCTTGCGCGTTGGATGTCCAACGTATTTGGACTGGTATTGGCACAGGGTTTCCAAATCGCTCATGGGAAAAAAACCGGCGTCGGCCAACACCACATAAAGTGCTTCTACAGCATGCCCTTTACTTTGAATGTAGCGGTCGCGGTTGGGATCGTTCAGCGTTTCGGGCGATACGTTCAGCACATCATTGTATAGCACTGTCAAAATGTCGAGGCACGACAAATCGCCACCCGTGTGGCCCGCGTTGGCCAGTTTAATGTATTTCAGCAGGGCTTTGCGCAAATAAACTGCCTTTTGCGCAAGCTCCTGATTGGTGTATTTTTTCATTTTTTTGTTCAAATTTGAAGGTCTGGAAGGCAGTTTAAAGCGGCTGAAAACAGACGAATACAATTGTATTCTATCGTTTTCAGAGGCTTTTGTTGTCCCTATTGTCTTCCATCGCTTTCTATTGTCTTCCATTGATTTCTTCTCTTTTCCTCCCCTCAGGGGAGGCCAGGAGGGGCTTCCTACTCATGCTTATAAACTTCCCAGCCCAGGTAGTTGCCAATGGCTTCTTCCAGGATTTCGGAAACGTGGCCGCGAACCATGGCGACGTGGTGTTCATAGCCGTTTTTGCACATATACTTCATCAATTTTTGCAGATTCGGAATTTCGCAAACGGCAATGCCGCCGTCCATGCCATAGGGGTCGTCGGTCATGGCACCTTCACCCAGGTACGATTTTATTTGTCCCTTGGTATCGTCGGTCGAAATGCGGAAATAGGTCATCTTGCCGGCAGCGACTTTGCCTTTTACCGCACCAAACGTGTCTTCGCTTCCCAAAACGGTCCCCAACACATCGAGGCTGCCGATTTCAACGTCGTTTTGGAAGAATGATTTCGGATAGTTTGAGCAGTGGGTACAGACCACTTTATCGCGGTCTTCCGCAAAATTATTGTTCCAGTCGAGAATAGCTGAAGGAGTGTCGGCAGCTAGCGCAAGCGCGTACATGGAAATGGTTCCGGCCACGTCAACCTCGCAAGCCGATGGCATCAGTTTTTCGCCCATCATACTCATGGTCACGCAGGCAGCGCAACCGTAGTTCTTTTCAATTGATTCCCAGCATTGCAAGGCCGAAATGTCAATTTGGTTATCGTTGATCCAGTTTTCAACCGCCAAGCCAAAGCGGGCTTGTTTGGCAATCTTCTTTTGTGCCGTAATGGCACAGCTTCCGTAGGCCTGAATGGCTTTGACTTTGGCGATAACAGCGGGGTCGTTTTCGTCAATTTTATTGGCGGCGGCAATAATCTCCGACATGTCCACCGGAACGACGGTGATACCGTATTGCTGCAATAGTTTTTCGCTGCAACGCATGGTTTGAAATCCAATGGGACGCGTACCGATTGCGCCGACACGCAGCCCTTTCAATCCCCGGATCACACGGCAAATGCCGGCCAGTTTCAGTAGATCCAATTCAAACTCTTTGCTGTCGAGACTATACGTGTGATAAATGGTGTCGGTAAATTTGATGCCGTATTGGTAGAAGTTGTTGCACACCGACAGCTTTCCGCAGAACGCGTCGCGGCGGCTTTTCACGTCCACTTTGTCGTTGTCGTCGTCAACGGCTACAACCAAAATGGGCACCTTCAGACCCGATAGTTGAATGGAATTGACCACACCCAGTTCGTCGCCAAAGTTGGGAAGTACCACCAAAATACCGTCGATGCTATCTGCATTCTTCTTGAATAATGCGCCGCATTTTACGGCATCGGCGTAACCTTCAATGTTGCCGGTTGGTGTCTCGCTTTCGGGCAGAATGATATGGTCAAAGCCCATGGCATCCAGCTTGTCCAGTACTTTTTTTCGCGAATCAACGGCCAGTTTATAATTGAAGATATTACGCGTGGCGATAATCACGCCCAAGGTGGTCTTTGCTGCTTTTTTCATAATTGTTCTATTTTTTTTGTTTGATTTTTATTTAGTTGAGACGCGCACGGGCCACTGCTTTTTTCCAGCCGCTGACCAGTTCGTCCACTTCGGTTTTATTTTGTTTGGCTTGAAAGCTTTTCCCGATTACACGCAGTTGTACCAATTCTTCGGGGTTTTTCCAGAAACCAAAAGCCAGACCAGCCATGTAGGCCGAACCGAGTGCGGAGGCTTCTTCGATTTCGGAGGGCGAAACATCCTGCTGCAATAAATCAGATTGGAACTGCATGAGGAAGCAGTTACGGGTAGGGCCACCGTCCACGCGAAGTTCTTTTAACGGAATGCCGCCATTCTCTTCCATTAAGCTAATCAGGTCGTTTACCTGAAAAGCAATGCTCTCAAGCGCGGCGCGTACAATATGTGCTTTGGTGGTGTTTCGCCCCATGCCCGAGAGGCAGGCTCGTGCCTGGTTGTCCCAATAGGGGGCGCCCAAACCTACAAAGGCCGGAACGAAATACACGCCGTTGTTGTCGGCAACTGAGTTGGCGAGCGCTTCTGTTTCGGAGGCATGCTCAATCAGTCCGACATCGTTTTTCAGCCAATTCAGGGTATCTCCGGTGCAGTGTATATTGCCTTCAAAGACGTAGAAGATTTGCTTGCCACTGCCGTAGCCAACGGAAGTCACCAAGCCAGGAGGCGCGTTCAGCGGCTGCGTGCCAATGTTCATCATAATGGAGGAACCGGTGCCGTAAGTTGCTTTAGCCATGCCGGGTTTAAAGCAGGTTTGCCCGAAGAGAGCGCCGTGCGAGTCGCCAATAAGGCCGGCAATTGGTTTGGGTGTCTTGAACAGGACTCCGGCTTCGTTGTAGCCGGCTATTTCGTCGCTGAAGCAGATTTCGGGAAACATGTTGCGGTTCAATCCGAATAGTGCGATCAGTTCCTCGTCCCAATCCAGCGTGTGTATGTTGAAGAGCATGGTCCGGCAGGCGTTTGAGTGGTCGGTGGCGTGTACCTTGCCTCCGCTTAGCTTCCACAGCAGCCAGCAATCCATCGTCCCCAATAACAACTCGCCACGTTCGGCTTGCGCTTTTAAACCGGGCGTATGCTGCATTATCCAGCTCAGTTTGCTGGCCGAAAAATAGGGATCAATCAACAGACCGGTTTTGCTGCGGATTAAATCTTCATATCCTTTCGATTTTAAGTCGGCACAAAGTTGCGCGCCGCGTTGGCATTGCCACACCGCTGCATTCGCCACCGGAAGCCCGGTGGTTTTGTTCCAGATTAAAGCGGTCTCGCGCTGGTTGGTCATGGCTATGCCGGCAATTTCATTTTCGGTCAGCTGCTGGTCAGCCAG
Organism: Mangrovibacterium sp.; assembly: GCA_047972415.1. Lineage (GTDB taxonomy): Bacteria > Bacteroidota > Bacteroidia > Bacteroidales > Prolixibacteraceae > Mangrovibacterium. The sequence continues at coordinate 15,117 of JBKEAN010000088.1, forward strand.
AAGTTGGCTAACGGCGTTGCAGGTGTTTTCAAAAATTTCAAGCGGATTGTGTTCAACAAATCCTGCCTGCGGGTAAAATTGCTGATGGGCAATAGTTTTACGGTTTACCAGCTTGCCCTGGCGGTTGAATAAAATCGCCTTCGTACCCGATGTGCTTTGGTCAATAGCCAGGATGTAGTTGGGTGAAGAAGTCATCGTTTTTTTTTTGTTTTATCTCAGTTTAGCGAAAGGTGGATTGATTTTCGAAAACAAAAATAAAAGAAAATAAACGAAAACAAAACAAACTTGCCTTTATTTCTTTTTAATGCAATGGTAATGTCAGGCCAGAATGAGTTTGATCTCGTTTTCTTCAAACAAGGCCAAATCTTCTTTTTTTACCTGTGAGTCGGTGATAATGCAGTCGATAAGTGAAAGTGCACCAAGACTGGCAAAAGAACTCTTTCCGATTTTGCTTGAATCGGCAACC
>JBKEAN010000089.1:0-24948 GCA_047972415.1 Mangrovibacterium sp.
AAAAAAACATGAATCATTCTTTTCAGCCTTATTATCAAAACAATATCAGCCGAAATTCTGTTAAAACATTAAACCGTCTATCGTCGTATACGCCGGTATTAGATAAACAGGAATACAAATGAAGCACAAACTGATTTTTTTCGTATTAGCTCTATCTTTGGTTGCCTGCCGTAAAGGTATTCAACACGAAGAGGATGAACCGCAACTTGCCGGGTTAACGGCAGAAGCAACCGTAATGGCAATCACAGAAACAGAATTGTCGACTTTGTCGGAAGCATTGGACGATAACATTGATTACCTGTCGGGATATGCCGAACTGATGGAATCAATCGTTACCAAAGCTGCCCCCGTTTGTCCCGGAATAAGTATTCAATACGATGGGCAAAACCGGTTTCCGCAAACCATTCGGGTTGAATACGGGAACGGATGTAAAGGCAAACGGAGCCACAACATTAGCGGTACTATCCTTATTTACAAGCCATCGGCATGGCTTCAGGCAGAAAGCAGCCGGATCATCAGCTTCGAGAACTTCAGCATTGACGGTGTTACAGTAAGTGGCAGTAAAACCATGCGTTTTGATGGGACCAACAATGGTATGTTCAACTTCTCCGTAATTTCAGACCTAACTTTCACCTGGAGCGATGGCTATTGGGTGCGCCGCGTACAAGACAAAACCCGAAGTTTTATTGCCGGCATTGACACACCAGAGGATGCTGACGACAATACCCTCGAAATAACAGGTACAATTACCGATACCGATTCAAACGGCACCATACTCGCCAAAAAAATTACACATCCGCTGGTTGCCATTGCCGGTTGCAATTATTTTGTTAGCGGTACGATTGAAGTAAGCCAAAACAACGAATTATTGTTCCTGTTTGACTATGGCCAAGGCAATTGCGACCACAAAGCCACCATTACCCTGAATGATGACAGCCGAGAAATTTTATTGAATAAAACCCGAAAAAAATTATAGATAAACCAATCGCTTTAAAATAAGAAAGACCAGCCGGATGCTGGTCTTTCTTATTTTCTAGTATAATAGCTTACCTAAATTATCAAAGCGTTTTTGGTAGTCTTCCATTGCAAAACGAATTACGGTACAGGCTTCTTCGGCACCATACAAATGAGTAATCTCGGTATCCTTGTCTTTACCCGGCATGTCCTTATAGGTTAAAAAATAATGTTTCAACCGCTCTACCACAAAGGTCGGAAGGTCGCTCACATCTTTATAACCTTCGTACACCACATCATTGCTCAATACAGCAATAATTTTATCGTCGGCTTCATTCCCGTCAATCATCCGGAAACCGCCAATCGGACGGGCATGAACCAGAATATCGCCGTGGGTGATGTCTTTCTCCGTCAGCACACAAATATCAATGGGGTCGCCATCTCCGCGAATTCCTTTTTTTCCGGTTTTTTCCATACAAAACCGGCCAACGGCATCACCGCAAAATGTTTGCGGAATAAATCCATAAAGTGCAGGAACCACGTTAGAATATTTCTGAGGGCGATCCAACCGAAGATACCCGCTATCCTTATCAATCTCGTACTTAACGGTATCGGTAGGAACTACTTCAATAAATGCTACAACTTTCTCGGGAGCACCTTTACCGATCGAAACACCGTGCCAGGGATGCGATTTATATCGAAGTCCCATCAAACGGCCAATCGGATCTGACAATCTATCAACCATAAGTTTTTGTTTAAAATCTGATTTCAGTAACCCGGCAAGACTTAAAACATCCTTGCCAATCACATGAATTTCACAATATTCGACGAAACATGCTGCTCAGCATTGTTTCGAGAAGTAAATGAAAGCAATTTCCTCTTAAAAATCCAGTATCTGAGCTAACTTTTGCATTCAAATTCGCGATTCAGTTCAGATTAGCCAACTTCCAACATCTGCACTTCGCGTGCAAAGTTTAGCCTCGTTACTGTAAAATACTGAAAACAAGGCAAATACAACTATTTCAAATCAATTTCCCCAACTTTCGCGGTCGAGGCTGCGATATTGAATGGCTTCGGAAATATGCTGACTGCTAACCGACGGCGAAGCTTCCAAATCGGCAATGGTACGGGCAACCCGCAAAATACGATCGTAGGCGCGGGCCGATAAACCCAGCCGCTCCATCGCGTTTTTCAGTAACTGATTACTGGCATCGTCCAATTGCACATACTCGCGAATTTGGCGCGACGACATTTGCGCGTTGCAAAAAATCCCGTCGCCTGCTTTATACCGCGCCGATTGAATTTGACGGGCTGCAATTACCCGGTCGCGAATAGTAGTGCTGTTTTCGGTTTCTTTCAGTTCCGACAACTCTTTGAAGGGGACAGGCACAACTTCGAGATGAATATCAATCCGGTCGAGCAATGGGCCCGAGATCCGGTTCAGGTACTTGGGGACCATGCCTGGCGCGCAAACACATTCTTTTGTCGGATGATTGTAGTAGCCGCAAGGACAGGGGTTCATCGAGGCTATCAGCATCAGGCTGGCCGGGTACTCAACCGAAAACTTGGCCCGCGAAATGGTAATTTTCCGATCTTCGAGTGGTTGCCGCATCACTTCGAGCACCTGGCGTTTGAACTCAGGGAGTTCGTCGAGAAACAAAACCCCGTTGTGTGCCAGGCTAATTTCGCCCGGTTGCGGAAAGGTGCCGCCACCCACAAGCGCTACATCGCTAATGGTGTGGTGTGGCGAGCGGAAAGGCCGTTCGGTCATTAGTGCAGTATCCTTATCAATACGGCCAACTACCGAGTGTATCTTGGTTGTTTCCAACGCTTCGTGCAGAGTAAAAGGGGGCAAAATTGTTGGAATACGCTTGGCCAGCATGGTTTTACCAGCGCCCGGGGGCCCAATCATCAACACGTTATGCCCGCCGGCCGCAGCAATTTCCAAAGCCCGTTTCACATTCTCCTGTCCTTTTACATCCGAAAAATCAACATCCGAACGATTCAGGAGTTTATAAAACTCTTCCCGCGTATTCACGATGGTTTGCTCCAATTCTGTGTCGTCGTTAAAAAAATCAACCACCTGCTTAATGTTATCCACTCCATAAATCTTCAGTTTATCAACAACAGCAGCTTCACGGGCATTTTGGGTCGGGAGGATAAAACCTTCAAAGCCTTCTTCCCGGGCCTTTATCGCTATTGGCAGTGCCCCTTTTACAGGTTGAAGTGTACCGTCAAGCGACAGCTCGCCCATAATGAGGTAACGCTCCAGCTTTTCGGATAAAATCTGTCCGGAGGCAGCCAGCACAGCAATGGCCAGCGGCAAGTCGTACGAGGAACCTTCTTTGCGCAAATCGGCTGGCGCCATGTTGATGACAATTTTCTGCCGCGGCCATTTGTAGTTATTGAGCCGCAAGGCCGATTCAATACGCTGCTGGCTCTCTTTAACAGCGCTATCGGGCAAGCCTACTAAAAAGAACCGGATACCTTGCGAAACATCTGTTTCGATTGTAATAGTGGTGGCATCGATGCCGTGAACTGCCGAAGCAAAAGTTTTGATCATCATAAGTTCAGGTAGATTGGTTCATTTCCTTTAAATTTACAGCAATTAACAAAAACTAGCAAGAGGTAACTTCAAACCAAACAAATAACTTTAAATCAAACATTGCTTTTCATTTTCCGGTTCACCCGGAACAGCAAAAATTTCTATCAGAACACAACTATGACGTTACGCCGGAAACTATACGAAATTATCTTTGAAGCCGACACCCCTGCCGGTAAAACCTTCGACCTCATCCTGTTGGTTATTATTTTGGCCAGCATTGTCTTGGTAATGCTTGAGTCGGTTCCGGGCATCAGCCAGCAATACGGTGAATTGTTGCATATTACAGAATGGGTCATTACCATCTTGTTCAGCCTGGAATACCTGGCCCGCGTTATCGTTATCGGGAAACCGTTGCGTTATGTACTCAGTTTTTACGGCATCATCGATCTGCTGGCTGTGCTTCCGTCGTACCTCAGCCTTATTATTACCGGCAGCCAGAGCCTGATGGTTATCCGGGCAATCCGCTTGCTCCGGGTTTTCCGGATTCTGAAACTGAACCGCTACACCGTTGCCGGCCGCAACCTGAAACGGGCATTGGGTGCCAGTCGCGAAAAAATATTTGTTTTCCTGTTTGCAGTCATCAACGTGGTTATCATTGTTGGCACCCTGATGTACCTGATTGAAGGCCCCGAACACGGGTTCAAAAGCATTCCTTCGTCCATTTACTGGGCTATTGTTACCATGACGACGGTTGGCTATGGCGACATATCGCCGCAAACGGCGCTTGGCCAATTTTTAGCTAGTGGGGTAATGATAATCGGCTATGCAATTATTGCCGTTCCGACCGGGATTGTTACTTCGGAAATGATAAAATCAAGCCGAATTACCAACACTCTGGTTTGCCCCAACTGCCTGTACGGCGATCATGAAAACGACGCCCTCCATTGTAAGAAGTGCGGAACCAAGTTGAACGCAACAACCGATAAGTTGTAAAATAGACCTGAAAAAACCTAAAATTTATTGACATCCTTTAACGGCTATCCCTTCGACTTGTACGATGATTTTTATATTTTTGCGGGTCAATCTAATACGTGAAACCTATGATTGGAAAATTTTTCCATACCCCACGTGCCAAACGTTTCAATATCACTACCCGCTACTACGATCCGGCAAAAGAGGAAATGAAGGAGCGGGAAGAACGCATCAAAAAAGAACTGGGCATTGAGGAAGAGAAGAAAGAAATTAACGAAAACTATCGGCCCGCCATTAAAGGGCAATTTCGCCGCGGAATGGGCGAAATGTCAAAAACCGTTGCCGAAGAACGCCGCAAAATGAACACCCGGCTGATTATCCTCGTCCTAATCCTGTCGCTGGCTTTTTACCTGATGTTTAAATTTTAAGCCAGCCGTATTCTTTTTCGGTTTTTCAGCTTGTACCGTTTTGCTTTCGCTCGTCGCTATCCCGGTTTATGCGAATCTGTTTAAAAACGGAATAAAGACGAGCAACAGGCTCCGAAACAAACAAGTGATTTTCACGGATAGTGATCAACTGCGAAACAAGTATTTAACGTGTCCGATATTATTCAACTGCTACCCGATTCAGTAGCCAACCAGATTGCAGCTGGCGAGGTGGTTCAGCGACCAGCCTCGGTGGTGAAAGAACTGGTTGAAAATGCCATTGATGCGGGGGCAACAAACATTACCATCAATATTAAAGATGCAGGCCGTACTCTGATTCAGGTGAGCGATAATGGCTGCGGCATGACCGAAACCGATGCGCGCATGGCTTTTGAACGCCACGCAACTTCGAAAATACGCTCGGCCAGCGACCTGTTTGCCATTCGCACGATGGGTTTTAGGGGCGAAGCGCTGGCATCGATTGCCGCCATTGCCGACGTGGAACTGTACACTAAGCAGCACGACGCCGAAGTGGGGACCTTCATTCATATTGTTGGTTCGCGGGTGTTTAAGCAGGAACCGGTGCAGTGTGCCAATGGCACCAATTTTTTAGTGAAAAACTTGTTTTTCAACGTTCCGGCACGCCGCAAATTCCTGAAAGCTAATTCAACCGAGCTAAAACACATCATCACCGAAATACAACGGGTGGCGCTGGCAAACCCCGCGATTGGCCTCTCGCTCATCCATAACCAAGACCCCATTTACGAACTGGCAACAGGCGACAATACACGCAAGCGGATTGTCGCCATCTTTGGCAAAGCCATCAACCAAAACCTGGTGCCAGTTGACACCGAAACCAGCCTGGTAAAAGTAAAAGGTTTTATAGGCCAACCCAAATATGCCCGTAAAACATTTGGAGAGCAGTTTTTCTTTGTGAACAACCGCTTTATGAAACACCCGTTTTTTCACCGGGCCATCATGCAAGCTTACGAAAAACTACTTCCCCCCGACAGCATTCCGGCCTACTTCCTCTACTTCGACGTTGACCCCGAAAGCATTGACATCAACATTCACCCAACAAAAACCGAGATAAAGTTTGAAAACGAAACAGCCATCTGGCAGATTATTCAGGCTTCGGTGCGCGAAGGTTTGGGTAAGTTTAATGTGATGCCCAGCATCGATTTTGATCAAGTCGGGAGCATTGACATTCCGATTGCACCAAAAAAATTTGAAGGTTTGGAGATGCCCAAAGTACAGATTGACCCGACTTACAATCCATTCAATGTCCAGCCAAAACCGTTTCCCTCAACCGGGGGCAGTAGTGGCACTTCGTACCCTTCGCCGGGCAGGCACGAACAGGTGCAGCACTGGGAAAAACTTTACCGCGATTTTCAGTCGGAACCGGGCGAAGTGCTCGTTCAACCTTCGGCTGTTTCGGGTAAGGCCGGGAACGAAACGGGCAATTTCCGGCTCAACACCGACGAGTCGTTCAGCAACCGGACCTGTTTTCAGTTTAAGAATAAATACATTCTCACCCCTGTGAAATCGGGGCTGATGGTAATTGATCAAAAGCGGGCGCACGAGCGCATTTTGTTCGAGAGTTTCATGGCCATGCTCGCCCAGCAACAAATGGCCAGCCAACAGCTGCTGTTTCCCTTTAGTTTAGAGTTGAATGCTGCCGATGCAGAACTGCTTCGCGAAGTGCTGGCCGACCTGAAACAGCTGGGCTTTGATGTAAAAGAAGCGGCCAACAGCCAGTTTGTGATTAACGGCATTCCCGGCATTTTGGAAAGCAACTCGCCCACCGAAATTATTGAAGGTTTGCTCGACGATTTAAAAAGCACGGCTACCGATATGCACGAGCAGGCGCGCGAGCGGGTTGCACAGTCGCTGGCAGTAGCCTCGGCCATTGCGTACGGTCAGGTACTGAAAACCGAAGAACTGAACCAACTAATTGACCAGTTGTTTGCTTGTTCAACACCTAACTTCTCGCCTTCGGGCAAACAGGTGTTGACAATTATGCCCGTTGAGCAATTTGAAAAATTGTTAAAGTGACATTTTGGCTGTTATTTTTCTATTTTGAACAAATTTGAAAGTTGGCAAAGCACTTGTAAGCAAATTAAAAAATTGAATTATGCACAATTACCGACCCTCGTACAACAGTATTCCACCGGTTGTAAAAAACCTGATTATTATAAACGTACTGATGTGGCTCGCCACCATGATCCTGCGTATGCGCGGTTTCGATCTGACCGGCATCCTGGGCTTGCACTATATTGGTTCCGAGGCTTTTCGCCCCTACCAGTTGGTAACCCACTTGTTTATGCACGATCCGACCGGTTTCACCCACATCCTGTTCAACATGTTTGCACTGTGGATGTTTGGCCGGGTGCTGGAGAGTGTTTGGGGGCCAAAACGGTTCTTTATCTATTACTTTGTAACCGGGCTGGGCGCAGCGGCATTGCACATGCTGGTAAACTACATCGAGTACCAGTCGATTGCTTCGCACATGAGCCCGGAAAATGTGCAGATGGTACTGCAACAAGGTTCTGAAATATGGCAACAAGGTAAAAATTTTACCGATCCGGACATGAGCCAACTTAATGCCATCCTGAACGTGCCTACCGTAGGCGCATCGGGTGCCGTGTTTGGGGTGTTGCTTGGCTTCGGGATGCTATTCCCCAATACCCAACTAATGTTGCTGTTCCCGCCAATACCCATTAAAGCCAAGTATTTTGTAATTGGCTACGGTTTAATTGAACTGTACCTGGGACTAACCAACTCGGCCAGCAACATTGCCCATTTTGCACACCTTGGCGGTATGCTGTTTGGTTTTATCCTGATAAAATACTGGAACAAACACAGTAGCAATTTTTATTAAGCGAAATTCAGGTGCACAAACGAAAAAGTAAAATAATCCACACCGTTCCGAATTATGAGTATTGCTGACGAAATAAAAGAATCGTTCCGAAAAGGCTCGGTACTTACGCGCCTTATCTATGTCAATATCGGCGTGTTTGTCGTTATTCGCCTTATTTATGTGCTTTTCTTTTTAATGAACCAGGACTTCGCTTTGTTGAACTGGCTTTCGATGCCGGCCGATGTGAGCGCCCTGCTGTCGCGTCCCTGGACCATCATCACTTATATGTTCCTGCATTTCGACTTTCTGCATATCCTTTTCAACATTTTGTGGTTGTATTGGATGGGAAAGATCTTCCTTATTTATTTTGAGCAGCGCCAGTTGCTGGCGGTGTACCTGCTGGGCGGCATTAGCGGCGGGCTGTTGTACCTGGCAGCCTACAACATTTTCCCTGCTTTTTCCGAAGTATTACAAGTTTCGCAGCTTATGGGAGCATCGGCCTCGGTGCTGGCCATTATTACAGCCGTAGCCACCTGGGCACCCAACCACCCGATAAACCTGCTGTTTGTAGGCCAAATCCGGATGAAATACCTGGCGCTTTTTTCCATCATCTTATACATAATCAGCATTGCCGGATCGAATGCCGGCGGCAACCTGGCCCATGTTGGTGGAGCACTATTCGGCTTTTTATTTGTGTTTGCCAAACGCAAAGGTACCGACCTTACTGCATGGTTAACCATACCGATAAACCAACTGAGCAAGCTTTTCGGGCGCAAACCAAAGGTGAAAGTTAGTTACCGCAACAATGGCAACTCCGAATTTGACTATAACCGCCAGCGCAACCTGAAACAAGACGAAATAAATAAGGTGCTTGACAAAATCAGCCAGTCGGGCTACGACTCGCTGACCAAAGATGAAAAAGAACTGCTGTTTAAAATGGGGAAATAAGCAAAATTTAAGCTGCGAGGTTTCTGAGCGAACACCTTGTATTAGGGGGTTCTCCGGTTATTCTTTCACTATTTTACAGTTACTCTGTGTCTAAATTAATTTTGCCCCAAACAACAATTTGCCCAACGTGATTCCGTTAGTGCTAAAAATATCTTTTATCACCAACCAGCTTTTTAGCTGTTCGCCAAAAAAAAGGAAACAAACGTTCAACTTTATAAACCTGCCGGGCATTTCTGTGTTTTAATACAAGAATTCCGCTTTTGCGGAACGTCAACATAAATTAACGGGCAGGCCAGAAGCCTGCAATTTTAACAGACATAAAAAATCAACCAAGATGAAAGAAACAACCGGAAAAATCACCTTCAAAGGTGGCCCGTTGACCCTGCTGGGCGAAGAAGTAAAAGTTGGACAAGTTGCACCCGATTTCACGGTAATTGGCGCTGCACTAAACCCAATTAAATTAAGCGATTATAAAGGTAAAGTGGTGGTTATGGCGTTGTACCCGTCAATTGACACGGGTGTTTGCCAGTTGCAAAACAAACGGTTCAACGCCGAAGCATCGAAGCTGGGCGACGCTGTAATCCTATCGATCTCGTGCGATCTGCCATTCGCCCAAAGCCGTTTTTGCGCAGCCGAAGGGTTGGATAAAGTGATAACAGCCTCGGACCACAAAGACGTTGAATTTGGAACCAAATATGGTTTCCTGATTAAAGAGCTGCGTTTACTGACCCGCGGAACTGTTATAGTTGATAAAGCCGGTGTAATTCAATACGTTGAAATTTGTCCGGAAGTAACCGACGAGCCAAACTACGAAGCAGCACTGGCAGTAGTTAAAAAATTGTTGTAAGCATTTTGCATCAACAAATAGGGAAACAGGTTCCGGTTTGGGGCCTGTTTTTCATTTTCACCACATAGGCACATTAAAAAACTCATCCATCACAATCATATTCTATTCGTCCAATCAGTGCCCCGGCTCTCGTTCAAACTTTGTTGGTTTATTCCTTTGGGAGTTTCATCCTTTAAACGCAAAACTTAATAGTTCGTCCTGCTTACTGCGACAGATCGCTTCGACTAAAAATACTGTTTGCGGGTATAGGGCCGATGGTAGAAATCGAACTCGTAAACCACGCGTATTTCGTGGGTTTGCAACTGGTATTTGAAAATTTCGCGACCAAAAGGAAACTCCATAGCATAGCCAAACCGCACGTTTTTCATCATTACAAACTGGGTAATCACGGCGGCCGTGTTATTGGAACGGTACATTGCACCAGCCCAAAATTTATCCCAAAACAACCAGTTAGCAGCCAGGTCTACTGTGAACTGCTCGCCAATAGCGCCTTTAATGAGAACCGTTGGTTTGAAACGGATTTGCCGCTGACGTCCGAAGAAATAGCCCCCCAGCAAATAAGCATAACGCACATCGGCCAGCGACGAGAAGTTAGCAATATCGGCGCGGTACTTATTGTTTACAATCTGTGGAATGGAAAAGCCAATGTAATAATCGCGGGTATAGTAAAGCGCTCCAACGCCCCATTTCAGCATCATACGCTGGTGCACGTCCTCCGAAAAAGCGGGGTCCGGGGTATCTGTACCGGGGTCCAAATCGTAACGGGTAAGCAGGTTATCGTAATTTATAAAACCCACTTTCAAGCCGAGGCGTAGGTAGGTTTTCCAGTCAATTTTTACCTGGTACGAATAGTCGGCAGCCACGGTGAGCTTGTTTTCATGCCCGATGTGCTCGTTGGTAATATTCAATCCCAGCCCGTTGTTATCGTTTTTAATAGGTTTGTACATGGTTATAGCCGTAATAAGGGGCGCTCCTTCCTGCCCTAAAAAATAACGGCGGGTAAAAGCCTGTACACCCACTTTTTCCCACATGCCCGCATAAGCCGGGTTAATGGTTTGCATACCATTCATGTATTGGGTAAATACCGGTTCGGTGTAAATTTTGTTCGAATGGTCGCGAACAGTCTGGGCATGGGCCGGACTGGCATCGAGCAGCAAACAGAGTCCGAACAATCCGTTCAGCAGCTGCTTTATCCATTTTCCTTTTTCAACGTTTCGCATGTTCATCATTGTCCCCTTCCGTAAGCTACCATCACGAACCCTCGTGCCAGGTCGCCGTTTCCTTTATCTAAAATGTATAAATATACGCCCGGCACCACCATGCGGTCGTTGTTGTGGTGATGCTTGGTTGTTTGTCCGCCCCACCACAAATCGGCATCGGTATGGCCCCACACATCGGCGTTCCCGTAGTGTTGTTTCTGGTACAGCAGATAACCTTGTTTGTCGAAAATCATCAGTTTGGCATCCGGATAACGTTCAATACAGTTTATTACGAAATAGTCGTGCACCCCGTCGCCATTGGGCGAAAAGCCCTCGGGAATAAAGAATTTACAGTCGAGCGAATCGGTCTGCGGATCCGGATCCTCAAAACAATCCAAGCCTTCGGGAATGCGGATGTAAACCATCGCGGTATCGCAAAGCGGCGGATCGATATTTAGACAGAGCATGTATTTAAACGAATCCATTCCGAAGGCCTCGTAGTCAACCCGGTAAATAAAGCTACCCTGGTTGTCGGGCATAATCAGGTTTCCTTGTTTGGGCCATTCCAGCAGGCTCACAATAATGTTGTAATTCGGATCCCATTCGTCGGGCGTACCATCGTCGACCACATTGCCTAGCAGCGGATCGCAGTCCACGTCGTAATAATTGTCGTAGGCAATGGGCGGTTCCACCGGATCGACCTGTGGTTCCTGAATCACAATCATTCCTACCCGCAGGTTATTGGTACATGCAACGGCATCCCAAGCCATTACCCGGTAAAAATAGGTGCCGGGCTCGAGCCAGGTCACTTCAACACTTGGCCCGGTATTGATACCGTTGACAAAGAAGCCTTTATCGGACGAAAGGCTGCCCGGTGTGGTGGCGAAATTCACCGAAGCATCGTCATACAAATCCCAGGTGTAGTTGTCGCCAGGCATTTGTTCCACACTCAAACGTGTAGTTTGACCCTGGTACGCAGTGAGCTGGGCTATGGCAGGAGCCACAGCAAAAGCCACCAGTAGAATTACCAGTGCCAGCTTACAGACAATATAGTACCAAAGTCGGTTCATTCAATTTATCATTAACCGCGGAGAACGCAGAGTCGCCTCTTGCTCCCCTTCGGCTTTCGTTGCATTCGTTTGTTCAAATACATTTTAACCTGAGCGTTTGCCCTGATGGCCGGGCATTCCTCTCCCGTTCCGGCCGAAAAGCCGGATTGTTTGTTGTCCCTTATTACTCCCGATCGCATTTTCGGAAATTCGGTTATTGGCGCTCCCCTGTTGGCCGGCGCAGGGCCGCTACGGTCGCGGATGCGCGGAATGGGAGGCCCATTGTTCGTGTTTAACATTGTTTCACCTATCAATTTATTTGTTATCTTTTTTATCGTAGTTCAGGGTGCTGCTTCGCAGCTGCCCCACAAGGCTGCATACACAGGGTTGGGCCTGTTTGTTCCTATTACCATTTATTACCGTTTTAAATCCGGCACATACACCGGTTACATATAGCAGCCTGGCCGCTTTCGCAAGGTGGGTTCCCGCCGAGGGGAACAAGTACTGCAAAATGCTTTTCGAACCAGAACCCCGCCCCGACCCCGGCACCCTAAAAACCGAGGCCGGAGCAAGATTATCTTGGTTATGAAAAAGCAGAATGGAGATTTCTATTAAAGTCCAGTTTTTGGAACAAAAGGATTAGGATTATTAGCCGTAACCGTAGGTCTCGGATTAATAATATAATCAGCGATATCTGTCACATTCCGACAAGGAGCATTTCCATCGGCACTTTCATCCAAGTCTCTCAAGTTGGTATTTGTATATTCGTTTCCTGTTGTTCCAGACGCATCATACATAATACCGTCTACACCCATCGTCAATGTTTCCGCAGTTAACATTTCATTATTAGCTCCCCCGGAAACACTGTGATCAATGTTAACCCTCAACACAATACATGCACCTTCTGCACCAATCGATGTAACTCCGGTTCCATAATGAGAAGCTAAAACCGGAACTGTTTGGTCGTGCCAATTCGCAGCAGCTCCTAACGTTGCCTCATCAGAATATGCCCACTGAACTGTTCCAATATCACTTCCTCCTGTGGATGTTGGTGGCGTAAATGACGGCATCCACGAATTAACCCAGTTCGCTGCTGTAACAATGTAATAGATATAATTATCACCATAGTCCATCACCAATTCTGTACCGTTGAAAGTAGCACCTTGAACCGGAGATACACACTCTTTGGATGCATTCGGATCCTGCACCGTTCCGTCATCTTCAAGAGCAGCAATATCTAGAGTGAAGTTGAACATAGGCTCGATTTTATAAGCCTCAATATTATTCGTACAGCCAGCGCCATCAACGACAAACGCAACCAACAAAACTGTAGTTCCAGGATCAAAGTAGTTCCAGGCTACTTCCAAAATATCTCCTGTATTTGTTGCATCATTATAAGTAGCATTTCCTGTTAACGTAGTCGTTCCTGCAGAAAGAACATATTGTCCACCACTTGCAGCCTCTTTATTACCTGTCAATGTGGCGGCCGCTATCACATTTACATCGGTTGTTACAAACCATTGAACCGTACTTCCAGCTGTATAGTCAATATCATAAGTATAAACTTCCCCTGGCTTTGGTGTTAAAGCACCACCAGCTGATGCACAGGTTAGTGTAACGGGTACTGGACAACTTGCAATAGCTTGATCGAGCTGAGGAGCATCGACTTGGCCAAAAACATTTTGATTACTGCCAAAAACGGCCAGCACAAACAGAATCAGAAATAAAAATTGCTTTTTCATAATAATATATTTAGAATGTTAGAAAAAAAGTCATTACAAACACTTGTCAGTAAAGACATGATAAAATTTTGATTAATAATTACGTTAAATGAATAGAATCCCCGTTGGGGATAAGCACTGCATTCCGCCTGTTTATCGGTTTTTGCAGTAAATGGTACCCCTTATTATCTCGTTTTTTTTCATAGGCATTAGCTCCTTTTTTAATTGATTATTTTAACTTATTCTTTTTCAGTTTTGTAATGTAATGTTTGGTCGTGGCGTAATGGTAATGGTGGTTTCGCGCGAAACCGAAATATTGCCATGACAATCGACCACCCAATAAGAAATATAGTGCGTTACGCTGGTAAAGTTTTGTCCGTCGCCTTCAAACTGTATATCGCTGGGGTAGGTCGAAGGTTGGCCCACATAATAGCCGTCGTCGGGAAGCAAGGTTCCATCGTTCATGGTAATGCGCCAGTGCACCTCATAATCGCAATCGGGTTCGCAGTTGTCGTTCACCAGCGAGAGTTCCAGGTCGAGTTCGTGGCTTCCCTGGGCGAGTACCCAAAACTCGGGGCGGTTCACCTGCAAGCCATTTACCGGGTCGTAATAAGCCGCGGTAATAACCCGCTGCACGCAGTCGGTAAAAGGCGAAGGTTGGGCCAACACCGGTGCCTGTTCGTCGGTAATGGTAATGGTTTGGGTACACTCGTCGCACCCCGACTTATTACAAGCCTTCCAATGAATGTAAGTCACCCCAACCGGGAAGGTGTAGGGGTTCGGTGTAATAGCGGGTACGCTGGTATCGGTACGTGTTTCGGTATCGGTAGCCACCTCGTTACCGCCTTCGTCCCTTATCGTCCAGGTCCAGGTAATTGGCGCTACTCCCTGTAACAAGGTGGGATGCCCGGGATCGAGGGTTTTCGAGCAGGCATCAATTTCGGCTACCGCATTTATATTGGGGGCACAGTTAATCTCCGGTTTCGCCGTAATATTGATTTGGAACGAACAGGAGGCTTGGTTTCCGCAGGCATCTTCAACGGTATAAGTTATGGTGGTAGCCCCCACGTTAAAGTTATAGGGCGAAGTAATTATTCCTGTTCCGCTGGCGGTAGTGGCGCCGGTCATCGTCCAGCTTAAATTATTAAGCAAGGTGGCTTGACTGCTACAATTGTCGGCCACTTCCGGATCGGTCAGGATGACGGTGCCAACTGTTTCGCCATAGTTGGCGGGTACTGTTTGTGGGCCGGGGCAGGCAATTGTTGGCAGGGTTTTATCGCCGCCGCTGTAAGTAATCATTACCGGAGTGGCTGCATTTCCGCAGTCGTCGGTAACGGTGTAGGTATAAGTTACGTTCCACGAACAATCGGTCCCGGTTGGTGTACCGGCTTTGCTCACGGTTATAGTTCCACAATTATCGGTGTACAAAGCGGCAATCGTTGCTGTTGTTTCACCAACGGGAATACCTACCAGGCAGCTGTTTAGCCCGCTTTGCCCCGGAGGAATTGTTCCAACCAGGGTTGGAGGCTGCGTGTCGCCGCCGCTGTAAGTAATACTTACCGGAGTGGCTGCATTCCCGCAATCGTCGGTAACCGTGTAAGTATAAGTTACGTTCCACAAACAATCGGTGCCGGTTGGCGTACCAGCTTTGCTCACGTTTACAGTTCCACAGTTATCGGTGTACAAAGCGGCAATCTCTTCGGCTGTTGGTCCGGTCGGAATGGCCAACAGACAAGCATTGATGTTCGTCTGGCCTGACGGAATTGTTCCTGTCAGCGTCGGTACCTGGGTATCCTGAACGGTAATGGTTTGCGTGTAGGTTAATCTATTTGAAAAATTATCAGTAGCTGCCCAAGTACGTTTTAAGGTATACGTTCCGGCACAAGTGCCTGGTATGGTATTTTCAGAATAATCTATGGTTACACTGGAATCGCAATTATCAGAAACTTCGATAATTGCCGGGATAAGCGGAATGTTATGGCACTCAACCGCAACATCGGCCGGCATGGTTTGTTCCCAAACCGGTGGTTGGTTATCCAACACCGTTACTGTTTGGTGACAATAGCTTTCATTTCCCGAGGCATCGCGGATGGTCCAGGTAATCGTGGTCGATCCTAACGGATAAGTTCCGCTGGCATCGGTAGCAGAAACAGCATATTCAGAATCGTTGGTAATGCTAACCGGTTGCATACACGGGTCGTAAGCGGTTGGCTTATCCAAAGTCACGTAAGCCTCGCATTCTCCATCATCCGCATTAACCACATAATTTAGCTGCGGGCAGGTTTGCACTACCGGGAAAGTTTGGTCGTTCACAGTTACTGTAAACGAGCAGGAGACTGTCAACCCGTTGACATCGGTCACGGTGTAAGTTACTGTGGTCACCCCAACATAGAACGAGAGTCCACCCGGAGCGTCATTCAAATCGCCCGTTCCTGCATCAACCAGCGTTCCCTCGCTATCGTGTTTTTCCCAGTTTATCTGGCTTATACCGCAATTATCCGACGCGATTACCCGGGCCAAAGTCACGGCCGGAATCTGGCAATCCGGAGCGGTTGCAGTCACTGTCACACCAGCCGGACATGTAATCGTTGGAGCTTGCGTATCGGTAACGGTAACAGTCTGAGTACAGGTTGAAACGTTCCCCGAAGCATCGCGAATACTCCAGGTAATCTCGGTCGCCCCAACCGGATACGATCCACTGGCATCATCGGAACCCGGATGGTCTGCATAAATCGAATTATGGGTAATGGTAAAAATCTGCCCACAGGGATCGTAGGCAGTTGGCTTATCCAGTGCTAGTTCGACTTCACAAATACCTGGCGAAGCAACAGCAGTCACATCACCCGGACACGTTTGAATAACCGGGAAGGTCTGGTCGTTTACCGTAACGGTAAAGCTACAGGTGGACGAGTTACTATGAACGTCAGTCACCATATAAATCACCGTGGTCACACCAACCGGGAACGAGCTTCCGTTTACATCACCTGAACCGCTATCAATAACTTGGTTTGCAGCATTGCGTTTCTCCCAGGTAACCGACTGTATACCGCAATTGTCGGTATACAGCAACGGATCGATGGTTACGGCCGGAATGGTACACTTGGGGGCGGTTGCTGCAACAGTCACATTGGGCGGACAAGTAATCACCGGAGCCTGTTTATCGCTGATGACGACATCCTGATCGCAAGTAAAGCTATTGCCCGAAGCATCAACAATGATCCAATGCACCGTGGTCGTCCCAACCGGATACGTGCCGCTGGCATCGGTATCGCTCGTTTTATAGGGCGAATTGTTGGTTACCGTATAAGCCTCGTTACAGGGATTGGAGACAACCGGAGACGGAACAGTTGCGGTGGACTGACAAACTCCGTTAGCGGCATCAGCCTCAACGTCTGCCGGGCAGCTCACACTCAATTTCGGTGCATTCAGGTTCTTTGCCCAAACAGTAAAATTGCACGTAGCGGTGTTCCCCGAAAGGTCGGTCACCAGATAAGTCACGGTTGTAACGCCGACATTGAAAGTGGCATCTTTCGCATAGTTCATTCCTGTAAGCGGGCTGCTGTACACTGTTGCTCCGCTCAGCACATAACTCAAGCTCCGGATTCCGCAATTATCGCCACGGGTCGGGTCGGGAATCGTCAGGTCTGAAATGTCGCAACCGCCGTTTAAGATTTGCTGTTCATAATCAGCCGGACAGGCAATAGTCGGATTTTGTGTATCAATCACTTCAACCCGCTGCGTACAGGAGGTATTCACGTTATTCGAGGCATCGGTAATGGTCCAGGTAATAGTGGTCAAACCAACCGGATAATAGCCGCTGGCATTCGACGTGCCATTAAAACTATTTACAATGGTATAGCCCTCGTTACATGGGTCGTTCACTTCGGGAACGGGAACAGAAATAAAAGCCTGGCACGAACTATTCCCTGCCGGAATAGGACCAATATTGGCCGGGCAACCGAAGGTGAATTCCGGTTTTACCAAATCCTTCGCCCATACGGTGAACGAGCAGCTGGCTGTATTATCCGACGCATCGGTAACCGTGTAAGTTACGGTAGTTACCCCAACGTTAAAATCGAGCCCACTAGCCGAACCAACTCCCTCACCTGTAGTCGCTCCGCTTAAAACGTAGCTCAACTCCGAATCGGGACAGTTATCCGAATAAACCGGGGAAGGAATAATCAGGTCTTCCAGTTTACAGTTGTCGGCGGTGGTAGTTTGTTCAATATTTGAAGGGCATGCTATCACCGGAACCTGCGTATCAACAACACGAACAGTTTGCTGACATTCGGTTTTATTGCCGGATGCATCGGTGATTGTCCAGTTCACATAGGTCGTTCCTACCTCGTAGTAGCCACTGGCATTGTCGGTACCGGTATAATCATTCACCACGGTGTAGCCTTCGTCGCAGGGATCATCTACCAGTGGCACCGGAACAGCGATAGTGGCACCGCAAAGATCGGTCTGTGCTTCAACATCTAAAATATCGACAGGGCATCCAGCCGAAAATTGTGGTGGTACAATATCTTTCACCGTTACCGTAAACGAACAGCTCACTTCATTATCCGAAGCATCGGTCACCGTATAAGTCACTTGGGTTACACCAACATTAAACTGCATGCCACTCACCGAACCAGTACCACTACCTGTGGTCTCCCCTGTCATTTCGTAAGTCCAAATCCAATTCGGACAGTTGTCGGTTGGCGGTAGATCTGCAATAACAAAATGTTCGATGTAGCACATATTGGGAGCAGCAACATCTTCCTGATTACCCGGACAAGTCAACTGCGGCAGTTGGTTATCGATAATCGTAATCACTTGGGTACAGGTTGAAAAGTTTCCTGATGCATCGGTCACCGTCCAGGTAATTGTCGTCGTTCCAACCGGGTAATTTCCGCTGGCATCCGAACTACTTGCACCGTAGGGTGAATTATGGCTAATGGTATAGCTTTCGCCGCAGGGGTCTGATGCTATTGGCTGTTGAATAGCCAGGTATTTCTCACAAATTCCCAGGCTGGCATAATCGGTCACACTTTGCGGGCACGAACTGATGACCGGCGGGGTCTGATCCTTCACGGTCACCGTGAAGGAACAGCTCGCCGTGTTTCCGGCAGCATCGCCGACCGTATAGGTCACCGTTGTTATCCCAATATTGAAAGTGGAACCGTTCACATCGTGGATGCCGTTGGATGGGCTACTGCTGGTTGTTGCCCCACTCATTACCCAGGTTTGCAGTACCACGCCGCAATTATCGCCGGTTACCGGAGCCTGAATAGTGGTCACCGGCATATCGCAATCGCCCGGTGCGGCACTGGCTGTCACATTGGGCGGACAAGTGATTGTTGGCGGATTGTTACTATCCCCAACAATAATCGTTTGTTTGCAGGTACTGGTATTACCGCAAGCGTCTTTAGCGGTCCAGGTTACGATGCTTGTTCCAAACGGGAATTGCGCCGGAGCACTATTGGTAATCTCAACAGCCGAGCAAATATCACTGGCGGTGGGCCAACCCAGATTGACGGTTGTTGAATGGCATTCTGCGTCTTCGGTTTGGCCGTAAGCAGTAGGCGGACAAGTGATACTTGGGCCTTGCGTATCCTGAACGGTGAAGGTTGCGGTGGTCGAAGCTTTATTGGTACAGGCGTCGGTCACCGTAAAGGTCACCGTAATCTGGTTATTACAGGGATCGCCGCTCCAATTCTGGGTAGCCATGTTGTCGGACCAAACTAAATTATTGTCGCACTGGTCAGTCGCTGTTGCCCCTCCGTGTGCAGCCATCCAATCGAGGAAAGCTTGATTGAGTGCCGGATCGGTTCCGGTGCACTCACTCGCGCTATTCTGTGCGTTGGTCAGAAACCAAGGCTGCTCCGTATCAATCACGTTTATGTAGAAGGTGACTTCGCCAATGTTCCCGCAATCATCTTCAGCCCAAAACTTAACCGGAAGCTCGGTTCCGCAAGCCATGTTTATTCCGGTGTAGTTGTCATGAACCTGCAAAGGCGTACCGTCGTCGTCTTCGGCAGAGGCTGTATTTATCCAGTCGTCAATAATTTGGGCGGCATTCGGAGCGTTACATTCAATATTGAGATTCCCTTCCGGGGGACCAAATACCAATGCGTTGGTTTCGTCATACTTTATCTCGAAGTTAAATACCCGGCTGCTACAAGGTACTCCACCCTCAAGATCCGTCACCTTCAAGGAATACTGTCCGGCTGCCGTAGGTTGGTATGTTGCCGTGGTTTGACCGGAAATCTGGTTCGCCGGATTGGCATCGCTGCCATAATACCATTCAAACAAATAGTTGGCATTGGCCGGACTAATTTGCGCTGTCAACGGGGGAATTGCGTCTTCACACACCATGGTGGGGTCAACATCCCAAACCAAGTCAATAAGCGGGCGCACATGTACCACAATCGTATCGCAATCTTGTCCCAATGCGTTGCAAACCGTATTGCCAATATTTCCGCATACCTGATAATGGATTTCAGCCGGTGCATTTTCATCAGCATAAAAATTTGGATTCGGAACGGTCGTACTCGATAAATAATGATTATACTGTCCTTGAGTTCCGGGCCAAATACTGGTCCATTGCGCACCCGATACAATTCCTTGCGTGCTAATTTGCCCGTTGCATTCCACCCGGGTAGTAATGTCGTCGGCCGAAACAATTCCCGGAACCGACTGAAAGGTGTAACTTTCCGGATTATTACCGGGTTTGCAAAAAGTAAACAACTGGAACTCGCCACCGGGCAAGCAAATAACCCCATTCGTGATAGGCACATCAACGCAATCGATATTCCACTCGTGCGGACTTGGGGCGGCGCCGCCTACCAAAATCGAAAGGCCAACAGCATCCGGATGTAAGCGAATGTTAAACGAAATACAGCGATCATTTTTATCCACCGAGCAACAACGCCCTTTTCTCACCAGGTTGGGAATATACACGGTGCCGTCGGGGTCATCAACCAAATCAACTGAAACGAACTGAGTATTGTCGTCGCAAGGGCTACAGTCACATTCCTCCAGAACGGTAATGGTTTGCGATTTTATCACAAAATTTCCGCAGGCATCGGTAAACTTGTACTCCCGCACAACGCTGCTCGGGCAGTAACCCGGTTTGTCATCCAACCCCAGTGATTCTTCCGAGTACAGTTCTACCATCATGCTCCCGCAATTATCCGTTGCGGTATTACCAGACACTGCCAGGAAACCAGCCATCGTTTTATACTCGATTGGAATATCATCCGGACAAGTTACCGTGGGGTTGAACATGGTTACCATCGGTGCCTCCGTGTCGGAAATCGTAATGATTTGGGTTCCGGTTGAGGTATTTCCACTGCAGTCGGTTGCTGTCCAGGTTCGGGTAATGCCGTAATTGTTGGCACAAGCTCCCGACAAGCTTGCATCCGAGTAGGTAATCGTCACATTGTTATCGCAGTTATCGGTGGCAGTTGCCTGCCCGGTACGGGCCGGCAAACTGCTTTCGCTACAAGCAATTGGAATATCGGCAGGTACATTCAGTATCGGTGCTGTTTGGTCTTTCACCGTAATCACCTGCGTTTTAACGGTCGAATTTCCCGACACATCGGTCACGGTCCAGGTGCGGGTAAAACTATAATCCGAAGGACAGGCAGTTGGCACCTGGGCGCCGTCCACATAAGTCACAAGCAGATTTGCCACCGCAGTACAGTTATCATTCAAATTACTCACATTACCGGTTGCCGCTGGATTTAGATCGACCGTGCAGTTTGCCCCCTTGTAGCGGGTAGTGGCTGTTGGTGCAGTAAATGTAGGTGGTACGTTATCGCCAATAGCTATGGTAACTGGCACTGTTGTAACTGAATTACAAGCTTTACCGTTTTGGGTCGAAACAGTTGTCCGGCGGTACATCGTTGTTACAGCCAGGGCTCCAGGAGAATAGCTCGCAGCAGTTGCCGAAGTAATAACCGACCAATTTGCACCACCGTCGGTAGAACGTTCCCAAAAATAGGAAATCACGCCCGAACCAGTCCCGGCAGTGGTCGATGTTAGTGGGTTCGGACTGGTATTGGGGCAAATGGACTGGTCGACACCAATGGCCCCTGCGGTAGGCACCGCCTGCACGGTTACCGTAACTGTTTTGGCAGTTCCCGGACAGGTGTTTGCCAACGGCGTAACCGTGTAAATCACATTCCCTGAAACGGAAGGGTTCGTAGCTGACAACGTTTGCGCAATCGATGAGCCATTCCCGGCACTGGCACCCGTAATATTGGTTGGTGTAATGGTCCAGTCGAAAGAAGTGCCGCCCACATTACTGCTTAACGAAATGGCAGTCAAATCGCCCGAGCAAATGGTCGCTGAAGTCGGGCTGATGGTCAGCACCGGTATCGGGTTCACCGTTACGGTAACATCGAAAGGAGTTCCATTACAGCCATAGGCTGATGGGGTAACCCGATAAACCACTATTCCGGGACTTGTTCCCGAGGCATTTAAGGTTTGTGAAATCGTTGTACCGTTTCCCCCCGAAGCTCCGCTTGCTCCGATTGATGATTGAACAACCCAGGTAAAGCTCACGGCTGCAAATCCGGGAGTCAGCGTAATAGCCGTTTGAGAGCCCGAACAAACAGACTGTGTCGTCACATTGGGGCTTCCGGTCGGAGTCGGATTCACGGTTATCGTAAAGCTTTGCGTACTGCCGGTACAGGCTTGCCCCGCATTATCATACTGCGGCGTTACCGTTACCGTAGCCACTTCGGGTACCGTACCGGTATTAACTGCTGTAAACGAAGGAATGAAGTTGCTTGTTCCGCTAGCAGCCAAGCCAATACTGGTATTGGTGTTGGTCCAACTGAACGAAGTTGCCGTTCCTGAGAAATTCACAGCCGCTGTTAACGAGTTGTTACACAAAGTTTGGTCGCTCGGGTCGACCACCATTGGCGCGGGATTAACAGTTACCAGCACCGTTTTATTGGTCCCCGAACAGCCGTTAGCGTTTGCTGAAACCGTGTACGTAGCAGTTCCCGGGCTACTTGTGCTGGCCGACAAGCTTTGTTGAATGGAAGTTCCTGAATCATTGGTACCGCCGGTAACACCCGAACGGGCAATCGTCCAGCTAAAGTTGGTTCCAGCGACATTACTGCTTAAGGCAATATTGGCACTACTGTTCGAGCAAATCGTCTGAACATCAGGCGCTGCCGTGATAACCGGACGTGGATTCACGGTAACCACAACAATTGTTGCCGGGCCCGGACAGCCGTTGGCCGAGGCCGTTACCGTGTAGGTTGCAGTTCCAGCGGTGTTTCCGGTGGCAGTCAATGCCTGAGCAATTGACGGACCGGAACTATCGGTAGCTCCCGACACACCCAACTGAACTACGGTCCAGGCAAAGGTTGCTGTCCCAACATTGCTGGTTAATGCAATAGCTGGTGCGGTACCTGAACAAATAGTCGGCGATGCCGGATTTGCCGTTACAGTTGGTGTGGGATAAACAGTAATTTTAAAGGTTCTCGGAGTACCATCGCAGGTAACACCGTTGGTCGTGTATTGAGGGGTAACGGTAATTGTTGCCACCTTATTCGTCGAACTACTGTTTGTTGTTGCAAAACCTGGGATTGTACCGGTTCCACTGGCAGGCAACCCAATAGAAGGATCGCTATTTGTCCAACTGTACGCAGTAGCATTTCCAGAGAACACAATCGGCAATGTTGCCGCCCCGTTACATCGCGTTACGTCAGCAACTACATTCACTGCCGGAACCGGATTTACCGTTACCGTTACATTTGTTGTTGCCCCATTACAGCTATTTGCCGACGGAACCACATGATAAACAGCCGTTCCTGCAACTGTTCCAGAGTTTGTGAGTACATGGTTTAACTGTACACCGCTTGAACCACTACCACTTGTAGCACCACTCACCCCGGTTTGGTCAACCGTCCAGTTAAAAGTAGCTCCACTTACCGAGCTGGTCAGGGCAATACCGGGTGCAGTCAGTGCGCAAATTGTTTTCGATGCGGGAGTCGCAATAACATCCGGTATTGGATTGACGGTTACCGTAACCACAATTGGGGTACCGTTACATCCGGCCCGAACGGGCGTGATGGTATAAACAACAGTTCCGGGCGAAGTGCCAGTAGCTGTTAAAGCCTGATTGATGGAGGTTCCCGCAAAGTTTGTTGCCCCACTGGCCCCACTGGCCCCGGTTTGGGTTACTGACCACGAATAGCTTGTTCCGCTAACCGTTGTATTTAAAGGAATCGTAACCGACGAACCTGAACACACCGACGGAGTCAGGTTTGTAGTTGAAACGGTTGGCGTTGGATGCACCGTTATGGTAAAAGTCTGGGCTGCTCCGTCACAAACCTGTCCGGCATTGTCGTATTCGGGTGTTATCGTAATTGTTGCAACCAGATCGCTTGTCCCGCTATTCGTAGCCGTAAACGAAAGAATGTTACCGGTACCTGAAGCGGCCAAACCAATACTAGCATTTGTATTCGTCCAACGATAAGTCGTGGCATTTCCTACAAAATTGACAGCCGTCGAAGTTTCGTTATTACACAAAAGCTGGTTGTCCGGCTTATTCACAGTTGGCTTCGGGTTGACGTGAACCGTGATTGTTTTACTTGCCCCTGTACAATTGTTATATTTAGGCGTAACCGTATAAACCACTATTCCATCAACTGTTCCCGAAGTTGTTAGTGTTTGTTTGATGGAAGCTGAATTCCCGGAGCTGGCACCATTTACTCCGCTAGCCACCTCCGTCCAGCTAAAGCTGGTTCCGGTAACACTGCTACCTAAACTAATGTCCGTTGTTGTTCCGGAGCAAATAGTGATTTCATCATCGGCAACCACCACATCCGGAGTCGGATCAACTTTAATTGTAAAGGTTTTGCTTGTTCCGCTACAGGTTACACCGCCGCTGGTATAATGCGGTGTTACAACAATCGTAGCAGTTTGGGTTGAAATGCTGTTATTGACAGTAGTAAACGCCGGAATCGATCCTGTTCCGCCGGGTTGGCTCAACCCAATAGATGGATTATCATTTGTCCAGGTAAACGAGGTTGCTACACCGCCAAACGAAATAGCACTTACCGCATCGCCCGGGCAATAGGTATTCGATACCGGCTGCGTTACAGTTGGCACCGGGTTCACCGTAACCGGAATATCGAATACAGTTCCCGAACAGGATGCCGCACTAGCCGTCACCCGGTAAATAAGCGAACCAGTGCTGCCCGTCGATGCATTCAGCGCTTGGGCTATCAACGAACCACTCCCGCTGCCATAATTAGTTACATTCGTTGGATTGACTACAACCCAGGCAAAACTGACCGTCGATCCTGTTACATTGCTCGACAATGCAATACCAGTTGTACTGCCCGAGCAAATGGTTTGGTTGGTTGGTAAAGCAACAACACCCGGCTTTGGTTTTACTGTAATAACAACATCTACAGGC
>JBKEAN010000090.1:0-15095 GCA_047972415.1 Mangrovibacterium sp.
AGGTTCGCAGGGAGATAGAAGGGCGGAGCGATAGCCGCATTCCGGTTCGCCCTGACCACGGCATTAAAATGCTCGACGATTACGGGAAGGATGCCAATCCGGGTTACCCGCTGATTGGGCGTCTGAAAGGTTTAGCCGAATTGTGCGGCCGGGAAATGGGTATTGAGCGGATGATAAAGTGAGTTTGTCTTTGTAATAAGTTGAATAAAAGCGACATATCAAGATTTATGGTTTTCGGTCGCACTGCTCGTAACTCAAGACTAATTGCCCACGGCTCAATACTGTATTTTCTGAATCAGTTGCTTTGTAATATGTTTGGCAATGTGATAGGCGTTGGGCGACTGGCTGGTGCGGGGACCGGCTACATTGAGGGTTTCAACCTGAAAAGCCTCTAGGAAATCGAATAGGTTTTCCATGGTTCGATCGATGAAAAAAGGCGACAGTTCAAAAATAAAAACCGGCCGGCCGATTTGTTTGGCATAGTTGGCCGTTAGCAACGTGCCGCCACTCAGTTTGCCGTCGCAAATAATTAGAGTTGCCTCCGATTCTACAATATTTCGTCGGGTACGGTCGTCATAATAAGGCGATTGCAATTCAATCAGCGGGTAGCGCAATGGGATGGGGCCGTCTTCCGCAGTTCGGCCGTCCGTGCACCAGCCTCCGCACGGAAATTCCAGCTCCAGGCAGGCATCCAGCGCAGCCCGGTCAACTCCGGTTTGACCTCCGCTTATGATGATTTGCAATGCCATCAACGCATCCGTTGCTGTAAAAACCATTTGGCCTGTTCCAAATCTTCAGGTGTATCAATACCGATACTTTCAAACTCTGTACGGGCAATTTTAATCCGGTAGCCATTTTCGAGCCAGCGCAGTTGTTCCAGTGATTCAGCTAGTTCGAGCGATGAGGCTTGCAGCTTGGTTAATTTGGGCAAGACGTCGGCGCGATAGGCATACATCCCTAAATGGGAGAAAAAGGTATGCGCCGAAAGCCAGTCCTTTGGCTCTTTGCCACGAATGTGCGGAATGGTTGATCGGCTGAATAACAGGGCGTAATTATCGGCATTGAAAACTACTTTGGGGCGGTTGGGGTTGAAAAGGATCTCGTCGCTCTCGATCGTTTTTACCAGGGTGGCAATTTCGGTTTGCGGATCGGCGAAACAGCTTTTCAGCGCGTCTATCTGAGGGGTGCAGACAAAGGGCTCATCGCCTTGAATGTTAATAATGACATCAAAATCTGTAGTCTCTGCAATTTTGGCTGCAGCCTCGGCACAGCGGTCGGTTCCGCTGGGGTGTCCGGGGCTGGTCATCATATACTTTCCACCAAAAGACTCAACAGCCTGGGCAATGCGCTCGTCGTCGGTTGCAACCCAAACATGCTCAGTACCCGTTTGGGCATTTTCGTACACATGCTGAATGATTGGCTTCCCGGCTAACATGGCTAAAGGTTTTCCGGGGAAACGGGTTGATTGGTAACGAGCGGGGATGATGACGATAAATTGCATAGCTTTTAACTTGAATGAAACCGAAATTTTCAACTTATTTATACATGCGAAAATAAGAATTTAATTGGTGTTGAATTGGTGTTTTTACTTCAAACAAAATCGGGAAAACTGGCAAAAAGGCGAGCTTTTTGTCATCGTAGAGTATCTATTTCTGGCTGAGTAATAAATATCAGTCAATTTTTTACGGCCTCAAAAGCGATTGCCTTCACCGTTACTTGTAAAATTATAACTTTGCTGAATTAACTCGGAAACCGATAAAATGGACGTCCAAGAAATTAAACAGCGATTTGGAATTATAGGAAATGCTCCCGGCCTGAACCGTGCAATTGAAGTGGCAGTGCAGGTAGCCCCAACCGACCTGTCGGTGCTGATTACCGGCGAAAGCGGGACTGGCAAAGAGGCATTCCCTCAAATTATACATCAGTTTTCATTGCGTAAGCAC
Organism: Mangrovibacterium sp.; assembly: GCA_047972415.1. Lineage (GTDB taxonomy): Bacteria > Bacteroidota > Bacteroidia > Bacteroidales > Prolixibacteraceae > Mangrovibacterium. The sequence goes on from JBKEAN010000090.1 coordinate 1,944, forward strand.
GGCAAGTACATTGCCGTTAACTGCGGGGCCATTCCCGAAGGAACAATTGATTCTGAATTGTTTGGGCACGAAAAAGGCGCTTTTACCGGCGCTTTGTCCGACCGGAAAGGTTATTTTGAAGAGGCTGATGGCGGAACTATTTTCTTGGACGAGATTGGCGAGCTGCCGCTATCGACCCAGGTTCGTTTGCTCCGCGTGCTCGAAGCCGGAGAGTTTATCAAAGTAGGTTCATCTAAGGTATTGAAAACCAACGTGCGTGTTGTTGCTGCTACCAATGTGGATATACCAATGGCAATTGAACAGGGTAAATTTCGCGAAGATTTGTATTACCGCTTAAATACGGTACCCATTCGTGTGTTGCCCCTGTGCGACCGGCGGGAAGATATTTTCCTGCTGTTTCGCAAGTTTGCACACGATTTTGCCGAGCGTTACCGTATGCCGCCCATCCGTCTGGACGATGATGCCCGCCGGATACTTGAAAACTTTAGCTGGCCGGGAAATGTGCGGCAGCTGAAAAATATTACAGAACAGATTTCGATTATTGATCCGGAGCGTTTGATTTCGGGTACTGCCATGCGCGGCTATTTGCCAGCCGGGGGAGCGCCCCAGTTGCCAGCATTATATCAGGGTGTTGATGAGAAAACATTCAACTCGGAACGGGAAATCCTCTACCAAGTATTGTTTGACATGAAAAAGGATATGACCGACCTGAAGAAACTGGTGCTCGACCTGATGCACGAAAAAACGCCATCGTCGGAAGTTCGGGCAGAACATGCACAAATTATTCGCAACCTGTACCCCCAAGAGACAAAGGCCTATACTCCCGAGCCACAGGTAAGCAAGTCGGCTCATTATGAGCATCATGTGGAACCAGAGAACATTCAGGATACCGAGGAGTTTGTTGAAGAATCCCTTTCGCTTGCCGATAAAGAAATTGAATTGATCCGAAAAGCACTTGAAAAACACAAAGGCAAACGTAAATATGCCGCACAGGAACTGGGCATTTCGGAGCGGACTTTATACCGAAAAATTAAAGAATATGATATTGAATAAATTGCGGCTTACGGGTTTGGTGGTGCTTGTTTTGCTGCTGATAATACCTGTTTTTCAGTCTTGTAAAATAAATTACGGCTTTTCAGTTGCGTCTATTTCGCCCGATGTAAAAACATTTACGGTTTATTATATCCCCAACCGGGCCCGGCTGATAAACCCCAACCTGAGCCAGCAGCTTACCGAAGCTTTACAGGATAAACTTACCCGGCAAACCTCGTTGCGGATGCTCGAAGATAACGGCGATTTGGAGTTCGAAGGCCAAATTACCGGATATGACACTCGCCCCATGACCATTAAAGAAGGCGACCTGGCAGCGCAAACCCGGCTGACAATAACCGTTAAAATTAAGTACACCAATAATAAAAATCACGAAGAAGACTGGGAAAAATCATTCTCGGGGTACGAAGATTTTAATAGCTCCCTGACCTTGAGTGATGTTGAAAATGACTTGGTTGCTACAATTTTGGAAGATATTACTGACGATATTTTTAATGCATCCATTGCAAACTGGTAATGACTTCGGAAGAACTTCATAATTACCTGGCCAATCCGGAATTACTGGACGCCGATACCTTGCCTCAACTGGAAGCGTTGGTGCAACGCTATCCGTCGTTTCAGTTGGGCTGGATGTTGTTGCTGAAAAATATGAAGCTGTTGAATTTGCCCGGGTTTGAAACAACCTTGGCAAAAGGCGCATTTTTTATTGTCGACCGGCGGCGCCTGTATTATTTCTTACAAGACCAAATAGCCCGGGACCATGCGCAGGCCGAACGCGAATTGAATGCCCTGTCGGGGGAGTACCCGGCTGCTGCAAGTTACCAGTTGGATGCCGGACCGGAGCAACTAGATACCTTAGCCGATTTGGCCCGATCGTTACGGCGGAAGCAGGCTCAAACCGATGGGAACGAGGAGCAAAACGAGCAGCCCGAAACGGCTCCGGAGTTTGTAACCGAAACACTTGCAAAGATTTACATCAGGCAGGGAATGTACAAACAAGCGATTTTGGCTTACGAAAAATTAAGTTTGAAATATCCGGAAAAAAATATTTACTTTGCCGGTCAAATTGACGAAGTAAAACAATTAATGAACTAAATAATAAGGCAAAAATGTATACGCTGATTACTGTTTTAATGATTATCGCCTGCGTTCTTTTAATTTTGATTGTTCTGGTACAGAACTCAAAAGGGGGCGGTTTGGCCAGTAACTTCCAATCAACAAACCAAGTGATGGGAGTTCGTAAAACAAACGACTTTTTGGAAAAATCAACTTGGTTTTTGGCCGGCGCTTTACTGGTTTTAGCGATTGCAGGCAGCGCGTTCATTCCGCGTTCGGCAGAACAAGTTAACGAATCAGCGATTAAAAATCAGGTGGAGCAGGCTATTGACCCCAATGCCGTCCCTGATTTTCCAGCTCCTTCATCTGAAACAACGGCTCAGCCCGACTCAGCCCAATAATTGCAGCTTTTCAGACAACATACAAAGGCTTGTTCCTACGGGGCAAGCCTTTCTTGTTTTTGCTAAGGGTAATGAGTTGTAAGAACGAAGACTGCGACTGATCATTTCTCCCTGTCAGCCTGTCAGAAAAAATGGCAGTTCTACACCCGTTGAATGTCAATTGGTTGTCAGAAATTCGTCTGCTGTTTGGTGGGGCAGCGCTTAAACCCTGTCAATTTTTTCATTCGTGACTGGTTTGCCGCCTTTGGCACAGAAATGGATAACGAAGGGTATCGACAAAAAAAATGTTTAACTAAAATAATTTGAAAAATGACAGAGTTAAAAGGTAAAATCCTTGCCGGTAAAATCCTTGTTCAACCGCAGGAAGCAGAAACAAAAACAGCAAGTGGGATTATCATTCCCGATTCGGCTAAAGAAAAACCCCAGGCTGGTAAAGTAGTACTGGTAGGCGCTGCAAAAAAAGACGAAACTATGGAAGTGGCTGTCGGCGACACTGTTGTCTATGGCAAGTACTCGGGTACCGAATTGAGTATTGACGGGGTAAGTTACCTGCTGATGTCGCAAACCGATGTTCTTTACATCGCCTAATCCGTTCGAAACAATTTAAAGTATAATAAAAATGGCTAAAGAAATTAAATTCAATATTGAAGCACGCGACCAACTGAAAAAAGGGGTTGACAAATTGGCTGATGCCGTAAAAGTAACCCTGGGCCCCAAAGGCCGCAATGTGGTTATCGAGAAAAAATTCGGCGCACCGGCCATCACCAAAGATGGTGTTACCGTAGCCAAAGAAATTGAACTGAGCGACCCCTACGAAAACATTGGCGCTCAAATGGTGAAAGAAGTAGCCAGCAAAACCGGCGACGACGCCGGCGACGGTACCACAACTGCTACCGTTTTGGCCCAGTCAATTATTAACGTTGGGTTGAAAAACGTAACTGCCGGTGCCAACCCAATGGATCTGAAACGCGGTATTGACAAAGCCGTGGGCAAAGTGGTTGAAAACATTAAAGCACAATCGCAAACCATTGGCGACGACTTCAATAAAATTAAATCGGTTGCAAAAGTATCGGCTAACGGCGACGAAACCATTGGTTCGTTGATTGCCGAAGCCATGGAAAAAGTGAAAACCGAAGGCGTTATCACCGTCGAAGAAGCCAAAGGTACCGATACCTACGTTGACGTAGTGGAAGGTATGCAATTCGACCGTGGTTATATTTCGCCCTACTTTATTACCAACACCGAAAAAATGGCGGCTGAGCTGGATCACCCCTTCATTCTGATCCACGACAAAAAAATAAGCACCATGAAAGACCTGCTGCCGGTGCTGGAACAAACGGCACAAACCGGCCGCCCGCTGATGATTGTTGCCGAAGATGTTGACGGCGAAGCATTAGCTACCCTGGTGGTAAACCGCCTGCGTGGCTCGTTAAAAGTGTGCGCTGTAAAAGCACCAGGCTTTGGCGACCGCCGCAAAGAAATGCTCGAAGACCTGGCCGTACTAACCGGTGGCACCGTGATTACCGAAGAAAAAGGCATGAAACTGGAAGACACCAGCCTTGACCTGTTGGGCCGTGCCGAAAAAATTACCGTGGACAAAGAAACCACAACCGTGGTTGCCGGAGCCGGCGAGCAAGCCGAAATAAATGCCCGCGTGAGCATGATTAAAAAACAGATTGAAGCCACAACATCAGACTACGACAAAGAAAAACTGCAAGAGCGTTTGGCCAAATTGGCCGGTGGTGTTGCCGTGTTGTACGTTGGTGCCGCTTCCGAAGTTGAAATGAAAGAAAAGAAAGACCGCGTTGACGACGCCCTGAGTGCTACCCGTGCTGCGGTTGAAGAAGGTATTGTTCCCGGTGGCGGTGTGGCTTACATCCGCGCTATTGCTTCGCTCGAAGGCTTAACCGGCGACAACGAAGACGAAACAACCGGTGTCGAAATTGTAAAACGTGCCATTGAAGAGCCCTTGCGCCAAATTGTGGCTAACGCCGGAAAAGAAGGTGCCGTAGTTGTTCAGAAAGTAAAAGAAGGCACAGCCGATTTTGGCTACAACGCCCGCGTTGACGAGTATCAGAACCTACTGGAAACCGGCGTTATCGACCCGGCAAAAGTAACCCGTGTAGCCTTGGAAAACGCCGCTTCTATTGCTGGTATGTTCCTGACGACCGAGTGTGTTTTGGTTGACGAGAAAGACGATAAAGCAGCCCCGATGCCCCCAATGGGTGGCGGAATGGGCGGCATGATGTAATTTTCCCGAAAGGAAAAACATTCAACCCAAAATAGCAAAGCGTAGCCTCCAACCGGCTACGCTTTTTTTATGCCTTTGCAATACTTATCGTTTATTTCGGCTATCGTCATTTGGGACGAAGTGGTGCCCGAACCATAAAAAACGCATTCGCGAATAAAATTATTGGCAATACTGAAGGCCATAAAACAGCATAGCGGTTAGTTTTCAGACTAACCGCTATGCTCCTATTGTTCGTTGTTGTTTCTTATTCGTTTTTGTCGGTCTTGGGCGCTTCCTTTTTTAGCCTGAAGGGAATGGTGTAGTAAACCGAGTAGCTAACATCGAGGGCAACGCCGCTTTCCGATTTTCCGTAGCCGGGGGTGAAATAAACGGGCGGAATATCGAAGCTGGTTTGCGCCAGCATGAATTTGGCGCGGATGCTCCAACCCATGTAAAAGTTTTTGAGCAGTTCGCCCTTCAAGCCCAACACCAGTTCGACCCAGTGCGACGTGTAGTTTTGTTTGGCAAACGCCCCCTCAGTGTTTCCCCAATAACCATCGAACGAGTAACTGTTTACCTGCTGGTTGGCCAGCCCGAAGGCATAGCGCAACCCGGCATAAAAAATATCGCGCTGGTCGGCGGCATCGGTTTGCAACAGGTTATAGTCCACCCCCATGCGGAAGTAGCTGCCCGCACTTTGGTAATCAACAAAATCGTGTTCCATTTTAAATTTTTCCCACCCGGCTTCAACGGCCGTGTACAGGTTGGGTTTTAGTTCCAGGTCGGCGCTAAATTCGGTTCCGTAACGGTCGCCTTTGGTCCACAGTCCCTGAAAGGGGCGGCTAATGTCCCAGCCCAGCCGCAGTCCCGGCATGTGAATAAAATTGTCGGTGCGTTTGGGCATTTTTTTCTTTTCCTGTTGCTGGGCCGTACCGCTAAGAGCCGCTAAGATTAGTACTATCGTTAAGAAATAGTTGAATATTTTCATGCCAGGTTGAAATTACAAGGGTGTCGATTAAGGCGATGGAGTCGATTTTATGCGCCGTGCTGCGCAACGATTGGATGTAGTGTTCGGTGAAAAAGCCCGACTCCATCGACTCGTACACCAGTTTGCTGTTGTAATTAATAATGAGGGTGTCGGCTACCGAGTCGAGTAGCAGGATGTAAATGGCTTCGGTGTTGTTTTGGTCCAGCGGAAGGTTGAAGTAAGTAAGGTCTTCGTCTTCAATCCAAACACTGTCGTTCTGGTATCCCTGCACCGTTACCCGGGCCGATAAGGCCGTAGGCGTAGCGTCGTACAAGTAAATCTGGGCCTGCGATTGCGGCGGGCGGTCGTACACTTCTTTGCAGGAAACAAGGGCAAGCAGGAACAGTAAAATTCCGGGAATGTGTTTCATTTTATATTGAATTCGATGAAGCTAAAATAAGGATTAATCGGCTAATCCCGCTTTTCGTCTTTATTTATTGCCTTGGTTTTTCTCGCAATGGCTCGGGGTGAATGGTTGCTACCATGTTGAATTTGGCGAGAATCATTTTTTCAATGGCTGTGCAAATGTTGTGAACTTCGTCCAGTGGCATTTGTGCCGGCAGTTTTATATGGCAACTCAGCTCGTGGTGGTCGCCGTAGCGGTGCTGGTGAAAATGGTGAATGTACACTTCGCGCTGCAGCAGCAGGTACACTTCTTTTTTTATCGCTTCCATTTCGGAGGGGTCAACATCTTCGCCCAGCAGAGACTTTATTTCTTTCGACATAATTTCGTAACTGGCGTAGGCAATCATCAGTGCCACAATGAAGGCCAGCGCGGCATCAACCCACCAGAAATACTTGCCTACAAAAATACCAATAAGGATAATAACAGATGACAGCGAGTCGGTGCGGTGGTGCCAGCCGTCGGCTTTCAGGATGCTGGAGCCGGTTTTGCGGTAGGCCCAAAAGGTGTATTGTGCCAGTAGCTCCTTCACCACAATAGAAACAATGGTGACAACGATCGCAATTGTTCCGAAGTTTCCGCTTTGCTTGCTCGCCAGCTTTTCGTAAGCACTCAGCATAAAATCGAAGGCCACAATGGCCAGCAGCACCCCAATGATGATAGCTGCAATGTGCTCGGCCCGCCCATGCCCGAAGGGGTGGTCGTCGTCGGCAGGTTTGGTTGATATTTTACCGCCAATCAGTACAATCACACTCGATATGGAGTCGGTTAAGGTGTGCCAGGCGTCGGCAATGAGGGCAATGGAGCCCGAAACCACTCCGGCCCAGTATTTCAGAAAAAATAACGACGTATTGATAACGATGGAAACCCATCCTTCCCAAATCACATATTTTTGTTTCAAATTCTTCATAACAGGGCAAAAATAGGAAAAAAGCAGCCTGCAAAGCAAGTTCAAACCGGCATGAATTGCCGTAAAAAGATAATTATGCCTTATTTTTTAGGTACCAATCCACAAAGTTTTTTACGCCTTCGTCAAACGAGTATTGAGGCTGGTAACCAAACAACTGCCGGGCTTTTTCAATGTTGGCAAAGGTAATGTCCACATCGCCGGCCTGCATGGGTAATTGCTTGATGTTGGCCGCAGTCCCATATGCTTTTTCAATGGAGGCAATCATGTGGCGCAGGGTCACGGGTTGGTTGTTGCCCAGGTTCACAATTTCGTAAACCTGTTCGTGGTTCAGCAGGTAATTTATGGCACCAACAATTCCCGAAACGGTGTCCTCGTAGTAAGTGTAGTCGCGCGAGGTGCTGCCGTCGCCAAACATCGGTATTTCTTTTCCCTCCAAAATCAGTTTGGTGAATTTATGAATAGCCAAATCGGGGCGCTGGCGTGGCCCGAAAACGGTGAAAAATCGCAGGTTGACAATGTCGAGCCCATAAAGCTGGTGATAGGTGTAATTAATCAGCTCGCAGGCTTTTTTGGTAAATGCGTAGGGCGAAATCGGGTTGCTTACATCCTGCGTTTCGCTGAAAGGAATGTCTTTGCTGTTGCCGTAAACCGACGACGACGATGCAAAAGCCATTTTCCGGATTCCGCGGTCTTTCATTAACCCGAGTAGGTTTTGCGTGGCTACGATATTGGCGCGGATATACCCCTGCGGGTCTTCAATGGACGGGCGAACGCCTGCTTTTCCGGCCAAATGCACTATCAAATCAATTTTTTCGGGTTCAAGGGCTTGGTGCAGTGTGCTTTCGTCGGCTAAATCCAGTTCGTGAAAGCGAAAGTTGGGATGATTCCGAAAAAAATCCATGTTCCGTTCTTTCACTTTTCGGTCGTAATAAGGGTCGAAGTTGTCAATCCCGACTACGAAAAATCCTTCTTTTAAAAGTTTTTCGGTTAAATGTGACCCGATAAAACCGGCACAACCGGTGATGAGAACGTGTTTCATTTTCAACTTCTTTTAAACCCCAATTTACTTGATTTTGCCGGATACCCAAGCCATGATTTTATTTAATAATGGCGAGCCGGTATTGCCAAACATGCTTTTTTTGTTGTAATGGATAAGGATATTGCGCAGGTAAACGAAAATGCCGAAGCTGTGTGCGGCAATTAAAATCAGGTCGATACGGAAGATACCGTACAATAAAATCATAGACGAACCGCAAATACTGATAACCCAAAACCCAACGGGTAAAACCGATTCGCCTTTGTTTTCGGAATAAATCCACTGGTAAAAAAAGCGGGCAATAAAAACCAGTTGGGCCACAATCCCCCAAATCATCAGTGGCAGCGGGTTGCTGTCGTTTTTGAAAAAGGTATCAAGTGTGTACCCGGTGCCGAAAAATAAATAGGCCAGAATGGCGATTGGCGTGAGCAGAATTAGTACCCGCAGCCAAATGGACATGGGTTTCCAGTCGTTTTTAAGCTGAATGTTGCGGATGTAAATAAAATAAACCAGGATTTGCCCGATAAGGATAGCTGCGTCCTGTCGCAGGATGCCGTAAATAAGCATGAGCACCGAACCGAGCAGGCTCATTTGCCAAAATAGGGTGGGCGAGTGTACTTTTCCTTCGTGTTCCGATTTAAACCATTGCACAATGGTGCGTGCAAAAAACAAGACTTGTGCCAGCAACCCGATGGATAAGATCAGTAAATGATTCATGTACAAATAATTTTCAGGTCAAAAAACAGCGTATGCAGCCTGGTCGGGCGTTAAACTTGATAACTGGGCCTTCAATTCAAGCGCGATTCAATTTTTGAGTTGCAAATATAGGTGAATATTGGCGGGCAGGTGTTAATCCATTCAAAATATGTGCTTTCTCACTTTGCTGCTGGAACTTAAAGTTTCCTAACGGCTGAGGCCAGCCGTTTTTGTTCCCAAAATTTGAATATCTTTGCGGCAGTTAGCTTGAGACGTTTTGGCTAACCAAACAGTGAAGATTACTCAAATGAAGAACATCCGCAATTTTTGCATTATTGCCCATATCGATCACGGAAAAAGTACCCTGGCCGACCGTTTGCTCGAAGTGACCCATACCGTGAGCGAACGCGACATGCAGGCCCAGGTGCTGGATAACATGGAACTGGAAAAGGAGAGAGGGATTACCATTAAAAGTCATGCCATCCAGATGGACTACGAACAGGATGGACAAAAATATGTGCTGAACCTGATTGATACCCCGGGACATGTCGACTTTTCGTATGAAGTTTCCCGCTCGATTGCTGCCTGCGAAGGCGCGCTGTTGATTATCGACTCCACCCAGGGGATTCAGGCACAAACCATTTCGAACCTGTACCTGGCTTTGGAGCACGATCTGGAAATTATCCCGATTCTTAATAAAATGGATCTTCCGAATGCCATGCCGGAGGTTGTTGAAGACCAAATTATAGACCTGATTGGCTGCAAAAGGAGCGACATTATCCGGGCCAGCGGTAAAACCGGCGAAGGCGTGGAAGAGATTCTGCACCGCATTGTGAGCGATATTCCTGCGCCCAAAGGAGAGGCCGATGCACCACTTCAGTCGCTGATTTTCGACTCGGTATTCAACCCTTTCCGTGGGGTGATTGCCTATTTTAAAATTGTAAACGGAAGCATTAAAAAAGGCGATTGGGTGAAGTTTATAAACACCAGGCGTGACTACGATGTACAGGAAATTGGGGTACTGCGCCTTGGGCTCGAACCCCGTAACGAGCTGGAAGCAGGTAACGTAGGGTACATTATTTCGGGAATAAAAACGGCCAAAGAAGTAAAAGTTGGCGATACGATAACGCATAAAGACAGACCCTGCGATAAAATTATTGAAGGTTTTGAAGAAGTGAAACCGATGGTATTTGCCGGGGTTTACCCCATTGAGTCGGAGGACTACGAAGACTTGCGTACCGCGATGGAAAAACTTCAGCTGAACGATGCTTCGCTGACTTACGAGCCCGAATCGTCGGCTGCCCTGGGTTTTGGTTTCCGTTGCGGGTTTCTGGGGATGTTGCACATGGAGATTGTTCAGGAACGGCTGGATCGCGAGTTCGATATGAATGTGATTACAACGGTTCCCAACGTGTCGTACATGGTGCATACAACCGATGGCGAAACCATTCAGGTGTACAATCCCAGCGGGTTGCCTGCACAAAATAAAGTGAACGAAATTGACGAGCCGTTTATTCGGGCGCAGATTATTACCAAGTCGGATTTTATTGGCGCAGTAATGACGCTTTGCTTGGACAAACGTGGTATTCTGATTAAACAGGATTATCTGACAGCCGAACGTGCCGAACTTACGTTCGAGATGCCTTTGGGCGAAATTGTATTCGATTTTTACGATAAACTGAAATCAATTTCAAAAGGTTATGCATCGTTCGATTACCACATGATAGGATTTAGACCGGCCAAACTGGTCCGCCTTGATATTTTGCTGAATGGCGAAATGGTTGATGCGTTATCGTCGTTAATTCACTTTGATAATGCGTATACCCTGGGCCGTAAAATGTGCGAAAAATTGCGCGAGTTAATCCCGCGCCAACAATTCGATATTGCGATACAAGCAGCAATTGGTGCAAAAATTATTGCCCGCGAAACCATTAAAGCAGTTCGTAAAGATGTAACTGCCAAATGTTATGGTGGCGATATTTCTCGTAAACGGAAGCTGCTCGAAAAACAGAAGAAAGGTAAAAAACGGATGAAACAGGTTGGCAATGTTGAAGTTCCGCAGAAAGCTTTCCTGGCTGTATTGAAACTCGATTAAATGTCTGAACGAGACAATATAAAATAAAGAACCCGGTTTGTACCGGGTTTCTTTTTGGGAAGATGTTCACCATTTTCATAAAAATCTCATTCCCCGGGTTATTCAACCGGATTGTAATTTTCTTTTTTTAAGCGTTCAATTGTTTTTCGGAAGGGTTTTGCGGAGTATTTTTAAACCCGCCTGAGCACTTTTAATGTGCCGGGCACAATTATTCAGATTGTCGGCCGTGTCAAAAAGCTTTTGGTTAATGGCTGTTATGTTAGATTCATCTAAAATAGCTTGCAACTGTTGTTTGCTTGCTCCCTGAAACTGGCTTGCTTGCTTTAGCTCGTTTTTTACATTAAGCATTAGCGTGTAGCTTTGTTCATTTTCTTTTTCCTTCAATTCGTACGTGGCATCAGTAACTGCATATTCTGCCTGGCGCAGGGCAATGTCCAAACTATCGAGTACCGTAAGTGCATTAAAGCAATAATTTCGTAATTCCTCGTAGCTGCTGGCACCATCGATAAACTGAAGCTCGTGCACCGCGTCGCTGGCAAATGTCCACGCGGCATTGGTTCTCTCCCTGCAACGCTCAATGTCCTGTTGCAATTGCTCCTCGGCAAACACCGGGTTTGCAGCTAGGGTAATAAGCAAGAAGAACGGTATCCCGAGCAACATCAACTTCAATCTGTTCATTTTTAAATCGACTTAATTTGGTTCAACCCATCCATCATATCATTCACTTGCTGTTCGAAGCGATTGACGGGGTTTCGGGGAATCAGCTTCTGATTGTCGGAGCGGCTGTGCTTCCAGCGGCGGTGTGACCATAGCCAATAATCGGGCTTCCGGCGGATAATCTGCTCAACAATATCTACATAATCCAATAGCACAGCATGTTCGCCATCGGTAGCAGGCGACGAGGTAATTTCAATAAAATCGGCAACATACTGGCCTCGCTTCACTTTATGGACGTAATGGAAATAAACAGCACAGTTTGTTTTGGACGCTATTTTCTGTGGCCCGGCAAAGAAAGGGGTTTCTTGGTTCAGAAACGTGGTCCAGTATTGCGAGGCCGCCGGTGGGGTCTGGTCGGCTGCCAGCCACATTAAACCGTACGGAGGGCCGTCGTTTAACTGGATAGCAGCCCGTGGGGCTTTGGGCATGGGAACATCTTCTGTTCCAAACTGTTTGCGTATAGTGGTGATGTATTTTTCCATATACGGGTTACTCGGCATGGGGCTGTAAACCATCAGTAACCTGAAATTTATAGATTGGGCTAAAAATGAGTTCCATTCCCAGTTGTTATAGTGCATACACAACAATACGATGCCTCTTCCTTCGTGTGCAACCGATTCCAGGCGATTCGTATTTATAAATTTGATGTGTTTTCGCATTACTTTTTCAGGCATCCGGTTCATTTTTATGGTTTCTAGGGTGAGGTCGGCAAAATGGCGGTAGTAGATTCGAGCAATAGTTTTCAGCTCACGATCTGTTTTTTCGGGGAACGAATGGCGTAGGTTGCTCAAAACAACTTGCTTGAGATAACTAATCAGGTAATAAAACACAACAAAAAACAGATCGGAAATCCCGTAAAGGATCGGAAATGGCAGATAAGAAATGGCTTTCAGAAGGACTACTGTCAACTTTTGAATGAATGTTTTCATGTACAATTTGATTTCAGGCTCAAAAATAAGCTTTATTTCTTTGTTGAGGCTGGCATACTGGAGATGTGTTCGTTTGGGCGGGCCAGCATAATTCCGGTGAACGACTTTTTTACAGCCAAGTAATCGGCTAGCGGCTCTTCCGAAATTACCACTTTCGCCAATGCCGACGAGGCATGAAGCAGGTGCACCCGCCCATCAACCCAAACAACAAAACCAACATGCACCACATCCAAACCCGCAATGTTGGTGGTAATGGCAACAATGTCGCCATTTTTCAGTTCCTTTTCACTGGCTTTAATTTCGTTTTTAGGCAGAAAGAAAAATTTTCGATTGCTTATTTCATCTTCTTGTTCAGTTAGTTGGCTAATTAATTTCGGGTTTTCTTTTAGCCGCTCGTAACTGTTGGGGTGCGTGCTCATAAAATTAATGGCCTTCTGCCAGGGCGTTTGAAAGCTACTGTCAACCAGACTAATCAGGCCTTTTTCCTGGTTGTTGTACAGCCAGTCCGAAAAGTAGTGCAAGCGCGAAAGGTAACCATCACGAATACCGTTGCGATAACGTATTTTCTGTAGTTGAAAGGCATAGTCGGTAAATGAATTTCC
>JBKEAN010000091.1:0-38781 GCA_047972415.1 Mangrovibacterium sp.
CTGGCTGCAACCCGACCTGCCTGTTCTGATTGCCAAAGGCATTAGCAAAGCCCTTATCCAACACCTGCCGGTACGGGCGGGGGCCCTGCGCGAATCCCAATCGTTGTGGATGAAAGAAAGCCGCTCGCAGGACACCTGGAACCAACAATCGCCTGCTGCCTACGAACTGCGTAACGACCTGATTGCCGACTTTAGGTACGCCTATCGCAACGATGCCAGCCTGCTGGCACGGGTAAGCGAAATTAGCGCCGGCGAGGGACACGAAGACATGGTGCAGGACCTGAACGACCTGGCCGTGCTTGGGCAGGCCAACACCGGAGCCCTTACCGCCATTGGTTTCAACCTTGGAACACTGGCCACGGCCGCTACCCTGTCCGACCAGATGGCGCAACTGCTTGCCGAGGTAAACGGGCACAAAACCGCCGGCCACGAAGGCAAATACCTGCGCGACCAAGCCTATACCTACCTGAAAACATTGGTTGACCAGGTACGCGAATGCGGCAAATACGCCTTCCGCAAAGACGAAAAGCGACTGAAAGGTTACTACAGCCGCTACTGGCAAAAGGCCAAGTCGAATGGAAAGACAAACGATACCGTTACAGAGGAGCCGGCGAACTGATTTGTTGCTCCCTGCCCAAAAAGCTCCGCTCCCTGCGGAGTTTTTTTATGCCCTGCCGGTAAAAAAGGGCTCCCTGCCACCCACCCCACCGCCCTGCCGAAAAAAAAGCCGCCCTGCCCGAAAATTTGCTTCCCTGCTAATCATTTTTACTCCCTGCTGCTTAGGAAGTGTTCCCTGCTGCATTTTTAGCTTCCCTGCCCGGCTGGGATGCGTAAATTACCGGCTGGGAAGGCTGACCGACCAGCAGGGACGCCTACTTTGCAGCAGGGAAGGTTGCCGCACCAGCAGGGCGATAAAAATACCAGCAGGGCAAGAAAAATAGCAGCAGGGCGGTAGGGTGGGTGGCAGGAAGCCTTTTTTGATTAAGAGGAAACCCTACTGGCCAACAGGGACACTTGTGGCAGCAACAGGGCGGCTAAAAATGGGGCAGGCAAGAAAACCGAAGTAGCAGCTTGCGCTATTTTTTTAAGTTGAATGAAGATGGGATACACTGGCGACGGCCAATTTTCGGTTTACCCGTTGCGTCAAAGCAAAGGGTAAAATCTGGCTGATAAGCCATGTCTTTTGCCTGGGCAAGACTTCGTTTTCGAATAGAAATAAAGGGGAACTGCCCGGTTATGGGGCGTTACTCCCCTGCTTTCTTCAATCCAGCCTATTCAACTTCAATTTGTCATCGCGTAAACGTCCATACAATTTCGGCTAAGCCACCTAAATCCTGTACAAAAAAAAACACTGCCCTCCATCGCTAAAGCGTTGGAGGGCAGTGGTGGAGATGCCGGGAGACATCAATGCCGCGTATCTACTTGTTTGTCTGTTGTTCAATTTGTGTATCTATAGTTTTTGAATGCGAATTTGTAGCCTGGTGTGTATTGGCTGGGCAATCTGTATGTGCGGGTGTATTGGCTTTAGCTGTTGTTTTCGAGGATGACAATCAGTTCTCGGAGGTTGGCGTTAAAATCCTGTATTAGTTCACCAAATCCGGCTAGTTGCTCATCTTTAATGTCGCCATCAGCTACCCGGATATTATTAGTCCGCTTCTTTTCGGTATATTCGAGAATAAGAATTGTGTCGGCAATGGATAATTTGAACTTTGACGCCAGCTCGACGACATTCTTTATTTCATCGGCTTCTTCTACCAGATGATAATTTCGTGGATGTTGATTGAATAATGTTCCCATACTTATTATTTTAAATTGGCTGTTTTCTATATACTATCCACATTTGCCCTCGCTTTTTTTCTCACGATACATTTCCAGCAACTCTTCTTTTGCCTCAAGCGCCTTGTTTAAAGCATCAATTTCTTTCTGCTTGGCAATACAATCAGGGCAGCTGCATAGCCTTACATCCCTTTCGCCTGGCGGTTTCTTTTCGTAACTAACCCTCGGTTCCGATACCTTCGATACAGGTTCGTCAAAAAAATAGTGCATTGGTTTACCGAAGTGATTGGATATTGCTTCAAGTACTTCAACAGACATGGTTTTTCTATCCATCATTTGCTTAAAACCCGTTTGACTCATTCTTAATAATCTGGACATACCACTTTGTTTCAGATTATTCTCATTCATTAAGCTCCAAATCTTATTATAATCCATATAGTTACAATTCAATAGATATTATCTATTAAGAAATATCTGTATTTTCAGAAATATCTTAAAGAATTATCTTAATATTGTATGAGAAAATTAAGAAGAATATATGAACGCGACAACAGCCAATAGGATGAATTTTTTGCTTCAGAAAAACGACGACCGCATTAATGCAGCGATTCCGAAAGAAATGCGTGTTCTCATCAAGGAGGTATCGGCCCGGCTGAAAATGTCAGAGTCGAACTACATCAAGATGGCTTTAGCCGAACGGCTTGAGAGGGATAGTAATAAATAATCCAGGTGCATCCTGGGGTTAATCATATAGTCTTGTCGTGAAGCAAGCAGTTTAAGCTAAAACAAAAAAGCCAACCGGCAATCTTGGAGGACTCACCGGAAGGCTTAAAACCAAAACGATTTATGGAAACAAATGTAACAAAAATTGAAGCTTCGGCAACACTGCCGGCAGGCTTTGCCGGAAACACCGAAGGGTTTTGGCGCAAAGGCCAAAAATGGTTGATACACGAAGGCACATTGATGCCATTCACCGAAGCGCCAACCCGTGTACAAAACATGATTGTGGAGCACTTCAGCAGCGACACCGTTGCCCGCCGGATACTCGACGAGCAAGGCATTCGCGGATTTTCGGCGCAGTTCGATGCCTGGTATAAGTGCCGCGCTGGTGCACTCGACCATACGCCCGACTTCAGGAACGGTGTGTTTACGGCCGATGCTTACAACAATGCCTGCACCGATTACCACTGCCCCCTGCGCGGAAAACTATGCGGCGTACAAACCGGGCTGAAAAATTACGAAGCCGAAACACTGAAGCTACTGGCCGAAGGCCTTACAATTTGCCAGGTAGCCAACAAAATGTGTGTAAGCTACGCCGGAATGAAAAGCCGGGTTGAACACCTGAAAGAAAAACTAGGCGCCAGCAACCTGCCAAACCTGATTGCCCGCGCCACCCAAATAGGAATTCAATAACGCGTCCCCACGCACAAAAATTAAAAATTATGAGTTCTACTTTAGTTAAAAACAACATCGAAGCTTTGATTACCTGCAAAGCGCTTGGACTTTTCCTGTTCAATTTCAGGATGCCTGAAATTAAAGAGTTATGTGAGAAAAGCCGTGAATTCGACCACGTTTGGTCTGGATTATTAAAGTCAGCAAAGCAAAGGCAGAAGAAAAAAGGTGGAATGTTAATCATCAATCACACCGATTTCTACGATGCATTTTATTCTAAAATGAGTTATGAAACTCAGGCTTTGATCATCGAAAAAGCACGGGAAACGCATGAGGAAGATGCCAGGGAAAGCATTGAGTTCTCTATCTCAATTAGTAAGCAAATGGAAGATGCCCAATTTTAAACTGCATTAGCCATGTACTTTGAACAAACAAACGCAAACCCCGAGTGCTTTGCATTGCATGATTTGACCCGAACCGATACCGAAATGCTACTCGAAGCTATTGTGCTGCTTCGGGAGTCGAGCAACATGGCCACCGATGAGTTTGCCGACGAGCGCGAGCGACTATCAATTCTATATAAGCAGATGAATAGTGAGCTGGTGCGTTCGCAGCACTGTAAACTTACCGAAAACAAGGGCTTAGGCGTGCAACAAGCATTAGGAGTTAACAGACAAGCGATAATATCGCAGGTTTTTTCCATTCCCGGCATAAAAATAACCAAGGACGTTGTTGAGATGGCCGCCTGTTGCGCATTTAACATTAAAAAAACTGATTTATACAAGCGTACACGGGCGCGGCAAATTGTTGAAGCGCGACATTCGGTACTTAGTTATTTATCCGTTTCGCTTAACCTTAGCACTATTTTCATTGAAAAAAAAACCGGATTCGATCATTCCACCGTCGTTTACGCGAAAAAGAAAGTGATTGAGTTATTAGAAGTTGATAAACAATTCCGTGCACGGTACGAGAAATTCATTCAAAACATTAAAGCATGAACCATCTTAAGTTTGAATACAAAAAAGAAACCGGCAAATCGGCCGAAGTTTCGCTCGAATTTTCGGAAATAGAGATAAGTGAAACACATTATATAGCCGAACAAGCCAAGGTTGATGCGCTTCTGCGATCGGAAGATTGCGGAATAACATTGACCTATTATTCGGATGAATACGTTCAGTTTTTGGAAGAAAAGATTTACGAGTTAACCGCAAAAAAAATAACAACATGCCAAAAATTACACAAGAAAACCAAATCGACATCTCGCCACGCCGATTTCTGGATGCCTGCTCGCGCGAAGAGTTGATTGAAACCGATATGCTGCTCGGTTCGGCCTACTACCAGCAGCGCATGGCCTACGAAGCAGAAGCGGACGAATTAGTCAACATGCAAATCCCCGAAACATTCTGAGTATGAAAATTATCTTACAACCAACCACCAAACTGGTTATCGTGAAAAACGATGCACTTGGCGACGGCATATGCTGCCGCGTTTGGGAAGGCACGCTTGAAAACGGCGACAAGTGTTTTGCCTTTATCAACCGCGTGTCGCTAAGCGCCGACAGCACAACCGAAAGCAAAAAGGAACTGTTTACCCACCTGCTGCAATGCAATGCACCAAGCGCCGAAGTAGCCCAATTAGCAACAACCTTAATCCTGTAACCCATGAAAGTAGAAGAAATAAAGATTGGGGTACCTGTTACTTTCTTCCAGATAAAAGCAGAAGGTACGATGTACTTACCCATCCAGACATTTATAACATCTAAGCCATACACAGACGACGATGGCGACATTGTTTGTCAGGTTGATAAAATAAAAGGAGGCGTACTAATAAGCCACCTTGAGCGAAGAGATATTATCGTAAACAAATCTTAGCCAACTATGAACGAATTACCGATGTTATTTAGTACCGAAATGGTACAAGCCATTTTGAGCGGACGTAAAACCCAAACACGGAGGATTATAACGAATAAACAAAACCTTGCTACCCTCGATGAATTTGCCGGGAAAAATGGATGCGATAAACTTTGCTCAATAACTCCCGAACACTTGCTTTGGGTGCGCGAAACCTGGCAACATACCAGCATATTAAACCTACACCCAAGCGATAATAATTACGGCTATGTGTATGCCGCCGATGGCCAGCCCTGGGATACCTATGTGGGGTGGAAATGGCGCCCATCCATCCACATGCCCAAAAAAGCCGCCCGTATATGGCTACTTGTGAAATCGGTTGGCGTTGAACGCCTGAACGATATAAGCGACGAGGATGCCGTTGCAGAAGGAATTGAGCAGTACGGCCCGTTTGGCGAATACAAAGGGAGTCCACACCCTGCAGGTGGTGCTATGCGGTACCGGGCTTATCAACATGCCGCGCGGGCATTTCAGGACATTTGGTCTGACATTTATGGCCCCGAAAGTTGGGAAGCAAACCCCTGGGTATGGGTTGTAAAATACAGTATCGTATCAACAACCGGAAGGCCAACCGGCTCCCAGTATGCCGCAATTAAAAAAATTATAAACGATAAAAAACAATAAAAATGAGCTACAAAGAAGTATATATCGAATTAGACGAGGCCGAAAAGTTGGCCTGTGAAATATTAGGCCTTGATTACGAAGAGATAGGCGATGATACCCCAGCCATTGACAATGCACTTTACGACGAGCTGAACATTAATTTATCAGAGTTTCGGGAAATTCTTTCGCGATTGGTGCCATTGATTGATGTTTACACTAGCCCAATAACCAAAACCCGATACAAAGGGTTTTCGAATCAGCAAGGCGTTTGGATATTAAAAAACGAAGTAAGAAGCTAACATCATAGTCATGCAAGACACAACCCCAGCTATTTGTGCCGAAACCCTGAACGGCACCATGACCACTTTTAGTGGTATTCAGCTCGACCTGATGAACCCGCTGCGGTCGATGATAGAGCTAGACGACATTGCTACAGGCTTGGCCAACAAAGGCCACTTCAGCGGGCAAACCCCTTATTACTTCAGCATCGCCCAGCACTGTATCCTGGTGTGCGACGAATTCTGTCTGCAGAACCCAACCGCTCCAGACGAACTGAAGCTGCTCGCTTTGTTGCACGACGCCAGCGAAGCCTACATTGGCGATATGATTAAGCCGCTGAAGGTATTTATGCCGGATTTTGTAAGTATTGAAAACCGCCTGATGAAGGTGATCGCCTACCGGTATGACCTGCCATACGGTCTGCTGGGCATGATTAAACCTTACGACCTGTATGTTCAGAACCTGGAATACAACGCGTTTTACCGGGGCGGCCAACTAGGATACATGGATGCAGAGCAATCGCGCCGCGTGTTTGTCGACCGCTTTAAGGAGTATTACCATGGAAAATAAAGGAACCTACAAGCGCAAGTATTACCTGCACCGGCGGATTAAAGCCGCCGGTTTTAAACTGCAGCTGGAAGAAAAGCACAAGACCATCTGGATAACTCCGGATCAGGCTATGAAAGCAAAAAACAGCGACTATGTGGCCGAACTACAGTCGGTTTACCAGTACGGTGTTCAAATCCTTAATCCCATGATGTTATGAAAAAGAATTCGTTTCTGACCGTTACTGACCAATTCTGCGGAGCCGGTGGAAGTTCGCAGGGAGCCCGGAGGCTTTCGAATAAAATGGGTGGAGGTTTAGAAGTGAAACTGGCCATGAATCACTGGAAATTGGCCATTGAAACACACAACACCAATTTCCCTGACACAGAGCATGATTGTGCTGACATTTCAGCCAGCGACCCGCGCCGGTACCAAAGTACCGACATCCTGATTACTTCGCCTGAATGTACCAACCACAGCCTTGCAAAAGGCCGGAAGCGTAAATACCAACAAACGAACACGCTGTTTGGCGAATTGACCATTGACCCTGCGGCAGAGCGTTCACGGGCTACGATGTGGGACGTGCCACGCTTCGCTGAAATCCATAAATACAACCTTATTATCGTTGAAAATGTGGTTGAAGCCCGTCAGTGGGTGATGTGGGAAGCATGGTTGCATGCGATGAGTAATTTAGGCTATCAGCACAAATGTGTTTACCTCAATTCGATGCACACACATCCGGTTCCGCAGAGCCGCGACCGCATGTACATTGTGTTCTGGAAAAAAGGAAACAAAGCCCCGGATTTGGAATATCGCCCAAAAGCGTTCTGTCAGAATTGCGCTTCTGAAGTTGAATCCATTCAGACATGGAAGAATCCGCGCCGCAAATTTGGCAAGTTCAACCAGCAGTATGTTTACCGCTGTCCGCGCTGTGCGAATGTTGTTGAGCCTTATTACTATGCCGCCTTCAATGTAATCGACTGGAGCATACCCGGAACAAAGATAGGCGACAGAGCCAAGCCGCTTGCGAAGAATACAATAAAAAGGATTCAATATGGGTTGGAAAAATACGGCAACTCTGATTTCTTAATTTATACCGACCACACTAAAATTTCAGATAGAAGTTCTCACATCTTTCAGCCCATTTCAACTCAAACAACAGCTCAGGTTGCGGCGATTGTAATTAAGAACTACGGCGGTGCATTTGACCCTAAATCGGCTGCATTTAAAATACACGATAAGCTTGGAACGGTTACAACAACTGACCATCATGGAATAGTAGGTGTTCCTGTCATCATCGAAAATAACGGCACTTCAAAAGCGAAAGAAATATCAAAGCCAATCGGATGTATCACCGCCGGAGGTATCAATCACGGCATTCTTTCAAACGAGGCGATGAATGCTTTTCTGAGTTACTACTATGGTAATGCTCAAGCTACCGGGATGAACGAAGCCACCGGAACCATCACAACGAAAGACAGGCTTGCCCTGGTGATGAAACCGGAAAAAGACATCCGCATTGAGGATTGTACTTACAGGATGCTGAAGCCTCACGAAATACAAAGGGCAATGGCTTTTGCTGATGACTATGTCGTGTGCGGAAACAGCCGCGATAAAGTGAAGCAGCTTGGTAATGCTGTTACCCCTCCGGCTATGGAGTGGCTTTTGGAACGTGGAATAGCAACTTTTAATTAACAGGTAGCCATGATATCAGACTACACCAAAGCCGTTGGCCAACTGCAGGAATTATTCCAGAAGCTTGCCGACGAGGGAAAAATAAGCCCAGAGCAAGCCGAACAGTTCGACAATTCGCAAAAGGTACTGGTGAACTTTCACAGCTGGATACAGAACCAGCTTGCAGGAAACATCAAAGTTGACCTACCATTCCCGGATGAACAATTTGCCGAGAAATGGAAACTATGGAAGGACTTTAAAAAGCAGCAACACGGATTTGTTTACAAGGCCATTGGCGAAGAGGCGGCCCTGATGAAGCTTTACGGAATAGCCGAAGGAAATGCCGGTACTGCCATCCGTATCATTCAGCAGTCAATTGATCATGGATGGGCCGGTTTTTACCCGGTAAAGGACGAACCCAAACGTCAACCCAAATTTCAACCCAAACAAAAAACTGAAAGCTATGACCCAGATTTCAATTAACGAAGCGCTTGAAAAAGCCAGAACAGAGAAAAAGGAATCGCTTGATTTTACCCGCACATTTTTGAAATGTACCGAAGCGGAGTTTACCGAGTTGATGCGGCTAAAATGTGAGCGCATTTTTAACCAGCGCGGCGAAAAAACCAGGCCGTTTGAGGTTGACAAGGACAACCAGGAGTTCATTCACCAGTTGTACCTGTATGCTATCGGTTCGGAGCAGTTCAGCGGCGACATCCGCAAAGGCTTATTTGTGTGGGGTGGTTATGGTGCCGGAAAAACAGCGCTGCTATTTGCCTTATCCGAAATTATTACTGAAATGACGGTTAAGAATGTAAGCAAGTTTGCCGCCAAGGTTTTGGCCGAACGGATGAATGAGGAAGGCGTTGAGAATATGGCCAAGCGCCCGCTGTTTATCGATGACCTTGGACGCGAACCGGAGCTGTTCAATAATTTCGGAACCAAAAAGCGAGTAATGGTCGATCTCCTGGCCCGCCGTTACGATACCGGAGCATGGACATTCGTAACGGCACAATACCCAATCCCAAAATTCAACGATAAATACGGAATGCTTATCGTTGACCGGATGCGCGCCATGTTTAACGAGATTGAGTTGCCAGGACAATCAAGGAGAAAATAAAATGAACGAAACATTAGCCTACAAACCGCTGAAGCTTAACAATCAACCGAGCGCAGAACAGGCGATATTTATTCCAAAATCAACGAGCGAAAACAAGAAGATTTCGTCACTATACGTTACGGACTTACCATTTACGGCAGACGAAACTGTGAAAGTCAATTTGCCGATTGTGGGTTACAGGGGTATCAACGACCAGGATTCGGAGAACCTGAAGATTCTGTATCCGGCATTTGCCAATTTATTAAAGGATAAGAAAGTTCACACGGTTGTATTGGTTTACAATGCCGATGTGGTTGACCCGAAGTTTAAACCGGGAAGCGAAACCGATTTGTCGCGGCCACTCTTCAATACCTACTATGCCGTGAAACGGTTCCGCGACCAGCTGAGCAGCTTCGACACTGATATCACGCTAATCTTTGCGGCCATCAAACACCAGTTCTACATCGAGGGATTGAAAACCATGGACGAGCTGGTGGCCAAACACGGCGATAAGGTATTGGCAAGCCTGCAGAAATACAAGGTGAAGAATAATGCCTTTTTCGACTGCATCAACCTGACTGAGTTAAGCACAAACCGTTTGTACGATCACCTGAAACTGAAAGACGTGATTTCGTTTTACAGCTACCACTCGGACCGGTTGCGGCAGTACGAATTCACCTTCAAGTCGGTTCGGTATTGCCACAACGGCGACAAGTTGGATAAGATTCAGTACACCGATGCCAAGTTGTACCTGCGTGTGGGCCCGACGTATTACAAGCGCATTATGATTGTGAATGCGCACGAGGAGTTTGAAGAATCGCTGAAGCCTTGGGCTATTGGCGAGATTGGCCGCGATTACGGAAAAGAGTTCATCAAAGAGATTCCGCGCTACGACAGCTTTGTGAATAAGCCGAATAACAGCGGTGAGTACCAACGCGTGATTACATCGAGTCACAATGGTGTAGTGAGCAACCTGTATAATATTTACCACCCGGTTGACTGGGAACCGGTGGCCGGTGAGTGGCCAAACATCGAGCGCTTTCTGCGCCACATCTTCAGTGCCTGTAATCTCGATGGCGAGGTGTTATACGAGTTTGGGTTGGACTACATCCAATTGAGTTACCAGAAACCACGGCAGCGCCTGCCTATTATTGCACTGGTGAGCAGTGAGCGCAATACAGGTAAGAGTACCATGCTCGACTTTCTAAAGCTCATTTTTGGCGCCAATATGGCGATCCTGGACAACCAGCGTTTCAATCCAAAATTTACCTCTCACTTTGCCGGAAAACTGTTTGTGGCCATCGATGAAGGCCATATACCGCTGCACGACAAAACCACGAAGGAGATGATTAAAAACATGGCTACCGGAAAGGTGATGTGGCTGGAGGGAAAAGGAGCCAACGCCGAGGTAGTTGAGAATTTTACGCACCTGATGTTTTGCTCGAACAACGAGCGCAACTTCATGCAGATTGACCCGGGCGAAAACCGTTTTGCCGTGCTGAAGGTGCAAAGCTTCCGCAAACAAGGTAAGGCAGACGACCCCGACATATTGGAAAAGATGCGGGCCGAGATTCCGGCTTTTCTCAATTTTCTGCAAAACCGCCGCCTGGCATACCCGACCAAGACCACCCGGTTCTGGTTTCCGGATCATGTGTATGTAACCGAAGCGCTACAGATAGTCATGGACCGCACGAAATCGACGATAGAGAAAGAACTGGAGGATTGGTTGAAAGATGCTTTTATCACATTTGGCGAGATAGAGCTGAACTATACGCTGTCGGACATTACCAACGAGATGAATAAGGTATCGGAATACAAGTTCCCAAAATCGAAGATTAAGGATATGCTGGCCGAGAATTACAATATCACTCCAGGAGCATCTTTGCGTTATGTTTATTATTCACAGGACGACAAAGGGGAACTTGTTTTTGAGAATCGAAAAGGGCGCTACTGTACTTTTTATAGGCAAGATTGGTTAACAGAAGATGAAATATTAAATTATACCAAAAACTGATAAAATTTAAAAAATGTGTTCCAAAAGTTCCAAAAGTTCCACCTCTATTTAAATAATTGAAAATGAATAAAATAAACCGGAACAAATTAGTAAAAAACAGAAGTTACAAAAGTTCCAAAAGTTCCGGTTTTGACCAGAGTGGAACAAATGGAACACACAGCAACAATTGAAAATAGAAAAGTTCCACTTTTTAACGTATTGAAAAACTGTTTTTTAAAGCTCAAAAAAAGGGGTGGAACAAATGGAACAATTTTTTAGCATGTCTTTCAAAATGTCAAATTTTAATAGAACCAAAAATGGCACAAACATTCAGAATTGCAACATCATCAAAACTTGGCCAATTCAATGTTATTGGTGATAAATCTAAAGTAACCGAGCAATTATTTTGGCAAATTGTGAAAAGTAAGGTTAAAGAAATCACAGAAACTCAGCCAGAAAAGTTTGATGAAGTTATAGAACTAGTAAGAACACATCTACAAAAACAAAGTATTGTAATTATTGATACTTGGCTTGAAATTAAAGGAAAAGCGTAGGTTACCGCTAACGGTAAATTGTAAGTGCAGGCAGGGATTTTGACGAAGTCAACAATCCGACTGCACAAACTAAAATAAAAACACAAATGAATGCAACCAGAATGCGCCCCTGCTTGCATTTACAAAATGTTATAGGGCGTTTTTTCTTATCAAAATGAAAAAAGTAAAAGATTTAACAGTAAGAGTAACGTATAGAGTTGGGTTAGGAGATGTTGATATGCCCGAAGAAGTATATGAAGAATTAGCTGAAGCCTATGACAATGGAGACGAATTAGACTCAACTCGGATGGACTACCCGAAAGCTGCCGAATGGCTATCTGACCACATTAGGGAAGCTGACTGTATGGATTGGGAAGCTGAATTGGAAGAACTTTCTTAAATGCCCTATAACGACCGTGTAAGTGCCGTTCGACGGCAGGAGAATGGCATTTCACACACCGTTAGCGGGCGTTCTTTTTTTCTTCAAAAACGGTAGCGAAATTCGCTTCGTTGCTATTTTGAATTTGTGTTTCAACTGTCTTTGTATTAAAAAATTAACATTTTGGGATAATGACGTCCAAAAGTGGACAAAAATTTAGTTAACTTCTTTGGAGATGTCCGTTTTGAAACTATTTTTAGGGTAAACCAGAGTATAAAATGAAGATTGACCTTTCAAGACCTCAAGTGACCGTTTCGCTTAGTCCGCTCCTGGAATCTTATTGCCGTTTTGTGTTCGGAACACCTCCCGACGAAAAGGAGATAAGTATAAACAGAAAGAAGGATATGGGAAAATTGATACATGCTCACATCCTTTCGAAGAAGTATGCAATCAAGGGGCCTTCTATTAAAAATCCGGTCACTGTAATTTTACCGGTAAACCCGGAGAATCAAAATGGGATACTGTCTGGATTTTTATATGTCGACCGGTGGGGCATGCAAAAGATACAGGACGGGATCGAAAACGAATTTCGGAAGTTCGTTGAACGGAGGTATGAGTTAGGCTATCGAAAAAAGTATGAGCAAAGGGAAATTATCGAGGCCATCCTTCGAGGTTTAAATGTCCGGAATAATGCAGCAAATTTCGCTGCGATAAAAAAAATTGACTACCGGAATCATCGAAAAACACAGGAAATACAATTTTCAGAACTGTTGTCTGTTGATATTTAACTAATTAAAAAATGTTTATATAGTTACTGTAAGTTATACCTGTATTTAGTATATAAAATTTAATAACAATGGACACTAAATTGCTTTCGACAGATCGGCCGGTGGCTGTTTATTATGCCTTCCTGCATGAGATTGATTCAATTACCCGGATTGATAATTCTCATTGCAGTGTTGTATTATCCGGTACCGGTTGGAAAATAATCAGAACGACTATTGGCACGATTGATTTGCAGGAGAAACCATCTGCTACAGGAGCCGGAACCTTATATGTGACTAATTTATCGGCGACTTGTCCGGGGCATGATGATAATACACCATCTGACATTAAAAACTTAGCCGGCAGGCCACTGCTGTTGCGGATTGACTACCGTAGCGGCCTTCAGAAGGTGATCGGCACTAAAACAACCGGTCCAAAACTACTAATTGATACATTATCTTCCACAACTACCAGTCGTAAGATACAATCAAGCTATAAGACAAATCAGCCGAATTGGTGGTTAGGATAGTCCTTTGATTGCCATAGTCGATAAAGTAATATTGTATCTATGAGAGATACGGTATTACATCAGCAATGGCAGTTCCTGCTTGTTTCCCAAATTTACAGGGGGTTGTGGGCCATTGATGCCCGGCAGGCTTTGAGCCAGGGCGCCGCCGTCCAACAGATCATGAACAGAGACTGGAACGGCTTTATGGCCACGGAAGACCTGAGCAAAGCACAAGGCCGCGCCCCGCTGCCTGTTTGTGCATTAGCTGGCTCAGGTGATGTATTTGCCGGTTCCGGCTCATTCGATAAAGCGCCACAGGGCTCAACCGCTGTTATTCCGTTAAAGGGTACCATGCTGAAGTATGGCACTTACTGCACGTACGGGACTGAAGAGATTGCATCTATGGTCCTGGAGGCAGGCGCCCACCGTAACATCTCATCCATCATTCTGGACATTGATTCCGGAGGCGGGGCCGTTGACGCTGTTGCGCCGATGGTTCAGGCTATTCACAAAATCCGGTCGGAAAATAAAAAGCCGGTGGTTGCCAGTTGTGACCTGGCTGCCAGCGCTGCCTACTGGACAGCATCGGCCTGCGATCGCATTATCGCCAACAATTCCATTTCTGCCGAATTTGGTTCTATCGGCGTTATGATGAGTTTTTGGGACATCATTCCCTATTACGAGAAGGAGGGTTTCAAATTCCACTCCATTTATGCTCCGGAATCAAACTTCAAGAACCGGCCATTTCAACAGGCTTTGGATGGCAAGTATGAAGAGATACAGCAGGAAGAACTTTCGCCGCTGGCCATCGCATTCCAAAATGCAGTGAAACAAAATCGCGGGTCGAAACTGAAGCTTGACACACCGGGACTACTAAATGGGCGCATGTTCTTCGCCCGGAACGACAAGGATAATTCACTTAACGCCAAAGAGGTGGGTTTGATTGACGAGGTTGGCTCTCTTGACATAGCTGTCAAAATTGCCAGGGACCTTTCAAAATCAGCCTTTGTGGACAATTATATCAAATCTTAAATTTCAAAGAAATGTTTAAACACGCACTGAGCATGGTTTTAGGCTTCTTGAGAATTGATGCCTTTGCAAAAGCAGATGGCAAATCAAAACTATCCGAGGAGCAAAAAAAACAGCTCGCTGAAGAGTTCGGTGAGCAGTTTGTGGCCAAGTTCGAGGCTGACCTGGCGAAGTATGAAGCCACCGGCGATGACCCACTTCGCGACCGCCTCGCAGCATCTCTGAAAAATCTGGAGTCTGTTGTTGAAAGCCAACGCCAGACGCTGGAAAAAATGCAGGCCGAGAATGCAACTCTTAAAGATCAGGTTGACAAATTGGCTGACACTCCGGAACCGGAACCGGCCGCCGAACATGTCACTGTTGACGGGAAAAAGAAATTGAAATTCAACGTAAACCGGAACCTGGCACATAACAAGATTGCGGCAGATTACCTGGCCGGTGATCACCGTGTGCTTGCCGCAGGTGAAACAATTGACGTTGATTCGGTTATCCAGGAATTCGGCTCATTGATTGATTACGTGAAGCTGGACATGATCCGGGATATCTTCCAGGGTTTTGAAACAGCACAGTACCTGACGTGGAAACGTGAGATTCATTCTTACAAAGCCACCCGCGCGTTGATCACTTCCGTAATTCAGCAGTTTGTGCCGAAATTCACTCCGCTGGGTACCCCAAGCTTTAAGCCGCTTGAGATTCCGTTGCGCCGGTTCAAGATCAACGTGAACATTACTCCGGCTGACGTGAAGGACTGGATTTTCAGCATGTATGACGAAGGTAAGGACCTGGATCAGCATCCGGTTACCCTGTATATCGTCAACCAGTTGATTGCCCCGAAAGCAGAGGAAGACCTGGATGACATTTGCGCCAACGGCGAATTTGAAGAACTGGACTGGAGTGCTGTTAATGAAGGCGATCAGGGACAAGATCCGATTAAGTCAATCGACGGTTTCATGACTATCCTGAAAAAGGATAAAGCGCTTGGTGATGGCGCCCGGTTGATGAACTACATCCAACTGGCTGCCGAAATTACAGCGGACAATGTTATCGACCAGGTGAACCTGTTTGTTGATTCTATTGATAAAAAATACAAGCGTCGCGAGATGCCGGTTTTTATCGATCCTACTTTGTACCGCATGTACAAGCGCGCGTATAAGAAACTGTACGGCGAAAATTCGGCTGATCCAAACTTTGGCGGCGACATCATCGACTACAGTAAGAACCGCTTGGTTCCGATGTACAACATGACCGACTCCGGTGCGATGTTTACCACGCCGAAAGAGAACTTCATCGGTTTACGTCACACCAACGAACCTGGTGCAACGAAACTGACCCTGCGTAAATATGACTATGACATTCACTGCCTGGGTGAATTCCGTTTCGGTATTGGTTTCGCCATTGCCGGGGCTGTATTCTACTCCATTCCTGACATTGTTTCCGGTGGTGGTGCCGGTGTGTAAGATAATACAGCAGTCCCGATTCGTCGGGATTGCTTTTAACCTTGTAAATTAATTTGTAATGGGATATACACCAGTAAGTGTGCCGAAGTCGGGAGCAAACCCCGGCCGGCCAAAAGGCAAAGATTCAAACATCATCATCTTTCGAATGGATGACGTTCTGAACTTCCCCAATCGTGATGCCAACGGCGTTCAAAGCGAGGTTGGACAAAACCTGACATTTAAAGCAGGATTCAGCGCGATTGCAGTGTACGCCACTCCCTCGAGTATCAAACGATACGACACCGGCGAAGGGGATCCGGACGCAAAGGGCTGGCTACAGAACCTGGAATTTGAACACCCGGGCGATGAACTGGCATTTGAAGAGTGGAAAGAAAACAACATCAACGAAAACCTTGGTGCCTGTTCTTTCCGCCGTGGCTTCACAAATGCCAAAATTCACGGAACCATTGAGGAACCTCTCCAGTTTGAAGTTGAAGAACAGGACGACAAAGACGGGTTGAAAACAACTGTCAAACTGAAATCGGTAATGCGTGGACCGAAGTCCATGATTTACCAGGGCGAGAAACCTACTTTAGACACGGACTCCGGTGGTGGAGCCGGAGTATAAATCTCCCATTTTCGATAAGGCTTGCCATTCGGCAGGCCTTTTTTATGTCCTTTAGTTGCAATTGCATTTCAGCCATATTAGAGTAAACTTTAAAATTCATTACGATGCCAAAAATTGGACAGATGGTAGTTTATCATACTGCCGAGGAGCAAAGAAATAAAATGGAAAATGCTCCTGAATGCAATGTGCAAACAGAACTTCCTGCAATTATTGTTGCAGTTTGGAGTGATAACTGTGTAAACCTTCAGGTGATTCCTGACGGTAATCCGACAGAAGGCTTTTGGGTAACTTCCGCCCTTAAGGGAACTGAAGAATATAATTGGGAACCTATTGAAAACTGATGGACATGGGAGAAATTACGGAAAAAAACACCAAGGCCGAGATACTGGAGGCGTATTTGGTCGAAAAGGCAACAAATCAGGCACTGTCTGAAAACTTACTGAAATATCAGGAAGAATTGAATCAAGCCAATGATAACAGTGTAACCGTAGCCCCGGCCAGTGATAAGGTTACAATTGTTATTCCGTACGTGGCGGAACTTGCCCAGGGAAACGAGCTATCACTGGCATTACGCGGCTGGTATAAAAACTTTGATGGAAAGCTCAACGTGGTAATCATTGGCAGCGGTGTCTCCGGATTGAGTAATTTGGTTCACGTTATCGAATGCGACCGGGTGAGTGACAACCCACCGCTTGACATTGCCCACAAAATGTTACTGGCCATCGAATCTGATAAGGTGAGTGAAAAATTCATCTGGGCCAACGATGACCAGTATTTGATTTCCCCTTGCATGCTTGCAGACCTGGAGATACTGAAATGTGCCGGTCAGCTTGGTGAAACGAAATTCGGATCTTCAAGTTATCAGCAGAATAAAAAGCGAACCTTTGACCTGCTCCGTAAAGCCGGAAAAGGTACCTGGGATTTTTCAACGCACATCCCGGTTGTGTTTGAGAAGCAAAAACTTCAGCAGCTTATTTCCGAATTCAACCTCGAGAAAGAGGCTCACCTGATCGCTACGCTCTATTTCAATTGGTACTTCGAAGGTTTTGTTCCACTTAATGTTGATAACCAAACGGCGCTCGAGCATGACAATATCAAAATAGGTGTTTATCGGCAAGCTGCCGATTTTGAGCGCCTGAAAAAGCTGATGCCTGGTAAGAAGATTATCAGCAACTCTGAAAGCGGCTGGTCACCAAAATTGGCTGAAATACTAAACAACATATTTCCTGAAAAATGTCCGTTCGAAGCCTGATATCGAAAGACGATCGGGTAAAAGTTGTAAACTGGATCCGCAGCGGGGCACCTTTGAAAGAAGGTGTCTCGCTGTATTCTGCCTTACCATTTCAGCCGAATTTGTTAAACGACCTGAAGCGTGACCCGGAGGCCAATGAGCATAGGTTTATTGGCGAAATATGTCGGCTAATGAACATTCCAGCAAGTAAATTTCATTCGATAATCAAACAGTACCATGGAAAAGAACAAAAACAACTGTCTGCAACCGGAAGTGAAATCCCGGATAGACCAGGAGAACGCGAAGACATTAGTGGACAAATTAAACCGGTCAACAAGAGCAACCGATCGTTCCGAAGTGAATGGCCTTTCCTCTCAAGACCGGAATGCCCTCCGGAACTTAAGGCGTTAGCAGCCGATAAAATAAGCGCCTGGGAACGATACACCGAAGCCCATAAAAAACTGTTCGACTGCAGCAGCTTGGAAGAATGTTTTCAAACGGCCCGCGAGCTGATGGAAAGCTTCAAAGAAAACAGGCTGATTTTTGAAGAGTTGAACTATTACCGGCAGCACGGTACCCCGATGGGTAAACATCCGATATGGGATAAGTTCAAGCGATTTGAAGACCTGAGAGGGATGAACGTGATTGACCTGGTCCGCTTGTATGAGAAAACATTGCCCCACCGGATTTGGCGGGTTGAGAGTGAAATAAAAAAAGGAGACAAACCGCACTTGATGGGAGAACGTGAACAACGGTTGCGGGATTATCAATCCGAATTGGCCGAGGTAAAACGGTTACTTGGCATAAATGGGTAAGTTTTTCGACATCGGTGAAATGATGTCCAAATCGGACATGAAAGGCGAAGAATCCGGACTAAAAGCAAAAGACTCGAATTCTAAAGCTCTCCGGGTTCGCTTCGATGCCATGCACGAGCAAAAGATTTCTACCCTGAAAATGCTTTGCGGTCGGTTGCCAGAAGAAAACGAAGTCTTCTTCCTGGAAACGACGAATAGTTTTAATGCGTTCACTTTTATCGTTTACCTGCTTAAACATGCCGGCCGTATCGATGAGCTGCTGATTAAGACTTATTCTATAAATATCAGGATACTGGACAGCCTGTCAGCACGCATCCGGAAAAACGAAATAGGCGATATCTCTCTGTACATTGCTGAAAGTATCCGTTACCGGATGCCCAAAGTGAAAGACCAGCTGGAGACAATGACCAGGGAGATGAACAACTTTCAAGTTGAATATTCCTGGACACATCAGAAAGTAATTACAGCCCGAATCGGAGAGGCTTTTTATGTAGTGGAAGGATCCGGTAATTTTTCGGAAAACAGCGCTGAAGAACAATACATTTTCATGAGATCAAAACGGATATATGAGTTCAGAACCGGAAATACTAACTGAATGGCCCTGGTGGTTTCCAATCAACCAGGTTGAAGAGCTTGAAAATATGGCAGCCATCGGCTACACGCCCGAAAAGATAGCAATGTATTTCGATGTCGACCGGGAAACATTCATGCAAGACTTTGCCAGGGAAAACAGCCGGATCCGGTATCACTACGAACGGGGAATATTGGTAAACGAGGCAAAAGAGGCTATAGCCACGCAACAGGCCGCAAATGATGGTAACGCAACACAAGCGCAGCGCCTGGATAAAAAACGCTTCCAGATCATGTTCCAGCAACTGAAAGAAAGGATTATCTATGGCAAAGAATAAGTTTGATGTTAGCCGGTACCAGGAGATTTCAGAATACATTGAAACCGGGAGCAAATCGAAGCTTACAGAGGAAGAGCTCGAATATCTGGACATTCTTATTAAAATGAATGCCATGCGCCGCCGTTACGGACTCAATGAAACCATTGCTTTCTTTACGAAACCGCCTTATAAGATTAGCCTTTACCGGTCAAAACAGATGTTTGAAGAGTCAATAAATCTCTTCTATTCGGACGAAGTCTTGGAGAAAAAGGCTGCCAGGAACCTGAAAGCTGAACAATTCGAACAGGCGGCCCAGCTCGCTCTCGAGGCGGCACAATCGGTAAAAGACCTTGAAATATACAGGGCCTTGCTATGGGATAGTTATAAAGCCAGGCAACTCGATCAACCTGATCCGTTGCAAATACCCAAAGAATTGTACGAAAGGCCTATCAAAATTTATACGCTCAATCCGACCCAGGCTAAACTACCGGATATCGATCGCAATGAACTGGCTAAAGAAATTGATGCTCTACCGGAAACCGAAGCCAACAAGAAACGCTGGAAACAGGAAGCCATGATTGAGGATGTAGATTTTTTAGAGATGATCAATGACCAAGCCAACGAAGATTAAGTTAGACCGTTCGGACGTTGAAGTCCGCTTTATGAACTGGCTTGCCCAGCTCTCAGGGATTGGTATGTTTTCATCGCTGTATCTGGTTGCCGGCCGCGGTGGTACAAAAACCACAGCCTTCCTCGCTGAAAGGCTTCAGGAAATGGTTTATGACATGCCAGGCGCTCCCGTAGCCCTTGTTTCAGACACGTACGCAAACCTTCAAAAAAACGTCCTCCCAACGCTTCAGGAAGGGCTTCGCTTATTAGGATGGGAAGAAGAAATTCATTACCGAATAGAAAAACCTCCATTCGAACACTGGAAGGACCGGCCGTTCAACATCATCTCCAGCTATAAACACACGATCGTATTTTTTAATGGATTTAACCTGACCATGATATCGCTCGACCGCCCATCGAGCGCTGCCGGTCGTTCGTATGTGGCCATCATCGGTGATGAAGTGAAGTTTTTTCGGGAAGATAAAATTGCCAAATTGACCAAGGCCGTTCGCGGGTACAAGGTGAAATATGGTGATTCTCCATTCTACAGATCCCAGACTTTTACAACGGACATGCCAAACCCGAACCTGATTGGTGAGCACGACTGGATACTGAAACATCGCAAGCGGATGGATCCGAAAGAAATAGTCCGGGTGCTGGAAGTGGGGTTCGTTGTCAACGACATCCGCAAAGAATATGTTCTCGCCAAAGATTCCGGCGACCGGCATGAATTGGCCAACGCAAAACGAAAGCTGGACCGATGGGAAGCCAGGTGGCGGAAAGTTCGAAAAAAATCGGTTTTCTTCTGGGTGGCCAGTTCGTTTATTAATGCCGACATATTGGGGGTTGATTACTTCAGTGAAGAGTTTGAAGCAGGACTGGAGGACGTCGCCCAGGCCATTCTTTCATTGAAACCGACCTTAATGGCCGGCAATAGGTTTTATTCAAAACTTGAAGAAAAGCACTTTTACCAGGACGGAAGCGACAGTTATTGGAGTGAGGCTTTTGGCATTCAGGACAAAGAGGATTGCAGGATACTGGCAAAGTTGGATAAAAAGAAGGCCATTGATGCCGGTATGGATTTCGGTAACATGATGTCTATGATCGTTGCCCAGGAAGGTAAAGGGCGCGACTATAATATTTTGAAAGAGTTCTATACTTTACCGCCAAAGTCTATCCGGGAGCTGGCCGACCAGTTTATCGAATATTTTAAACTGCATGAAGAAAAAACCCTGAACCTTTATTATGACCGTGCCGGTAATAACTACCAAAAGACCGGGCAGGATCTTGCCAGCCAGATTAAAAAAGCCATCGAAAAGGATGAAAAAGGCCGGCGAACCGGATGGAAAGTAATCCTTCGGAGTTTAGGTCAAGCGACCATTCATTCCAACACGGAATATAACTTCATGGTTGATTTGCTTGCTGAAACCAATCCACAACTACCTAAAGTTAGGATTGACCAATTCAATTGTAAGTGTTTGAAATCGTCAATCGAAAAGGCTCCTACCAAGGTTGTTAACCGCAATGGACGCAAGATGGTGGTGAAAGACAAGCGAAGTGAAGGACTTCACCCACACAAATTACCAACTGAATCCACCAACTTCTCTGATGCATTCAAGTACCTGATGTGTAGAAAGAACTGGCTGAAGCTATGGAAAGGAGCCCGCAAGCAAAGTGCGGGTAACTTGACCACAGTTGGATAAGGTATCTCTTCAAACTACTCTCGAAAGTTATCCTTTCTCTACAAAAAGTGGTGTGAACAAGACTTGTTCACGAGCCTGACGGCTGGTTGGAATTATCCACCTGACCGTCAGGCTGTTTGTCATATATCCGCCGTTGCCCCGCCCCTGCGATTGCATATGCAGTAGAGGGCGGGCTCGGGGTCAATCGTCAGACAAACCCGTTTTGAAAAAATTTCAAAAGGGTTAGTTAACTATAAATCAATTTGATAGGTCTTGATTGTTTTAAAATTGGGGTCAAAAGTTGCCACTTTCATTTCAGATGTTGCCCAAAATGAGGGTTAAGACTGACGAAAAAAATTTCAGGGGTCTGAAACTTGGCGTTTGGAGCAGCTACGATTTATTAAAATGGACTTCGGACGTTTTGAACTTCAAAACTTTTTTTTGATAAATCAGAGGCCTTAAGAATGGTGTTTTGAACACTGCATTTACCCAATATGCTGAAATACAACATTCTAACATATAAATTCATTTGGCTATGTCGTTGATTTTTCGTAAATTAGTATTAGAAAATGAGAGGGAAACCAATCGTTTTCAATCCAAAATCCAAATTGTTTAATATTTAATTTTTGATTTTATGAACGCAAAAAAAGACGTTACGCCCATGACGGTGCAAAAGGGAGAAGTTACACCCCTGAAAGAAGTAAAAGCCCAGGAACCGACATCGGAGGAACTGAAAAAGCAAGTTGAAGAACTACAAAAGAAGCTTTCAGCCATCCCGCAGGACCTTAAAAAACGCATCGAGTATTTTAATCAGAAGAAAGAATTAATCCGGCGACTGTCAAAACTGGACGGTGACAGTGAAACCCTGAATTCTCATCTTGACAAACTTTCAGAGATTGCCGCCCTGAATGAGTTTGACAACGAAGAATACTATTTGAACATTGAAGCGGGAAGCCAGTACAATAAAAAGGCGGTTTACACCCTCAAAAATCCGGTCATCATCGGGGAGTTAATAACCTTTGTTTTGGATCGGGTTGATGCAAAACGGGAAGAACTGAAAAAAGCTATTGAAGCATAAAGCAGAAAGGGGGATCCCTCCCCCTTTCAAATCCAAAATTGTTTAATATCTAATAAAAGACATCATGAGCAAAAGTACGAAATCGGACAGAAAAGAACAATATTTGAAGAACCGTAAAACCTTGATTGAGCTTTCCCAAGTTATCCGTATCGGAGTTAAAGAGGGTGCATTTGACAGCGTAAACGAAGGGTTGAAAGAATGCTACATGAAGCAAAACCCGGACATCGACGAGTTTAAAACATTTCAACAGTGGAAACAAGAAGGCGCAACCGTCCGCAGAGGTGAAAAGGCTTTGCTGATCTGGGGACAACCCCGGCATGTTGAGCAGGTACCGGAGGGAAGCAACGAACCGGAAGAATTTAAATACTGGCCGCTTTGCTACCTGTTCGCAAACACGCAGGTTTATAAACCAAGCGACAAGGACGGGCAGGAACAAACCGAGCAGGAACCGGAACTTTCAGAAGCTGTTAACGGTGATGACCTGTAATAAAAACCATAAGCCGGAAGGCAAAGACCGGATTTACACAAGGCTACATAAACACCAGCTGAAAGCGATGATTGAAAAGAACCCGAATTTGAAACTGTTAATAGAACTGTTCGACCTGATTACACCGGAAGATTTATTTTTTCGGGATGAAAAAGAGGCTTAGTTTTTTTTGTGAGGTTTTTTGAGAAACAGCCTTTAATCTGAAAAAACCAAAGGTGTTGAGTTGACCGAATCAACTCCGCAGGGATGGCTTTATGCTGTCCTGGCGCGCCCGAAAAGGAGTCCGTGTCTTTGCGTAAAACGCCATTTTATTTGCATAAAATGCAATTTTCATTGAAAATTGAGACACTCTACCGGGTTTTAGCTAATTATTTTTGACAACTCTCCTTCCTACCCCAATTATCCATTAACTGTCGAGCTTTACAAAAAATGCCGTAAATTGCGCTTTTATTGTTAACCTTTAAATCGTAATTCAATGAAAAAACTGCTCCTGATCCTGCTTATGGCACCTATGTTTTGTTTCTCGCAAGAATACTCTGAAGTTGTGGAAGTGTCTGGAAAAACGGCGGATCAACTTTATGCTTCCGCCCGCGAATGGTTTGCGTTGACATTTAAATCAGCAAATGATGTTTTACGGATGGATGATTCCGCCTCCGGAAAACTTATAGGAAAGGGTTCGACACAAGTTACTGAGAAATATTCGACTGAGGGAATCGTTAAGGTTCCTATGAAAATAGATTGGTACCCCAGTTTCACAATCAACATTGCCTTTAAAGACGGGAAATACAAATGCGAATTATCGGACATAAAAATTACAAGCGCCATCAATGATCAATTAACAGATAAAGATGGCGATTTCAGCACCTACAAAGATCAGGAAGAATATTTCAAGAACGGAAGTGATCCGGAGTGGCTAAAGGATAATACAAATGGCCCGAAAGCCGCCATTAAAATTACTGCAAAAACAAATGAAGCCTACTATAACTTAATTATAAAGACAGAATCTCAACTAACGAATCTACTTGCATCCTTAAAACAGCATATGAACAAAAACGAGGATGATTGGTAGAATCAAAAATATTCCATATTTTTGGAGTGCTTACACAATCACACAGGTTTAGAAATTCGCCTTTAAAGTAATTTCGCAGAATTAATATACTTGAGCTATCGGGATCAACTTCTGTTCCGGGTTTCATGCCTGTTCGTGGTTGTGTAAGCACCCGGTGGCTCTTTTTGTTTCATTTAAATGCTTACACAACCATGAGTAAAAACAAAACCTTTCAGTTGCGCTACCAGGTAGAGGCTGAAAAATTGGAAAAAGTCATTCTCCTGGCTTTCGAAATTCAGGGAGAAACCGGGATGGAACCATCATCAATTACTTTACCGAATGGACTGGCACTGTCTTGGAACGGCTACGCAGCCCACCAGTTTGCCGCCGAAGGCCGGATTACTGAAAAAGAATTCATTAAAATGTGTGAGGAATGAAAAAAAATAACAAAAATGTTATAAAATATTTTGTAGTTTATAACAAAAACGTTATTTTTGAAGTGTCAAATATTAGTTCTTACACATTATGAAGTACTCAGAGTTGTACAAAATCCTCGAAAAAGACGGGTGGTACATAGAGCGGACCAAAAAGCACCACATCTATTCCCATCCGACCAAAAGCGGAAAAGTCCCGGTAGGGAAACACGCTTCTGAAGAGGTTAAGAAAGGTACTTTGAACAGTATTTTGAAACTGGCGGGGCTTAAATAGCCCTGCCTTTTTAAAACAAAACGACATGAAAAAAATTTTGGTAATCATTGAAAAAGGAACAGACGGGCTGTATAGCGCCTATACGCCCGATTTGAAAAGCACCGTGTTGAACGGGCAGGGATATACTGTTGATGAAGCTATCGAGGACATGAAAGTATCGATGGAAGAAGTGACTGAAGTGTACCAGGAATCGACAGGAAAGGTTCCTGACGAGTTACATGGGCCCATTGAGTTTGAATATCGGTACGATGTTCCGAGCCTGTTCAATTACTTTGATACAATTAACCTGGCTTCGTTCTCTAAAAAAGTAGGCATAAACGCCTCGCTCTTGCGACAATATAAGAATGGACTTGCATTTGCTTCTAAAAAGCAGGTCGACAAAATAAAAGCCGGGCTTCACGATCTTGGCAAACAATTAATTGCTGCCCAACTCTGATAAAATAGAGAGCTAATGTTTTGACATCCCTGTCCGGTTCCCGGGCGGGGCTTTTTTTGTCCTTTCCCTTCCATAAAGCCCTGTTTAGTTTAGTAACATGACAGTTTACGAAGCTATAGACCAAATGCGGCTGATCAGCCGGCGGGGCGGAGAATTCTCCATGACCTTTATGAGCTATTCCGAGTCTTCGGGAAAGTCGGGCGGTCCGGTATCGGTTGAACGCGCCCGACTACGCGCACGCGCCAATACCGACCAGGTGAAGAATGCCGAACTGATGGAAGCTTATACCAACCTGAACACCGGCGAAGCCCGCCACTTTTACCAGCCGCTACTGATGCTTTTTAACGGACAAAAAGTTGAATTACCATGAGTAAAAAGAAACCTGATGTAGTGATTACCGGCGACTCAGGCCGGATTAACGTCCCGGATGTCGGCATTTTCTCATTTTATACTGGCGCATCATCGTCGCCCGATTACGACCTGTGGGATACCATTCTGTTAAGCGACAGCAGCGTACAGTGGGAAGCGGATCCCGACATCGTACAGGGGAAAAAGATTGTACCCTACGGCGCCAACAATAACCTGCCGGTGCTGATCCGGAACATGATGGAGGATAACAACCTTGCGCCGGGTATCCTTGAGCGTGAGATGGGCCTTCTGCATGGACAGGGGCCGCAGTTGTATGTTGACCTGGTAAAGGACGGCGAGATCGTACGCGAATGGACTTACGACAGCGAGATATGGAACTGGCTGAAAAGCTGGAACTATCGCCGTTTTATCGACATGAGTACAGTTGAATACAAATACCTGAAGGGCATCTTTGTAAAGCGCTTTATCCGCCGTGGAAACCGCATAGGCCGTAAACCGGAATTTGTACTGGAAGTTTGCCCCGGAACCGATGCGCGTTTAGCCTGGGTGGAATCGCGCCGACTGGAAGATGTACCGAACATCTACACTGGCGACTTTGAACACAACTGCAGCCGCACCGGTATTCGCACCTGGCCGGTGTGGGACCGTTACAATCCGTTCGGGCTTTCAGCTGCGATGAGCTATCACAACTCCTATTCGTTTGCCCACAACTTCTATTCTATTCCTGGTTTCTGGGGATCGCGAAAGTGGATCGGTCGGTCGAGTGAAGTACCCGACAACCTGAAGACACTCTCGGACAACACGCTGAATGCAACACACCACATTCATTCACCTGGTGCTTACTGGCAGGAAAAGCGGGAAAAACTGGAAGAACGATTCCCTTCCAAATCCGACTCCGAAATTGACAGCAAGCTTGAGGAGCTGAAAACGGAAACATTCCGGAAGATTGCCTCCGTACTCGCCGGGAAAAAGAATGTTGGGAAGTTCATCGAGACTGTGGATTTCTATGATGACGAATCCGGTACTATTGTTAGCTGGAAAATTGAAGCCATTGATCAGAAAGTGAAAGATTACATCGAATCGCAGATCAAGATCAGCGACAAGGCCGATGCAGCAACCACTTCCGGTATCGGGCTTCACCCGGCATTATCAAACATGATGATGAACGGCAAGTCGGCGTCCGGATCCGAAATGCTTTACGCCCTGAAGCTTTACCTGGCATCGGATACCACCATCCCGGAGGAAGTCATCTTCGAACCCATTAACCAGTGCATCGAGACCATGTGGCCGGATAAAAAGGCGCGCCTTGGGTTCTATCACAAAATTGTGCTGAAGGAAGAAAATGTTACACCCAGCGACCGGACCGTCAAAAATGTTTAGCCATGATTTTTAACAAGGACAATAAAGGAAACGAGGAGCTCCGCGCATTGACCGGATCCTACTATAAAAGCAACGATTTTCTGAAAATCGGTATGCAGATAGAGTTGGCCAGCGAAGATATGATCAGCCTGATTGGCAATGATATTTTTGTAAAGGCCGAACTTCACTACCAGAGTGTCAACTACCAGCTTGCTAATCCGACACCCAATTTGGCCCTGCTCGATAAACTGGTCCAGCATATACAGCTACCAGTTGCTTTTATGGCCACGCTACGGCATTACCAGGGCAACGACCTGAGCCACGAGGATAGCGGGCGGAAAGTGAAAATTGACAAGGAAAGCGAAAGCCTGGCCTGGGAGTGGATGTATGATCGGGATGATGCAGCAGCGCTCCGTAATTATCAGCGTTCGTTCGACCGGCTCATCAAGTTTTTGAACGGCACCGGTTACCCGGAGTGGGACGAATCGGAAGCAAGGAAAGACGGGCTGAGCCTGTTTATTAATACCGCGGATCACTTTAACCAGCTGTTCCCAATCGACAGCTCACCGGTGTTCTTTCTTCGCCTGGTCCCACTGATGCGCGAAGTGGAGCGCAAGTACATTAAACCCATCCTGGGAACGGAAAAGTTTAATGTACTAAAAGCGGCCATCCAATCCGGAAAACTCTCCGGAACGGATGAAGAATTGTATGACTATGTTTGCGACCCCATTCCGCTTATCACCATGAGCATGGCCGTTAAGCGCTTTTCGCTGACTGTAATCCCCGAAGGCGTAGTCCAGAACTTTTTCTCCGAACGGCAAACCGCAAAGGCAAACCTGCCGGCTCCGCTCGATGTGGTAAACGATGTTTCGAAGTCGCTTCGGAAGGACGGCCTTGACATCCTGAATGACCTGAAAAAATACTGGAGCGCGCTGAATGCCGACGAAACCAATCAGGACATTACCGACATGCTCCCTTCTGCAACATCAACCGATAAATTTATTGGGCTATGAATACGATTGAAGTACCTGAGCGAAATGTCAAGGTGGAGTTTCCATCGTGCTGGGGCGAGATGGACGAGGAACAGTTTGCCTGCGTGGTACAAAACTGGCTGAAGCTGATGGACGGAAAGATTAACCCTGACGAGTTTATGCTGATTGTCCTGTACAATTTTATGGGCATCAAACGCGGCCCGTTCCATGATTGGAAAGACAAACGCCTGAGCCGGGAACAACTGGAGGACAAGTTCGCCAATGTATGGCAGCTTACCGAATTGCTTACCTGGCTAATTCGTGTTGAAGATACGGAAGACGGGCCGACCGGCTTTCTGAATTATACCGAAATACGCAACCGGATGCCCGAACTGGAGAACGATGGCGGCGTGTTTATCCTGGGCCCCGCGGATGCGATGATCGATATCACCTTTGGCGAATACCGCCGGGCATGGGCGCACTTTGAGGCCTACACCTTAAACCGGAAACACATCGACCTGGACCGGCTTATCGCTACGCTTTACCGGCCGGTAAGGGAGAACTACAACGAACTGAAACACCGCCCGGATTTTGACGGGCACAAGCGTGAACCATTCAACCCGTACCTGACCGACCACTATGCCGAACTGCTGAAGAAAGTCCCGTTCTGGAAGAAATACATTGTTTACACTTGGTTTGGCAATTGCGACAAATTCATCAAGGAAGAAGAACTTGAACTGGACGGACGGCCGCTCACCTTTGCGCCGCTGTTCACCCGAAAAAAGCAGACCGACGAAGAATTGGAGACGCTGGATGAAAATGACCTGGGATTGACGGGCCTGCTTTACATGATTGCAGAATCGAAACTGTTCGGCGACTCTTCTCAGGTTGACCGAACCGATTACATTGACATACTAACCGCACTGCTGTACTGGAAACAGCAGGCCGATAAAATCAGAAAGCCATGATCCGGATAACAGATTTCAATACGCTAATTGGCGAAATGGTCGCCGATACGGGAGGCGTGGCCGGCTTTGCTCTGGTGGCCAACGAAAAACACCTGGTGAAACGCCTGGGCGATAATGCCGGTGTTTGGCTGGGCGTGACCATCCCCAGCGCCGATCCTGAAACGGTGAACGAGGACAATGTGGCCGAGAACAACATCGTGTGGCTATTTATTCTCGAGAAAGTGGATCCCGGAAGCCTGGCGCCATCGGACGAGTTAGCCCACTACCAGAAAGTACAAGATGTGGCCACGGCTGTTAAAAACTGGCTGCGCGACCGGAAACTGGAAGGAAACGAGTTTCTGGAAAACCTGAACCTGCAGAGCATCCATACCGACCCGGAATACCAGTTCGGCGGATGGAACGGCTGGAGCATCAACTTCAACTTTGATACGGATGGCTATTAACCATGAGCGAACTGGCATACATACGGAAAGAATTTGTGAAGCAGGTATTGCAGCAAGAAGGCAAGGAGCTGCACGACAACCAGGGAAAGGCCATTGCCAAGCTGCTGCACTTCCACAGTAACCGGTTGATGAATGAAAGGCCTTACTCCGTGCAGTCTGAAGACGCGATGGATGGGGAATTCTCCATTTCAATTCCCGGTTATGGGCGTGCCCTAGACATTAAGCCAAAGAACCTGGTCATCAGGGAGCAGGACAAATATACCCACTGGCGCCAACGGCGACGGAGCAAGGCATTTCCAATTTATAACCGGTTTGTGTTCGGGCATTATTATACCATCGCCTGGAGGCTGATGTACGGCCTTACCGAAGAGGTAGCTGAAAATATTAAGAAACAATTTGAAGCAGCAAACAATGGCAAATAAACTACGCGACGAAGATCTGAACCTGAACATTATCGTGAATGGCAATAAGGGAAAAAAGGAACTGGGCGATCTGGAGAAAAGCACTCGGGAGCTGCTGACCCGGAATAAGGAGCTGCTTGCGGAAAAGGATAAGCTTATCCGCGCCGGACAGAAAGAAACGAAGGAGTACACCGAGCTGACTGCTAAGATGAAAGCCCTTGTAGCCGAAGGGAAGAAAGAAAGCGACCAGTACCGCGAATTGTATGCCGAACGCAACAAACTGGTTCAATCCGGGA
This sequence comes from Mangrovibacterium sp., assembly GCA_047972415.1. Classification (GTDB taxonomy): domain Bacteria; phylum Bacteroidota; class Bacteroidia; order Bacteroidales; family Prolixibacteraceae; genus Mangrovibacterium. The sequence continues at coordinate 30,336 of JBKEAN010000091.1, forward strand.
AAAAGTACACCGAGCAGTACAGAGCCGTATCATCCGAAATAACATCCAACAACAGGAAGATCAAGGAAAACGAAACCCGTATGACTGAACTCCGCAAGGAGATGGGTTTAACCGGGCTGACGATGAAGCAGCTCCGGAGCGAACAAACCCGGTTGAAACGTTTGATGGATTCATCCACCCCGGGAACCCCGCAGTGGAAATTGTACCGCGCCGAACTGGATAAAGTTGAAGCTCAAATGGCGAAGGTACGGGGAGGCTCACAACGCATGCAGCTTTCGATTGGTAAGATGGCCGACGGATTTAACCGCTACTTTAACATGCTGGCCGTTTGGGCTGCCTCATTTACCGGTATCGTTCTTGGTTTCAGAAAGGCATCGAATGAGTTTGCACTGTTTGATGACCAGGTGGCCGATGTACAGAAGACAACAGGCCTTACAAAAGAAGAGGTGTTGGATCTTGATAAATCGCTCCAGAAACTGGATACCCGAACCGCGCAGAATGATTTACTTGGTTTATCCCGGATTGCCGGTAAGCTAGGCGTTGAAGGGGTTGACAATGTGGAAGGCTTTGTTCGTGCAGCTGACAAGATAAAGGTAGCGCTGACTGAGGATTTGGGCGGTGATGTGGAAGAATCCATCAACCAAATCGGAAAGCTTACCGACATTTTTGGTCTGGAGCAAGAATTTGGTATTGAACGGTCAATGCTGAAGATAGGATCGACAATTAACAGCCTGGGCGCTGCCAGTACGGCTAATGAAGGCTACATTGTTGAGTTTACAAAACGGGTGGCCGGTATTGCGCCGAGCGCCAATATATCCATTGATAAAGTGATGGGGCTTGCCGCAACCTTGGACCAGTTTGGCCAAACCAGCGAAGTATCAAGTACCGTTTATTCCCAGGTAATCCCGGACATGTTCAAAGATACGGCTACCTATGCCGATATTGCGAATATGTCGATAACCGACTTTAAGGATTTGCTGAATAAAGATGCTAATGAGGCGTTTATCAAATTTCTGGAAGGGCTTCGCGGAAATAATGGCGGCCTGCAGGAGATGGTCAGCAAACTGGATGGCCTTGGACTGGAGGGAAAACGTTCGATTTCGGTTCTTGGTGTGCTGGCAAACAACACCAATACCTTAAGGGAACAGCAGGCCCTGGCCAATGCTGAATTCGAAAAAGGTACTTCGCTTACGGATGAGTTCAACATCAAAAATAATACCCGCCAGGCACAGCTGGAGAAATCGAGGAAACAGTTGGCCCTGATTACCCGGGAACTGGGGGAAAACCTTTCACCTGCAGTGCTGATTAGTACCAACGGAGTTACCTACTTCATCCGGAGCATGGTTGAGTTGATTCGCATAACACGGCAGTACTATCCGATTATTATCAGCTCAGCTGCAGCAATTGTGGCTTATACCATTGCTATGAAACTGAGCACAGCGGCCAAACGCGCCGATTTTCTTCAAACCAAACTTGGTATTGCTTTGGAGAAAGGATATGCCGTTGCCAAGGCGCTTGTTACCGGGCAGATTAAAATAGCGACGATTGCCCAGAGAGCCTGGAATGCGGCTGTAAAAGCAAACCCGATCGGGGCTGTTCTTGCAGTTGTTATTGCCGTTGGCGCCGCCATTTGGCAATACAGCAAAAACCTGGACAAAGCTACCGCCTCACAAAAAGCGCTGAATGACCTGGAACAGGAAGTTATTCAGAATACCGTGGAACAGAAAGTTCGAGTCGAACAATTATTAAAGGTCGCCAGAGATGAACAAAAAAGCATGGCCGACCGGTTGGCCGCGTTGAAGGAGCTGAATCAAATCTCCCCGGAGTACTTCGGAAATCTCACGTTGGAACGTATTAATACCGAACAGGCTAAAAAGGCGACTGATGATTACATCAAGTCCATCGAGCAAAAAGCCCGTGTTGAAGCGGCATACCAGCAATTGGTTGAACTAGAGAAGAAACACAATACCGACATTGCCTCCGGAGAAGTCGGAAAGGTTTCATTCTGGCAATCGGTTTGGAACAACATCAAAGCAGGCAATAATGTAATGGCGGCGGCATACTACAACGCAATGAACAGCGTCGAAAATTTGACCAAAGCCGAGCTGGATTATCTGGACGTCAAAAAGACCTTGACAGCTATCATTGATGAAGGCAGTAATAAAACAAACGATGGACCGGCTGTTGGCGACCGGAAAACGATCGGGAATAAAGTCTATGAGTGGACCGGAAAAAATTGGAAGGAAGTTCAGAATCTGGATAGTGGAGGGGATTTAACCGACAAAGAAATAAAGCAGCGCATCGAAATACAGGAAGCGGGCTATAATAAGGAACTATTACTAATCAAACGACGGCATCTGGAGGGAAAAACATCGGAGGATCAGTACAACGCCGATTTGCTGCAGGCTGAGTTGAAGTTCCTTAATGATAAATTATCCATTTACAAAAAGGGGAGTTCGGAATACGAGCAGACTGTCAACCAGGCAATGGAAAAGCAGGTTGAAGTAGACCGGACTTTGAAGAACTTGTTGCTGCAGGCCGAAAAAGAATTGGCAGTAGCGGGGATTGAAAACCTGCAGGATGGACTTCAAAAACAGGAGGCGCTGGAAAATCAACGTTGGGAGAATGAAAGGCTGGCCCTACAGAAACGATTGATTGATAAAATCGATTTGTCGGCGCAGGAGATTGCCCTAAATGATGAGATAAACCTGTTGGTTGAGCAAAAAGAAGCCGAGCATCAAAAGAAGATGCAGGACTTGAAAGAAGCTTCCAAAATTCAGGAACTGCAGGATTTGGAGACTGCTGCAACCCCCATCGATCCGAATTTCGCCACACCCGAACAACAGCAAGCCCAGTTTGATGCTAGGATGGCGCTTATTGAGGCCCAGTATGCCCGAGAAAAAAGACTTGCCGGTAACAACAAGGCCGCAGCATTAGCCGCTGAACGAAACTACAATCAGCAGGTGTACCAATTAAAGTCAGATCAGATTGATGCAGAATATGCACTGACAGAAAGGCGACTGGGGACGTATCAAAATTATATTTCCATGCTTTCGGGCATTGTGGATGAAGAATCCGCCTTGGGAAAGGCATTGTTCCTGTTTAACCAGGCTCTTGCTATCGGCGATGTCTGGGTAAACATAGCAAAAGCTAATGCAAAGGCCATTGCCGCCTCTCCTTTAACGCTTGGTCAACCATGGGTTACGGCTAACACGGTTCAGGGTGGTGTTCAAACAGCTCTGATCCTTGCTCAAACTGTTGCTAAATTCACAAAGAAGAAAGGAAAGAAAGAAGGCGGTTACACCGGTCAGGCGGCCAGCGATGACCAGGTTATGGGCGTGTACCATGCCAACGAGTGGTTTGCCAATGCCAAAGCTGTTCGCAACCCGGAGGTAAAGCAGTTCCTGGACGTGTTCGATTATTACCAGCGGACGGGGCAAATTTCGAAACTGAACACGCAAACTATTATGGCATCGATACCGGCAACAGGCCAAATGGCCGCCGGTGGATATGCCAGTCAGCCGAAAACGGAATCCGCTTCCGCAAACCTTCCGCAACCTTATACTTACTCGTCTACGCAGGATACTGAACTGTTGAAGGCCGTCAACCGGTTAAACAACAGCCTGGAGAAAGGGATAAGGGCCAAACTATACTACCGGGAGTTTGAAGAGTATGAGGATGATGTCAAATCTATTCGTGATAACGCAAGCTTATAACTATGCTGGAAATATTTGTTGATAACCAAAAACTGGATTTACCACTGGATGCAGAGGTAAACGTTACCTGGGAAAACCCTTTTATTTTGCAGGACCGGATCCCGCTCACCTACAGCCTGTCGTTCAGCTTGCCGCCTACACCAAGGAACCTGGCTGTATTTAAAAACCCGCAGCGGCAAAATTCGGTCGGTTCGTGGGATAAAATGCCGGCACAAATGCTGTTCAATCATGTATCGTTTGGTATTGGCAAGATGGAATTGAGTGAGGTCGAAAAGAGCCTGAGCACCAATTTCATTGGCTCAAACATTTCCGACTTGGTGAAGAAGAAGCTGAGTGACCTTTCGGATATTGCGGGTTTCTTTTACAGCTTTGGGGTCGGCAGCCGGTTCTGGCCTGACTTTAACACCGGATGGGGCAAAGCTTACAAAGACCTCATTTTCGGCCAAGCAACTACCATCGGCGATAAATTTGCCGCATGCCCGACTCGGGTAAAGGACGAAGACTGGAAGTATTCTGAAAATGCTTACGGAAATTACAATGCCGATAAGCTTTATTTGAATATGTGGAATGTCAACAATGGCAGCTTTGTTTTCACCAATGGTGTTGTCAACGTACATGGGGCCATTTTTCCGCAGCCTTATATTCACTGGCTGATTGACCAGATTTTCGGCGCCGGTCTGAATCATAATTTTTTCAAGGAAGATGCCGAACTCCGGACGCTGGCGATGATCACGTCGTTTCATAAAATGTATTCCGACGGAATTATGAGCACCTATCGCGGAGTACTCGTTGATAACTCGTATTACACCGATGATGTGGACAATTACTTTTATCTGAACAGTTTTTTTCCAAAGTATGTCTTTTCAGAGTTTCTGAAAGAACTCCTGAAGCTTTTCTGTTGTTCGTTACTCCCCCGTCCTGATGGGCGGCTTGATATTGTTCACAACAAAGCAGTGATTGAGAATACAGAGGTCGTTGACTGGAGCACGAAGCTTGTCGGGACTCCGACAAAGAGCATCCAGCGGGCCCAAACCTACGCTTACGGCTATGGCTCCGGTTCGCAATCGGAAGATGAAGCCTACTACCATCAGGTTGACAGCAGTGAGGTACTAATACAACCGGCAAAAGGAGAAGGTAATTACATTGTTGCCAATACCAATGAGGTGTATGAGAAAAAACTGAAATCGAAGGAAGTGGAAACAGACCCGGACGAATGGGAATACGAACGAAAGGACAGCGGCTTATCCGGCAACACCACGAAAGACGAGGATTCTGAAAACACCGACGATTACGCAATTTCCAGCGGTGTTAACCCGGTTCCCATGCGCATTGACGAATATTGGTGGTTGAATACGAATGTTACCCGTGGCGCTTGGCACGTTCCGGAATTCCCGGACGACAGGAAGAAAAACAGTTCAATCCCTTATATTGGTTTTATGCGGGGGTTCTATAATTTCACCAGTAAGATGACCTTCACCGCCCCCGCTACTTATGCCGGGACTTATCCGCTGCTAACGCCATACAACTACGACATGAACGGCAACCGGGTTGGTAACTACTCCCTGGCATGGGAAGGTGCCGACGGACTAATTAGCCGGTTTCATTCAGAATTTAAAGCCTGGGTTGAAAAAGACCGGCAGATACTTAAAGGGAAATTCCGGTTAACGGAGCTCGACTTGAAAAACATCGACTACATGAAAAAGTACTATGTCCGCGGTAGGCTTTTCTACCTGAAAAAGATTGAGGCCACCTTAACCCGGCAGGCTATTTCATTATGCGATGTGGAACTGATTGAGGCCTGACCCGGAGCCGGGCTGTTGTCCTTTTACACAAGCAGACAGATCATGATATTTGATTTGTCAACTTAAAATGAGTTACCCGAAATGGCAACGATTTTACAAATACCTTCTGATCTGGAACTGGCAGGAAATATTCCTGACATTTTACTGAGCTCTGCCGCTGCCGTCAATTTTAAAATTATTGAAAGCGGCCTCACTATCCTGGAGGAAAACTACGATCCGGATGCGAACAACACAATAAAAATTCGCTTACGCGATTTGCTCCCTTCGCTCCTGGTTGTCTCCATCCCGGACACGGATGTATTTGAACAAACCGGCGCCTGCAAAACCTTTTCTTTTGTCATCGATGGCGCTTCAACTTCGCATACGGTTATCGCAGGCGGTGTGAACGCATCGGTTGATGCATCAGTTTTTCTGAAAGCAAACTGGCTTACCTGGCAGTTGCAGCAGAAAAAGGTAAAATACACCGACCCGGATTGGTTGGCATATTACGCCGCGGAGGCTGTCGATGTGAAACTGAAAGCCTATTTTAAAGACGCGGAACCGGAAACTATTACACTCGCGGCCCTGGGGGCCGGAAAGCTGTATTCGCTCAATGTAAACTTTCAGTACCTGTCAGGACTGTTCGCCAGCGGCCAGCCTGTTTATTTCGACATTTGGACTGAAGATACGACTGCGGTTCGTTTATCGTTTGTCCAGCGTTACGTGCTGTTCAACGACTTCTTTGAGCATGACGACCTGTTTGTTTTCGCTAACTCCCTGGGCGGGATTGATACCATCCGCTTCACCGGAAAAAAGAGCGAGGAAAATAAGTTTGATATTTCCAGTGCGCTTTTTGATGAAGATACCACGGACTACGATGTGGAGTTTGACCAGGTGTTCTCGAAAAATACCGGTTACTTTTCCGATCTGAGGGAAAAAGCCTGGATAAATGAGTTCTTTCATTCATCGCGCCGGTACTCCATCGACGACGGAAACCTGAAGCGCATTACCATTTCGGATCCGCAGGCTAAAGTCGTGCATGGCGAAGAGGATAGCTATTACTACGAATTTAAGTTTGCCCTCTCCAGGCAGACCAAATACTTAAACCTGACCCGGGCCGATAATCTTCCAGAGAATGTGGAAATCATTGATCCGGATTCGGAGGTTTTTTTTTTTAGCGCCCCGGCTGATTGATTTTCCACTGGCCACGCTCGACAACCTTTTGTTATTTCCCGTCCAAAGTCCATTTGTCCAGAAATGGAGGCGGCTTAGTTACGGCACCATTAAATCGGATATTATCTCATCCATCTCCGGCATGGGATTCGTTATTGCCGGCGATGTTCCTTCTTACATTGATTTGTCCGGCTATGCCACGCTGGACGATATCGGTGTCCTGGTTGAGCAGTCGCACACACATCAGAACAAAGCTGATTTGGACAAATTATCTGTTTCTGATGGCTATCTGACGATAGATGGTACAAAAGTAAAGGCCGGAGACTCTGATAAGCTGGGCGGGATTGTTGCCGCTAATTATTACCACACCGACAACGCAAACAACCCGGATGTTTCCTGGACGATGAATAACGGAACCATTCACGGCTATGCCACATCACCGGGGTACGCTTCCGGTTTTGCAGGTTCTGGCTGGCGCATTGATCCGACTGATAACCGGCTGACAGTTGACTATCTGACGGTCCGTAAGGCAATGGATGTGTATGAGCTGGTCATCAACCAAATTCGCGGCACAAACGGCAGTTTGTGGGTTTCCGATGCGGCCAAGGTTAAGAGTGTGACCGATGGTGGAACGTATTGGAAATGCTTCATCGATACCGACGGTGGGAACATGGCCCCACCATTCGCCGTTGATGACTGGCTCCGATGCCAAAAATGGACCGGCCGGGGCGTGAAATACTACTCCGCGAAAGTCACATCGGTTGGAGCCGATTATTTCAATATCACGAAAACCGGCATTGATGGCGCGGGTGTGCCGGAAGCGGGAGACACGGTAGTCCGGATCGGTAACGTTTCGAACACATCCCGACAGGGAGCCATTTACCTGACCGCTTCCGACAATAATTCCCCATACCTGGATTTGTTGGACGGGGTAGTATCAGCCAGCCTTGCCGGTAAAACACGGGTACGGATCGGGAAACTGGATGGCATCACCGATGCCCAGTTTGGTCCGATTTCAGGATATGGCTTTTATGGCGGCAACGTGTATGTAAAAGGTGCCGTCTATGTAACCGGCGGCAATGCCGAAACGCAAACCGGGGCGCAATCGAAGGCCAGCACGGCACAGGCGGCGGCAATCTCAACCGCTGCCGCTGATGCGACAACAAAGGCGAACACGGCACAAACTGCTGCTCAAACCTACGCCTCCGGTCTGGTGACAAATTTGCAAAACAGCCTTGGCAACTTGGCCTTTGAAAACCTGGTTAGCCTGGCGAAGCTCGACAGCACAATTATCCAGGGCGGCTATATCAAATCCACTCTGCTCGATGTGAGTGCCATCCGGGTGAGTGGCAGCCTGGCAACAACTTCTGAAGCTCAAGGGTATGCCAGCACGGCACAGGCGGCGGCAATCTCAACCGCTGCCGCTGATGCGACAACAAAAGCCAACACGGCACAAAGTGCAGCTCAAACCTACGCCTCCGGGCTTGTTTCGACCTTACAGGGCAGCCTTGGAAGCTTAGCTTTTGAAAACCTTGTGTCGTTAGCCAAGCTCGACAGTACAATTATTCAAGGCGGCTACATCAAATCCACCCTACTTGATGTGAGTGCCTTCCGGGTGAGCGGCAGCCTGGCAACCAGCTCCGAGGCGCAGGGGTATGCAAGTCGTGCACAGGCCGCTGCACTCAGCGCATCTGCGACCGATACCCACGCGAAAAGTGAGGCAGGGCAAGACGGCGGCACTACTCTTATTTTGAAGACGAAAGTCAATTTTGATTC